>CAMYNX010000076.1 GCA_947259875.1 uncultured Gammaproteobacteria bacterium | reverse complement strand
AACAAGGAAGTCGGATTGATGTCGGTGGCGATCAACTATGCGCGCAAGGAATGGGGTTGGAATCTTCCCAATCCGGTGCAAGGAAACCGTGTACCGGAACCGGAAGGCCGTGTGCGGTGGATCACGCGGGAGGAAGCGCAGGCGTTGATCGCAGCAGCCGGGTGTGAGCCCCGGTCGCCACACCTACCGGATTTTCTCCGCTTGGCGCTGCATACCGGTATGCGCCGGGGCGAGATGCTGGGTCTGGAGTGGCGCCGTGTCGATCTGCGCTCCGATCTGGTCTATCTCAACGCCCAACACACGAAGACCCAACGGCGAAGATCGGTACCGCTCAACGCCGTGGCCAAGGACGCCTTATTGAGCCGCGCGCGTTTCCGGGCGACGCATTGCCCGGACAGCCCCTGGGTGTTTTGTCACCGTGATGGCCGCCGCATCGGCGACATCAAGCACGCGTTCACGTCCGCTTGCCGGCGTGCCGGGATCGAGGATTTTAGGATCCATGATCTTCGTCACACGTGTGCCGCGTGGTTGGTGCAGGCGGGCGCTGCGTTGGATCGCGTGCGCGACTTGTTGGGACACACATCCGTTGCCACCACGGAGATTTACGCGCACCTGGCACCGGAAAATGTGCGCGAAGCGGTCAACACACTCGCGAGCACGTCACATTTTCGTCACAGTGACGATTCGAGAAACAAACAGAGCAGTATAAGTCGTTGAAAAATTGGCGCGCCCAAGAGGATTCGAACCTCTGACCTTTGGCTCCGGAGGCCAACGCTCTATCCAGCTGAGCTATGGGCGCCGATGACGGCGTGGCATATTCTAGGTTAGACTTACACAGTTTTACAACGAATCCCGGGCCGGCGGGCACGCCGGTAATCGACAACATAACTCCAGTAAGGTTTATTTTAGTATGAGCGAACAGCAAATGACTGATGCCCGTTTCGGGAAGATCTTCGGGGGCATGCTTGCAGCAATGGCGGTGTTGACCGTTGTGCTGATCATTATTGCCAACGTCGTGGGCAGCACCCTGAAGGACGAAATGACGTCACTCAAAGACGAAGCCAAGGCCAAAGAATTGATCGCGCGTATCGAGCCGATAGGTAAAGTGGCATTCGGTAAGCCTGCCGAAGTCGGGCAGACCCAGGCCGCACCCACGGCAAAGGCGGAGACCGTCTCCGGCGAAGCCACTTACAATGCCGCCTGTGCCGCGTGCCACGCACAGGGTGTCGCCGGTGCGCCAAAATTCGCCGATGGCGGGGCCTGGAACGAGCGCGTCGCCAAGGGAGAAGATACCCTTTACACCAATGCCATCAACGGATATCAAGGCAACGCCGGATATATGCCGCCCAAGGGCGGTAACGCCAGTTTGAGCGACGACCAGGTCAAGGCCGCGGTCGATTACATGGTCGAAAACGTCAAGTAGCTTGTGACGCCCGATAGAGGCAAAGGGCAAATCCAACGACGTAACGATCTGCCCTTTACATCATCCAATACAGACATCCCGGTTTTGGATGAGAACACCACACTGGAGAGCTTGCGCTCTCGATTTCCCCGCCCCGGGCGCTTGGAGTGGATCGGCGTCCGCCCGGCGAGGCAAAGTCCGATGCGCACCGCGGACGCAACGCCGCTCAGTCCTAAATACGGGCTCACCGAGGACTATCGTTCCCGCGGCAACCGGCAAGTCACGCTCATCCAGGCGGAACACCTGCCGGTTATCGCCGCGTTGTGCGGCTTGGACAACGTCGAGCCTGGGCTGCTGCGGCGTAATCTGGTGGTTTCGGGAATTAGCCTGCGCGCGTTGAAGGACAAGCGTTTTACGATCGGATCGGTGCAACTGTTGGGGACCGGTGAGTGTGTGCCCTGCTCACGCATGGAAGAAAATCTAGGTGTCGGTGGCTACAATGCGATGCGTGGACACGGTGGCATTACCGCGCGCGTCTTGTCGGAAGGGCATATACGCGTCGGCGATACGGTCAATGCAATCGTCGACGATACTGCGTGACTCTCTACCCTACCAATAGCGCATTGCGTCCTGGTACAGCGAAACCAGTTGCTCCTCGCTGACCGTACGTGGTGCAATGGTCAACAAACGCTGCTGTTGATACGCACCGCGGGCAAGCGCCGCAATGTCCTTCTCGGAAAAGTTGAGGTCTTGTAATCCATTCGGTATTGCGGCCTTGCGCATCAATGCAATCATTTTCGACGCCAACACTTCACCGGCCTCCTCCAAGGCCACATCTCGTACATCGGCCCCTAACGCCTGAGCGGCCTCCAAGTGTCGCGCCGGTGCCGCCGATCCGGTAAACCGGAACGCAGCCGGTGCGTTGACCACCACCGAGATGCCATGCGGACACAGGGCGTGGTGCTGCGGCCATCCTTCCGGCGTGTAATCGCGGATCATGCCAGCCACCGAGTAACTCATTGCATGAGGTATGTGGACGCCGGCATTGCCAAAGCTGATCCCCGCCATGGTCGCTGCATACATCATCGCGTTGCGCGCTTCGTGGTCGCTTTCGTCTTTGACCGCCCGCACCAGATACTTCCCGCCCAAGCGGATCGCCTCGAGGCTACCCAAGTCACTGTGGGGATTGGCGCCCTGATAGGGCGGGCGCAGGCTGGGCTCAGCGGGCTGGCGCCGCTGCGTGAACGGGATCGCGGTATAGCTTTCGATGGCGTGGGTCAACACGTCAAAAGCGGTAGACGCGGTCACTAATGGCGGCAGGGTATAGGTAAATTCGGGGTCGATAACACCCAGGCTTGGCTTTAGAAATTTAGAGGAGATCCCGGTCTTGACCTGTCGCGACAGCAGATCGAACACCGCCACCCCGGTGCATTCGCTGCCGGTACCGGACGTGGTGGGGCATGCGATATGCGGCATGAGCGGGCCCGGCACCTGACGCCCTGCTCCGATCGGCTTATTCACGAAGTTCAACAGGCCTACCGGATGGGTCGCGAACAGATTGGCTGCCTTGGCGGTATCGATGACCGACCCACCGCCGATGGAGACGATGCCGTCGAACCCGTCCGCGCGTATAAATTCGGTAGCGGCGACAAAAGATTGGTCCGTCGGCTCGATGAGGGTGTCGTCATACACCGCGCATGCGATGCCGCTCGCGGTCAGCGACTGTAACGCGTCCTGGGTCGGCACCAGGTTCACCACCGATTTATCCGTGAATACCGCCACCCGCGACATACCAAGCGCCTTGGCGTCCCCGCCTATTTCTCTGACCGCACCGGGTCCGAATTTGATCGGCCGCGGATCCACACTGAAGATCGTGTCTCCCCCGGGCTTGGGGGCATAATATCCGGTCAACATGGCTGGTGCTCTCTGGTTTTTCGGTAGCCGCAGTTTGGCACAACAAGCCTGCGTTTTGCACCAAGGCCATGGCAACAAAACACTACGCATCGTCTACACCAGGGCATAAGATGACACGGCACGATGACAAGTTGTATTCACGCGTCGGCCCGTCTTGGAAGATCGGCTGCGGCCTCAAGCTGACAGGCTGGGGCAGTAATGCCCGCATGCCTACGGCCTGAATCGCAATCATTATGACCGAGTTACCACAAAAACAAGTAGTTACTTGCTTCCTTCGTAACCGCGGGGAGGTATTGTTGCTGCGGCGCAGCGCCAAGGTGGGGTCTTACCAGGGACACTGGGGCGCGGTGAGCGGTTACGTAGAAGATACGCCGGAGCGTACTGCACACAAAGAAATCGATGAGGAAACCGGTCTTGGTGCGGCCGTATCTCTAGTGCGGCAAGGTGAGTCGTTCACGGTGGAGGACGAAAACCTGTCAACGTGCTGGATCATCCATCCTTTTTTGTTCGATTGCGCGCATCGAAATCTGCGGCTCAATTGGGAGACCACAAAGGCCGCATGGGTGCCGGCCACCGAGATCCTCGCGCGTGACACCGTGCCGCAGCTTTGGACCTCCTATGCCCACGTGGCCCCTACCCTGGACACGATTCGCACAGATCGCGCCCACGGCTCCGCCTACCTGTCCTACCGGGCCCTCGAGGTCCTGCGTGACCGCGCCGGCTCGCTGGTGCATCAACACCATGACCAGACCCCCCACTGGACGGTACTGCGGCAGCTAGCGAAGGACCTGGTGCACGCACGGCCGACGATGGCGGTCATTGCGAACCGCATTAACCGCGTCATGCACGCCTGCCGTGAAGCCCAGTCAGCACACGACGTAGAGCAGACCGCCCGTGAGGACCTTGGCCAGGCCTATGCGGCTGATGGGCAGACCGCGCAACGGGCAGCCCGCTACGCACGTGGCCGCCGGGTGCTCACCTTATCCCACTCCGGGACCTTGCTCGACGCCCTGCTGACTGCCGATCCGGCTGCAATCGTGGTTGCGGAATCGCGCCCCGGTGGAGAAGGCGTGGCGGTTGCCGAACAATTGGCGCAACACGGCCACCCGGTATCGTTGATCCCCGACAGCGCCATGGGCCAGGTGCTGCGCCACCGGTTGGCTGATATTGTCATGGTTGGCGCCGACACCATCCTGCCTTCCGGGGCCTTCGTGAACAAGGTGGGTACCCAGTTGGCGGCCCTCGCCGCACACCGCTATGACATTCCTTTTTTCGTGGTGAGCGCCGTGGACAAGTTGAGTGTTGTTGAAAAAATCGAACTGGAAACCATGGAGCCGTCGAAGTTTTATTCGGGACCCGAGTCAATTGAAGTCATATGCCCACTATTTGAAACGACGCCACCCGAACTTGTTACTGGCTTCTTGACCGAGAGCGGGGAACAGTCGCCGGCGCAGATGCAGACGCACGTGAACGAATTCAAACGGATTGCAACGTGGTGAGCTGTGCGGACACCCTTCAAGCAACGGTGCTCGCAGGGCTGTGCAGAAAAGAAATCGTGCTTGGCGACTGTAATAGCTTGTCGACGCTTTCAAACGGCATCGGCGCGGAAAGATAAGTACCCTGAGCGAAGGGACATTCCATTTGCTGTAGACGGCTCAACTGCTCTTTGCGCTCGATTCCCTGGGCAATGACCGAGATGTTCAAGCTCATCCCCAAATTAATGATTGCCTTGGCTAAATCTGCTTCGCCGAGAGATTCGGTAATTCCGCTGACGAACAGCCGGTGTATCTTGATGACATCGACCGGGAAGCGATTAAGGTAGGTCAGCGATGAATAACCGGTGCCAAAATCATCAAGCGCGATTCTGACACCGAGTGCCTTAAATTCATTGAATGTTGTTCGAGATTTATGAATCGCCGTTAACGCTGCGTTCTCCGACACTTCGAGCACCACTCGCTGCGGGTCAATTCCGGAAATACCCAAGGCGTCCCCGAGATCGTTGGCTGTCTGTGGATCCCCGAGTCGTGACGGTAACAGGTTCAAATGAATGTCCAAAGACGGGTAAGTCTCGGTCACCAGCCCTTGGGCGGCCTCGCAGGCTCGAGCAAATACCCAACGGTCGATATCACCAATCAACCCGGACTGCTCCGCGATACCGATGAAGGCGCTGGCCGGCATCATGCCCCGTTCTGGATGCCGCCAGCGTACCAGTGCCTCCAGGGCCACGATTTGCCCACTCTCGAGCGAGAATATTGGCTGATACATCAGTTCTAACTCGCGACGCTCCAGAGCCCTATGCAATTCGCTCTCGAGATCGATCTTGTCAAAAGCACCCATCTCTACTTTCTCGTCGAACACCATCGTGGTGCCGGGTTTCTGCGATCGCTTGACGTTGCGCATCGCCGTGTTGGCGTTGCGCAGCAGCTCGGCACCGCTCTTTCCGCCCGGGCCTTCGAGCGCGATGCCCACGCTCACGGAGAGCTGGATGGGTTCTTCTTGAATACTCGTGAAGAATGGTTCGGACAGCCTTTCATGTAAGCGTTCAGCAGTCGCTACCGCATCGGCAGCATAGTGGATACCCTCCTCCAGCACCGCAAATTCATCGCCACCCAAACGCGCCGCAGTATCCGTGGCACGCAGACTACTTCGCATACGCCGGCCTAACTCCATCAATACCTCATCACCGGCAAAATGTCCGAGCGAGTCGTTGATTTCCTTGAAGTCATCGACATCTATGAACAATAACGCCACCTTCTCGTCGCTGAACTGCTGACGCTGCAGGGCTTGTTCCAGGCGATCCAGGAAATAGACCCGGTTGGGAAGAGAAGTCAGCGTATCGTGCAGCGCCTGGTAAGCACTTCGCGAGGCGGTGAGGCGCTGCTCCTCATACAGTTGCGCATTGGCGATGGCTGATGCAGCTTGTTCCGCAAATAGACTCAAAGCACGAAGATCGTGTTGGGTATATTCACGTTCGCGTGCCGCATCCACTTGTAACACGCCGAGCAATACTTCGCGATGAATCAACGGCACGCACATAGCGCTGCGCGGCGAGGGCTCGATCTCGGTCTCATCACTGCGCTTAGTGTCGAACAATTCTGCGGTGACTAACAACGGCTCTCTAGAATTCGCCACCCGGCCTGCAAGGCCTTGACCAAATTGAATGGTCTTTCGCGAATCACCTGTCACGCAGCGCAGCCTGTCGTCGGCATGTACCATCATGATCGAGGACTCTCGGCATCGCAGCAAATCGACGACACACCGCCGAATGGTATCGAGCACGCCTTGTAGATCAAGATTCAGGTTCAGCGCCTTGCCCGCTTCCACCAAGAAACTGATCTCCCGCAGGCGATTCGTGAGTGACGCCGTTAGCACCCGCTCAGCAATCAGCAGCCTGGTCAGACGGCGTAGCTGTACCTCCTTCTCCACGGCGTAGCCCGCAAATAAAAGCACCAACAGCACTAGACCGCCCTGTAATATCTGTGGTCGAAGCCACGTCGGCAAGGTCACTCCGAATTCCAAGGTCACTGACACCAGCACCAATGACACGGCGGCGAGCAGCAACAAGGCGGTTATCCAAAGTTGCATCCGCCGTCTTTCCACGGCCTCTAGGGTGGGCGTGTGGAAATCCCGCAACCCCGCAACACGGGCGGTACGCTGTATGTCCTCCTTCGACGCTGAGCCGATCTCCGCCATCGAGGACGGATTGTAAGAGTTGGTGTTTATCATGCGCCCAAACCTATTTCTGTAAAGTGTAGTGCCCTTCAACCAAATGTCGACTGGATTGATGTGAATTACCCCTTGAGCTTCGGGGGTTTGCCGTTGGCGCCCAGGGGATTGGATTGAGAGCGAACCTACCCTGGTGGGTGGGGGGTATGGGCGGAACTTCCATTTTTGCCCGAGTCTGAAAGTAAGACCTATGGATCGCAACTCACCCAACGATCATGTGCCGTCCCGCCGCCGTTTTCTGCGGGCGGGGATCACCGGATTAGCGGTACTGTCGGGTCTACAGGCGGCACACGGTGGCTCAAAATTCGGCATACCGGATCAACCCGCGCCCGAGTTGACGGTGTCGTACTGGATCGATCGCGACGGCCAACCCACTACGTTCGAGCTTGCCTCGGCGCGTGGGAAATGGGTGTTTCTAAAGTGCTTCCAGAACTGGTGCCCAGGCTGTCATTCCCACGGATTCCCAGCATTAAAAAAAGTCGCCGATGCCTTGGTCGACAACCAGCGGGTGGTGATCGCCGGCATCCAGACGGTGTTCGAAGGCTTCGCGTCCAACACGCAAGATGCGGTGCGCGCACTGCAACTGCGCTATGAATTACCCATCATCATGGGCCACGATCCGGGCGACCCGAAAGGTGAACATTGGCCATCCACGATGCGCAACTATCGCACCGGCGGAACGCCGTGGATGATACTGATCGATCCCCAAGGTTTCGTCGTATTCAACGATTTCTATGCCAACCCGGATCGACTGATCACATTTCTCTCGAAAGAAACTGCATAATTCGGCTGGCGCGGCCTTACTCCATACTTGCCTCCACCTCGAGTGGGCTTCTATACCGTCACCCTTGATTCCGGAAATGCCGGTATATGGTAATCAACTCGCTGGGACGAAACTTAACAATCACGATCTCCTGATTGGGACGCAATACGTCCGGGTTTCTTCCCATTCGATGTTGCGTGAAGTTATACACATAGGATCGAATGGCTTTATCATAAATCAGCTTCCCTAGAAACGAGCTGGATTCATCGACAAGCAGCTCGTCAGCATCATGTGGTATATCGGCCTTGAAGATATCCGCTGAGGCATCCGAGCCCACCGCAATGCCCCGTGCGAAAGTACGGACAACACCATCTTGTATGATCCCCCAGATGCCCTGACCATCCAATTCTTGAACCGTGTGCACATAAAAAAGATCATCGGGTGCCACTTGTTCCCCATATTGCTCGAGAAGCTCGCCCACGCTCACCACATCGGTTGGATGAGCACTCCTTTGAATCCGCATCGTTTGATCGACAAGCACGCTGTCCACAGCGAGTTGCTTTGGCGCTACCGCTTCGACGCGTCCTTCCATGCTCTGTGTCTGCACATCCTCGCCAATCTCGTTCACCAAGCTCACGGTCGCATCCGAATCGAACTTGGATTGTTGTACCCGATCACCAGGCCTGATCTCTTGCACCGACTCTGTTTGCGGCAGCGAGACGGGTTGATCTTTGGTTACAAAGCCATCGGCCCGGTCGAGGGCGATCGGTTTGGGGCGCCGCTTGGTGAGATTGTTCACAAATGCCTGCTCCTGTTTTGTGGCATCTGGTGACTCGGAGGAGAAGCTTTTATCGTGGGATGCGCCAAGCGGGGTCTGCGGGTCAGCGGGCAACAGATAATCGCGAAACACGTAGGCGCCCCCGACAAGCCCCGAAAGGAGTATTGCAGATAAGATCAATGTCGTACGCACATCAGCCATACGAGATTCAACCTAGATCTATGCTCGGCACATTAGAACGAGCTAACGCCTAAGAAAACCAATTACGATTCCGGCTATACATCGTCCCGGGATATCCATTGTCGGACAATCCATGCACGGTGTGATTCCTATTGTACGCTCTCGATCGCGCGAAATCCGGCGCCGGTTGGATAATTTCGACCCATGCCAAGTTGGCGTACACGATACGGCATCGCCACATTGCAATCAGCTAACAGTGCGTCTGGTCACGCTCATGCGCCCTTGAAACACGGTAACCCGGTGGAGCACCTATTTGCGGATAAAGCAGCGTATTTGGTGGGGTTAATCACGCCAAACTTTTCGATATTGTTGCATCCGCTCATTTTCAGACGCATCATCGCGGATGGATACACTGATCGATGACTACCGGTCAAATGCGGCGATGGTTGAATCGCGGCCTGACGAAAATCGCCGCCGGTTTATCAGCCGACCCAGCGAGAACGGCGATGTCACGAACTGTGTTGCGGTAACATTATAAAGATCATAAAAGCTTCAAAGCGATAATAGCGCCGATGCTAGATAAAGTATTATTACCACTGGATCGTGCCGAGTTTGCAGAGCAGATCCTGCCACGCATAACACAGCTCGTATCCGGTACGGATATCGAGATTACGATTGTTCACGTAATGCAAGATCTTTTGCGGGCCGAGCCTGCGAAGATAAAAAATCTGCTCAATGAAGCACATCATCTGCTTGATCACGCCGTCTCGCGTCTTGGCGACGATGCCAAATATGCAAAATGCGAACTACGCATGGGCGATACGGTCAGCGAGGTGTGTAAACTGGCCATGCTATTGCCGGCGTCATTGATCGCAATGCCGACCCATGCGCGTACCGGGCTTGATCGGGTCTTTCACGGGAGTATTGCCGAGGGTGTGTTGCGAAAGTCCACCGTCCCGATGCTCATCTCCCCGGCCCAGGACGCGCAATCCACAGACCAGCCCGGCGCCATTCGGCGAATCCTATTTCCCCTCGACGACACCGACATGGCCCTCGAGCTAGTGCCCCTAGTCGAGCACATCGCGAGGCGTTTTGATTCCGAGGTGTTTTTATACCACGACGTGCGCGGCTCTAAGGAAGATGCCGGAAGCGATGAAATGCGGGAACCGGAAATGTTGTTTGAACCACTGCGTAAGCGGCTCGCATCTAAGGACGTGCGTGTCACGGTCGAGTCTTCCCGACTACAGCCGGCGGCATCGGAGATCGTCAAGAAGACCCACGATCTGGATATCGACTTGGTGGCGATGGTAACCCATGGCCGGAGTGGACTGGAACGCGGCGTATTTGGCTCCGTGACCGAGGCGGTCTTACGTCACAGCCGGTGCCCGGTACTCACAAAACACACCGACCGGTACCGGAAAAAGTCCGACACCGAAAGATTCATTACCGGCTAAGCTGGATCGGCCGTCAGAAGAACAATCAAAGCTTTCACGGCATGACCGCAGCGCGACTGAAACAATATATCCCTGCGATTGACTGGTTGTTCAACTACCGGCGCGATGATCTCTCCAGCGACGTGGTGGCCGGATTAATCGTGGCGATCATGCTCGTGCCCCAGGGCATGGCCTACGCCTTGCTTGCGGGCCTGCCGCCCGAGGCCGGACTGTACGCCAGCATCCTGCCACTGCTGTTGTATAGTTTATTCGGCAGCAGCCGGGTGCTTGCCGTGGGGCCGGTCGCGATTGTGTCGCTGATGGTGGCAGCGGTGGCGGGCGACCTTGCCGAGATCGGTGCGCCGCAGTATTCAGCGATCGCGCTGATTCTTGCCCTGATGTCAGGTTTTTTTCTGTTGCTGATGGGAATCGTACGCCTTGGATTTCTCGTCAACTTCATGAGTCATCCGGTGATTTCCGGCTTCACCAGCGCCGCTGCCTTGGTCATCGGTTTCAGTCAATTCAAACATCTGCTCGGCGTGTCTATCCCGCGCACCCACCACGTTCATGAAATCCTGATTTCGGCGACCCAACGCCTGACCGACATCAATCCGACAACCTTGCTGATTGGATTAGGGAGCATTGGCATTTTGCTATTTTGTGCGGGACCGCTCGAACGGATATTACAATACCGAAAGGTCGGGTCAACGGCCGTCAATGTGCTGACCAAAAGTGGTCCGTTGTTTTCGGTAATGCTGTTTACGGTACTCGTGTGGGCGTTCCGGCTCGACGCCACCCACGGCGTAAAAATCATCGGTCACATCCCTTCTGGTCTACCGCCACTCACGCCGATTCCTTGGGACGGCGGGCTGTGGTGGGAGCTCGTTCCAGCCGCGTTTCTGATTTCCGTTGTGGGTTTTATCGAAAGCATCTCTGTCGCCAAGTCGCTGGCGAGCAAGCGCCGCCAACGTATCGATGCGAATCGTGAGCTCGTCGGGCTGGGCGCGGCGAACCTCGGCGCGGCGTTCACCGGCGGTTATCCGGTTACCGGGGGATTCAGCCGGTCGGTAGTCAATTTCACCGCCGGCGCCAATACGCCTCTCGCTTCGGTGTGTACAGCCGCTCTCGTATTGTTGACCGTGCTGGTGCTCACACCCCTGTTCCACTACTTGCCAAACGCAGTGCTGGGATCGATCATCATCATCGCGGTGGTCCAACTCTTGGATATCAAGACGTTTCGACATGCGTGGGGTTATAACCGTGCCGACGCTGTGGCGTTAGTGATGACATTTATTGCGGTGCTCACGGTGGGTATTGAATTGGGCATTGTATTCGGCATCATTGCGTCGTTATTGATGTACCTGTGGCGCACCAGCCGTCCCCATGTAGCCATCGTTGGGCGCGTTGGCGACACTGAACACTTCCGCAATATTGATCGCCATGATGTTCGAACCTGCAATCACGTCCTGACAATGCGCATCGACGAGAGCCTTTACTTTGCCAATACCAGATTCCTGGAAGATACCGTCCTGCGTCACGTATCTGAAAATCCGGAACTGGAGCACGTGGTGCTGATTTGCAGCGCGATTAACTTCATCGACGCCAGCGCCCTGGAGACCTTGTACGACTTGATCTCGGAACTTCGTGATGGCAACGTGGTACTGCACTTGAGCGAAGTCAAGGGACCCGTCGAGGATCGGCTGAAGCGGACAGATTTTATTGACGAAATCAAACCCGGAAAAATATTTCTCAGTACCGACGAAGCGATGCGTGCACTTAAATGCGTATAGATCCGAAAATAAATCACAATATTTAGACCACCGGAGGTTAAATCGATGGAGAATTTCACACCTGTTTCTGCCTTGATCGGCGGAATGATCATTGGTCTGGCGGCCTCGCTAATGCTGTTTTTGAATGGACGCATCTGTGGCGTAAGCGGAATCTTCGGTGGTTTGCTGCACTTCAACAAAGGCGAGACCCTGTGGCGATTCTCGTTCGTGGCGGGGCTACTTTGCGGTGGCGTATTGTTGCTGTTGTATCACCCGCAATCGATGGCCATCAACATCCCCTACTCCGGCCCCACCGTGATGCTGGCGGGCCTGCTGGTGGGAATCGGCACGCGTATGGGCAGCGGCTGCACGAGCGGTCACGGCATTTGTGGTGTGAGCCGTCTGGCGCCACGCTCGCTCATTGCCACCGGCGTGTTTCTCGCCAGCGGTTCAATTGCCGCGATCGCCGTTAATCAATTCATGGGGGGCCAAGCATGATGGCGCATGTGGTCACATTCGTGTCCGGCCTGCTGTTCGCCCTCGGTCTTGGCATTTCGCAAATGACCCAGCCGCAGAAAATCACCAATTTTTTGAACTTCATCGGCGACTGGGACCCCAGCCTTTTGTTGGTGATGGCGGGCGCGTCGGGAGTCTATTTTATTACCCACCAAGTTATCCTGCGGCGGCCGGCGCCGGTCATGGGGCAACGGTTTCAGTTACCCACGCGCCGCGAAATCGACCGGCCGTTAATCATGGGCGCGGCCTTGTTCGGGATCGGCTGGGGGATGGTTGGGTTTTGTCCCGGCCCGGCATTGGCCTCTATTGTTACTGGCAACGAATCGGTGATGATTTTCGTGCTGGCGATGGGGGTGGGCATGTACGCGTTCGAGGTGCTGGACGTACGCTTCAGCATGGAACCGGACGGCGGAGCCGGCTTATTGCCGCGCCAGCCGGCGGGCAAGATATAATCACGCACGCGCGACATGCCATAAGAATGAAATAAATAGTGGAAAGCAACACGGGAGGAGAAAATGATTTACAAAGAACTCAACCGATCGAAATGCAAGACCTACCTCGTTGGCTGTGAGGATACGCGCCAAGCCCTGCTGATCGATCCTCTGGTAGAAAACATCGACCGGTATCTCGCTCTGCTGGCCTACAAAAACCTCGAACTGGTCGCGGTCTTGGACACCCATACCCATGCGGATCATTCGACAGCGGTCATCACCCTCGGCGATCTGGCGGACGCCGACATTGTCATGCATCGCAAGGCCCCTTCGCCGCGGACCACACGCCACGTGGACGACGGTGACGACATCAAGATTGGCAACATCTCTCTCCAGACCCTGTACACCCCGGGTCACACCCCCGACAGTATCAGCCTATACGGCGGGGGCCGCGTGTTCACCGGCGATGTACTGCTCATCGGTGGTACGGGCCGCGCCGATTTCGCCGGTGGCGATGCCGGTGATCAATACGACTCGATCACCCAGAAACTGTTCACGCTGCCGGATGAGACGATTGTGCTTCCCGCCCACGACTATCGCGGCAATACCGAAAGCACTATCGCCGCGGAAAAACAATCCAATCCCAGAATCGCGGGCCGCTCGCGGGAGCAATACATCGACCTCATGAACAGTCTGGAATTCCCCCTTCCGCAAAAGATTCAAGAGGTGCTGCAACCAAACCAGACGGCGATCGACGATGACAAGATGCAGTTTCCCACCCTGACGCAGCTCAACCATGTGCGTCAACTGACTCCACAGCGGGTCCGCATCGAAATCGACGCCGGCAATCCGGTGCTCCTCGATGTCCGCGAGCCGGAAGAATACACCGGGGAGTTGGGACACATTCCGGGAAGTATATTGATACCGCTCAAAGCGCTTCCGGCGCGTGCGGAACAGGAACTGGATCCCCACCGCGACCAACCAATCATTGCGATCTGCCGGGCAGGTGTGCGCAGCACGACAGCGGCGGCAATATTGATCGCGCTCGGGTTTGATAACGTGTCCAATCTCAAAGGCGGAATGGTGGAATGGAACGACCAGGGCCTTTCCGTCGAACGCGGTTAGATTAAGGGTACTGACCCACTGCTGACCCCTTTGTTGCCTATATCTACTGCACCAGATTGTTGATTTTATGTGCGCGAGGTTGCTATTGGTTCATGGGCTTCGTGGTGCCACGAAGATATCGCTCCGCAGTCAGCTTCGTCATCCCATCTAAAATCCACTGGTAACCCACCTGATTAAGCGCAAGTTCGAGTGATCTGCATTCGTGTCATCGCGGCTTCTGAAGAACGAGGGTATCGAGTCCATGGTGGTCTTCAACGTACGACCGTATCTTGAAGACGTCACCGAATACCTTGTTAACCTCCCCCTTGGTCTGGAAAACGTCCCACGTATTCGTAAGCTGCGTCGAAACTGATACACCCGGGTCGCTTGGCGATAACGTCACGTGACCATGTCGATGGAAGCATTCCAGACGTTTCCCCCGTAGCTGGAGCTGCCGATGATGTTCGCCAGTGACCGTCGCCACCAAGAATCCGCCGCGACGGAGAATCCGCGATATTTCGTGCAGCCACACGGACTGCCGGTTCAGCGGTATATGCGTGAATACCGACATCGCGATCGCCACATCGAATGATTCATCTTCGGTAAACTCTAAGGGCGGCGTCGGTTGATTGATGTGAAACTCTACGCCTGGAATGTTCGCCTGACACCACTCGATCGATGTTACGCTGATGTCCGCGGCTACCAGTCTAACGTCCGGCATGGCGCGAAAGTGACGAATTACCCGCGCCGCACCGCATCCAAGCTCAAACACAGCGTCGAGCAGGTGGTAGTACCCCGACACCCAGAAGGTGCGTCGCTGTTCGGCGACCTCCGCTTCGGTATCATGCATGACCCCGGTGCGTTCGATAATCTGTGCCGGGGGTAGTGGGCCCGGTTCGATCTCCAACAGCCCCTTGGCTCCCCAGTCTCTAAGATCCTGGTATACGGCATCGCGATAGGATCGGGCTATGGTTTCCGCGCGTAATGGTAAACGTATCTTCGCCGAACCGCTCAGGGCCATTTCTTTTAGTAACTCCTCAATTGCGGGATTGAACCGAACCTGGTGCGGAATAACGTGCTGGTTTCGATTTTACCCTATTTGTTTGGATGACCCGCGGAACCCCCTCCGGAATGAGGGTGATAGGGTGGAAGACCCCGAATGTAAAACGTCGTGTCCCGCAGCATCGCGAAGTCGAGCTTGTATTCGTTAAAAGGCGTCACATCGTTATAAACGTATAAGACGTCGCTGACATGTCGGCTGTGGGTGCCCGCTATTTCCAGCATTGGATAACTCATCGCAAGATCTCCGGCACACTTAAAGAACTCTCCGTTTTGTTGCAGGTCCGCGACACGGATTTTTTGGAACAACCACCCATAAAAAGACCGTAAGTGGGACGACACCCAGGGATAGTGCCGATACCGGTTGTGCTCAATGACCGTTAGTGGCAATTGCGCACAGAATTGTCCGCGTTGACCGTCGGATGCGTTGACGTAGCTGCCGTATGTCAGCCACACATCCGGATCCTGATAGATGCGGTTGAGGAAACTGAGTACCTTGTCGTTGGCCAATCGGTCATCGCCGTCAAGAATAACGACGACCTCGTCCCCGGAACATCCGGAAATAGCATCGTATTGATTAGCCAACGGGAAACGACGCGCTTCATTTCTCACCAACCGAAACCGCTCGCCAACTCCGGCCGCTGCGACAAACCGCTCAACCAGGTCAGCGGTATCATCGGTGGAAGCGTCGTCGATGTATACGGCGCGCCAGTGGGGATAGTCCTGACGAATCAACGATTCGAGGTTGCTCTCATACCAGAGCGCATTGTTATAGGAGGCGATGACAACAAAGAAGCGACTTAGCGCCATCGTGTAGCGGTATACCTAAGCGTTCGTCTCGTGCGCGACAACTCGTTGCGCAGCCTATTGGAGACGCTGCGCGCCCTCGCTATTGGCTACGACTAAATCAGATGATTTCGGCGCTATCGTATTAAGTGCACGCGGTGGCGCCATCGAGCATAACGATCACGGTTGTAGCAATCTGCAGGCTCTCGAAAAGGTTCCCGCCCGCATCATAGCAACTACTACCGATCTCTCCCGACGTGACGTTAACGGAATAGGTATTGGGTGCGGTGACCACGCCGGTGGCATTCAGGGTCACGTTTCCACAACCCATTATTGGCACGTCGGTAACGGTTGCACTGAAGCTGCCGTCGGCGGCGGCAGTCACAGGATTACCATCGGCGGGGACGTCGTCGATACTAATATCAACGCTGGACCCGTCAACACACATATCAACTTTAAGATTACCATGGTTCATAAATTCATAGTTTGACGGCATGAGGAATCTCCATCAACTTGGATTGAAGTTAGCGTTGGATTCTTGTAGACGCTATTAGGACGTACTACTAGGGCGTACTACTACCGACCAAGGGCGACGATCCAGAGCCGGAGCCGGCTGCCATGAGCAAGCTGGCCTGTGCGTGGGCCGGGAGCACGACTGATTCAACGATGGGTTTGTGCCATTTTGTGATGGTGAGTGCAGAACCACCAATGGTAACGGTCTTGATGACATCTCGACGCGAGATCGATTTTTTGGACAAATGAACGCCTGCTTTTGTATCTTTGTCGGTCTTCGGCATATCAAATCCCCCTGGGGTTGCATTTCCTTTGGATGGTGCAGCGTTGGTACATGCATACACTGGTGTGGCATGGTAGCATTCCTCGGCGGGATAATTCAATTGCGAACGAATGGACCCGCACCAACCCCACAGTCAATGGATTCATAGCTAACTGACGACCCAAACCGGTACCCGATGGATGCGCCCGATAACCCCCTGGACAATGCGGCGCCGCGGCGGCGGGACCCACTCCATGTGATCAGTACCGCCGCGAGCAATACCGGCGGTGAGCGTAGCTTGCTAGCGTTGATCGAAAACCTGGCGCCTGTTCGAGAGGTAGAACTGTGGTGTATCGGTGCTGAAATTCACCCCGCGTTGCGCCCGGGTCTGGAGGCGCACGCCCGCGGCATTCATCTTCAGCCTGCGGACGATGCCGAATTAGATGGTGCGGACGTTGTTTTCTACATGCACGATTATGCCCTGGTGTTCGCGAATTTCGCCGAACTATGGCGCGAACGTCTGTCACGCGTAGGCAGTCTGCAGATAATCATCAACGTCAATCTCGGCGCGTTGTTCAAATTCGACTGGTTGGCGGAGCGTGCCACGTGTGTCTATTTCGAGAGCTCCGATTATGAGCTCGCGTGGCGCAAATGGACCCACAGCAACCGACTCGCGTGTGTCCCCACGGTGGTGCTGCCCCCGCCGGTGGATCTGCGTTCGTTCCGGGCCCTGACTAAAGTTCCCACGGGCAGGGTCGTGGTGGGACGATTGTCGGGACATGCCCCACTGCCGCCTCATTTCGCTACCTTTTATTCCGAGCTCGCCGACCAACTGCCTAAGGCTGAATTCTGGTTCATGCCCGCCGGCCCGGAATTACGCGCGGCATTTGGAGCTCATCCGCGGTTCCGGTTGTTCGCAGAGGATCAGGTCACGCCACAGTGGTTTTTGTCCCGCGTTGATATATTCTGCTTTCCGCTCAAGGACTGTTGGCCGGCCAATGGACCAAGAAGCATGGTCGAGGCCATGGCGGCGGGGTGCCCGATCGTGGCCATCGATCGGGAGGGACCCAAAGACCGGGTGGACCACGGCGCGTCTGGGTTTTTGACCAACGATCGCCACCAGATGCAGGATTACGTGCGCACCCTGGTAGAGGATCCCGCGCTCCGCGCGCGAATGGGATCCCATGCGCGGCAGGCGGCGCGTGATTGGGACCCCGCGGTGTGGGCCGAGGCCATCGTTCGCCACAGCATGGGTACTTCCACGGCACCAGCACTATGAGTCCGGACACAATCAGGGTCAGCGTCGGTATGCCGGTTTACAACGGCGAGAATTATCTGGAGGCGGCACTAGAGTCAATAGTTGCGCAAACGTTCTCCGATTTCGAACTCGTCATCTCGGATAACGCCTCCACCGACCGCACCGCCGAGATCTGCCGTGACTACGCGAATCAGGATGCACGGGTTCGATATTACCGGAATGCGGCAAACCTCGGGGCCACCTTTAACCACAACCGGGTCATGGAACTGGCCCGCGGAGACCTGTTCAAACTCGCCGCCCACGATGACTTGTGCGCCCCCACGTTCTTGCAACGCTGCGTAGAGGCGCTCGACGGTGATCCGAACGCGGTACTGGCCTATCCGCGCATGAAGGTCATGCGCCGGATGTCCAATGACAAAGGCTGGGTAATCGCGGACTACGCTGATTGTATCGACACCGAGGCGCCCGAGCCGCACCGGCGTTTTGCCGACCTGATTCGGCGTCAATACTGGGGGGTTCAGCAGATATTCGGCGTGATTCGCACCAACGCCCTGCGGCGTGCGGGTCCATTCGGTGATTTTCACTCTGCGGACGTTGCGGTGCTGATCAATCTCGGGTTGCTGGGATGGTTTCACGAGGTTCCGGAGCATCTTTTCACTTACCGCCTGCACTCCCAGCAGTCGATTGCTCTGCTCGAGGGCAGCTCCCAGGCCTACTACAGCTGGTGGAATCCGAACAAAAACAGACGCGCAAGTTTCCCCACCTGGAGATTTTTGCGCGTCAATGTGGGCGCTATTCACCGCGCCCGCCTGCCCTGGCGCGAGCAGATACTTTGCCACCGCGAAGTCTGGCGGTGGACCACCGACCACCGCGCGAACCTCATGCGCGAGCTTGCCAGCGTGTCGGCACAGCGATCGGAACGGGTGAACGCCTCGGGCGAGCCGCGATCACCGCCATGAAGGTCGCGATCCTTGCCGGCGGCCGTGGGGCCAGATTGCGCGAAGAGACGCACGACAAGCCAAAGCCGATGATCGAAATCGGTGGACGGCCGATCCTGTGGCACATCATGATGCATTATGCCCACTATGGGCTGCGCGATTTTGTCATCGCAGCGGGTTATCGCGGCGAGGTCATCGACGCGTATTTTCGAGAATCGCCCGGCGCGTGGCAGGTCGAGGTCGTCGATACTGGCGCACACACGCAGACCGGTGGCCGCATCAAGCGTCTCGAGCCACATCTGGGGACAGAGAACTTCATGCTCACCTGGGGAGATGCGGTATCGGACGTGGATTTAGAAGCGCTCGTTTCTTTTCACCGCCAGCACGGCAGGCAGGCGACGGTCACCGCTGTACACCCGCCGCCGCGGTTCGGTGGCTTGACCCTCGACGGCGCTCGCGTCATTGAGTTTGTGGAAAAGCGGCCCAACCCAGATGAGTGGGTCAACGGTGCCTACTTCGTACTGGAACCCGAGGTGTTTCGCTACCTCGATAACGATCATACCGACTGGGACCGGGATACTCTCCCCGAACTCGTGCGCGAGGATCAACTAATGGCGTATCGCCACGACGGATACTGGCAATGCATGGACACCATCTTCGAGCGCGACCTTCTTGAAACCCTCTGGAACCGTAGTGCCCCACCCTGGAGAATCTGGAACTAGCTATGCGCGTATTTGTGACCGGTCATAAAGGATATGTGGGGACAGCGCTGGTACCCATGCTACTCGAGCATGAGCACGAGGTGGTAGGCAGCGACATCGATTTGTTTCGGGACTGCACGTTTACCGGTGATATCGCGGAGGTCCCGGATTTGGTCAAGGACGTGCGTGACATCAGGGTCGAGGAGTTGCATGGATTCGACGCGATCATCCATCTTGCCGGTTTGTCCAACGACCCGTTGGGGCAATATCGACCGAATCTGACCCAGGCCGTCAATCAAGAGGCCACGGTGCGTCTTGCCATGCTGGCGAAGCAAGCCGGAGTGCAAAGGTTCATCTTCGCTTCATCGTGTAGCAATTACGGTGCTGCCGGCGAAACGTTCTTGACGGAAACCTCGCCGCTGAATCCGGTGACACCCTATGGCCTGTCCAAAGTTGCGGCCGAACACGATGTCTCACGCCTAGCGGAGGAAGGGTTTTCGCCTACCCAGATACGCGCGGCAACCGTGTATGGCATCGCGCCCAGGATCCGGTTCGACCTGGCACTGAATAATCTCACCGCGTGGGCAGTGTCGACCGGGATTATTCGCCTGAAAAGCGACGGAATGTCTTGGCGACCGGTCGCGCACGTCAGCGATGTTGCCCGCGCGTATCTGGCCGTCCTGCACGCCGATCGTGAACTGGTCCACGACGAGGCGTTCAATGTTGGCTTGACAACCGAAAACTATCGGATCATCGAACTCGCTCGAATAGTGGAGCGTCTAATCCCTGGCACCCACATCGAGTTCACAAGCGATGCTTCACCAGACAAACGGAATTACCGTGTTGATTGCAGCAAGATTGCTACCGCCCTGCCGGAGTACAAACCCCAATGGACTGCAGCGCGGGGCGTACTCGAACTGGCCGCAGCCATGGCTGACAAAAACCTCAAACCGGAACAGTTTGAAGGCGCGCGTTATGACCGGCTTGCGCACGTCCGTTACCTGATCGAGCATGATACTTTGGACCACAATCTGCGGTGGGTTCGTGGGCTTAGGAATGACATCGGCAAAGATGACCTCGAAACCGTCGTCTGTTCCTGAAAATCTGCATTATCGTGTCATCAACGATTGTCGAGCATGCGGCAGCGGTCATCTGGACGTGTTCCTGAGACTGGGTCGAATGCCCTTGTCGGATCGTCTCCTGACGAAGGATGATCTGGGCATCCCGGAATTCACCTTTCCTCTCAACGTTGCGTTCTGCGAGACGTGCTCACTGGCGCAGCTGACGGAAACCGTGGACCGGCGCCTTCTGTTTAGGGAGGATTATCCCTATTTCTCTTCTACCTCACGGTCATGGTTACAACATTGCCGAGATCATGCAGATGAGCTCATCGATAGACTAAATCTTGACCAACGCAGCCTGGTCATCGAGCCGGCGAGCAACGATGGTTACATGCTCAAGAATTTTTCCGCCCGAGGCATACCGGTATTGGGCATCGATCCAGCCGGGCCACCGAGCCACGCAGCGACTCAGGCCGGTATTGCCACGATCCGGGATTTTTTCGACTCCGGATTGGTATCGCGATTGGTTGCGAGGGGCCAGCAAGCGGACCTGGTGATCGCTAACAATGTGCTTGCGCACGTGGACGGACTGCAAGATTTTGTAACCAGCGTCGCCGCGATTCTAAAGCCGGAAGCCGTGGCGGTGGTCGAGGTCCCTTATCTGGTCGATCTAATCGACGGCGGCGAATTCGATACGATTTACCATCAGCACCTGTGCTATTTCTCACTCACCGCATTGGACCGTCTGTTTACCAATCATCAAATGGCCATCACCGAGGTCCGGCGTTTGTCTACTCACGGTGGGTCCCTACGGCTTTATGCTACCAAGCGCGGGGAGCGGTCCGGCTCCGTCGATGACCTGCTTCGCGATGAACAACAAAGTGGCATAAATAAGCGCACTTACTACGAAGCGTTTTCCAGTCGCGTGGAACGGACCCGCGACCGACTGATCAAGTTGTTAAGCGATCTTAAACGCCAGGGTCAGCGAATTGTTGCCTATGGGGCAGCCGCCAAGGGCAATACGTTATTGAACTATTGCGGTATCGATAAAAGATTGGTCGACTACGTGGTTGACTTGAATGCCTTTAAGCATGGCCGATACATGGGTGGCAACCATCTGCCAATCGTGCCGGCCGAAAGACTGTCACAAGATCAGCCCGATTATGTATTGTTACTTGCGTGGAATCTATTGGAGGAGATACGCGAACAAGAAACGGCATTCCGCGAAGCCGGGGGCAAGTTCATAGTGCCCATTCCGGAACCGCGTATTGTCTAGCCATGGATGAACTTTGTCCAAATTGTGAACGGGATATGCCCCAGGGTTTCTATCATGTGTCCGGGGTGCCGGTGCACAGCGTCCTGCTGATGTCCTCTCGCGATGATGCGATCGACTATCCACGCGGTGATATTGAACTGGGGTGGTGCAAGACCTGCGGATTTATCACTAATGTCGCATTTGACAAGCAGTTGCTCAGCTACTCTTCTCGCTATGAAGAAACTCAAAGCTGCTCAGAAACATTTGGTGCTTTTCATCGTTCGCTTTGCGATCGGCTTATCAAGCGCTATCAACTGCGTGAAAAGCGAATTATTGAAATCGGTTCCGGGAAGGGCGAATTTATCTCACAGCTGTGTGAACAAGGAGAGAACTCCGGCATGGCCTTCGACCCGGCTTATGTCGAGGGTCGTCTTTCTAAGAGCACATCCCGGATACGGGCACGTTCATCAAGATGTTACGCCGGAACATTCACAGCCAAGACACTGGAGTCTTTTTCCAAGTGCCCGATGCGACTCGCATTCTGAGTGAAGGGGCGTTTTGGGACATCTATTATGAGCACTGCGCTTATTTCACGCCGGACTCATTGGCGTATGTTTTTCAACAATCAGGCTTCGACGTAGAGGATATTTACAGCGACTATGATGGGCAGTATTTGATGATTCATGCGCGGCCTGCGCGACATCAAATCGGTGAGCTATTCTGTCCAGTTGCCCCAATTGATATGAAAGCGGCCATCGATTTATTTATTTCGCGGGTCAGGCGTGAACGCGCGATGTGGCGAAATCGAGTTGAAAAAGAATATAACCAGGGCCGCCGAATTGCCTTATGGGGCGGTGGATCCAAGGCCGTTGCCTTTGTCACGGCATTGTCATTGAATGACGAAATCGATCAAATCGTCGACATCAACCCACGCAAACACGGAACATTTCTACCGGGCACCGGGCACCGGATTGTGCTGCCCAATGCGCTCCAGGTAACAACACCGGATCTGATAATCATCATGAATTCCGTCTACCAGCAAGAGATCAACCAATCGTTAACAGAACTCGGCGTAAGAGCAGAACTTGCTGTGTTGCATTGAGAAGGCGCGGTAGGGGCAGTTCGATCTCGATAACACGACCTACGCGACGTTAGTGGGAGACCTTAGCCGCGAGACAGCGACCGCAAACGTTCATTTCACAATTACTATTGCCCACGCCGGGGTCACCGCATATACCCTGCGCGCCACCGCAAAAGGGACGCAAAAAGATGACACCGCGTGCACGACTCTAACGCTGACTTGTTTGAACGCCAAAACGGCGCACCGGCAGCGGGGTCTAACCCCATTGGTTCAAGGATGTTCAGTACCCCTTTTCAGCCACGGGGGCTGCGATCGAGACAGCGGAGTTGCACCGCCTCGCCGATGTGCGCCGGCTCGATCGTGTCGCAAGCCGCGATGTCGGCGACGGTGCGCGCCAAACGGATGATGCGGTGATAGGAGCGCGCCGATAACCGCAATCGATCCATCGCCTGGTCGAGCAAAGACTGACTGGCATGATTCAACACGCATTGCCGGTCCCGCACGGCGCCTTCAAGTGCATGGTTGAGAACACCCTGGCGCTGTAACTGGTGCATTCGTGCGGCGACCACACGTCGGCGGACCATGGCGCTGGTCCCTTCGGTGCCCCCGCTCTGCCTGAGCACCTCCCGCGGCACGGGGGGCACTTCGATATGCATGTCGATTCGATCCAACAACGGTCCGGAGACCTTGGCGCGGTATTTTTGCACCTGTTCTTCGGTGCAGCGGCAACGCCCGCTGGCGTCACCCAACCAGCCGCAGCGGCAGGGATTCATCGCCGCAACCAATTGAAAACGTGCCGGGTACTCAACCTGACGCGCCGCTCGGGAGATGTGAATGGTGCCGTTTTCCAGTGGTTCGCGCAGCAATTCCAGCGTCCGGCGTTCGAACTCCGGTAACTCGTCCAGAAATAGTACCCCGTTGTGGGCCAACGAGATCTCGCCAGGTCTGGGATGACTGCCGCCACCCACCAACGCGACCCCCGAGGCGCTGTGGTGGGGTCTGCGAAATGGACGTTGCCGCCATGTCGCCAGTTCCAATCCATTGTGTACCAGTGAGCGTATCGCCGCGGTCTCGATGGCCTCGTCATCGGAAAGCTCCGGTAACAAACCCGGTAAACGGGCCGCCAGCATGGTCTTTCCGGTACCCGGCGGACCGATCATCAGCAGGCTGTGACCCCCGGCGGCGGCCACCTCCAACGCGCGTTTTGCCAACGCCTGTCCCTTGACTTCGTTGAGGTCTAAGTTGCGGACCGGAGCATTGATGCCGCTCGGTGGTTTCTCAATCTCACGCAGCAGCGCGGTGCCGTTGAGATGCGCGGTCACCTCCAACAAGTGCCCGGCCGGCAACGCCCTCACCCCTTCGATCAAGGCCGCCTCGCACGCGTTTTCGTTAGCCGTGATCAGGCCGCGCCGTGCGCGTTGACAGGCGATGGCCGCGGTCAACACACCCCGCACCGGCCGCAGCCCACCTGTCAGTGCGAGTTCGCCTATAAACTCCAAGCCGTGCAGATGATCAGTGGGAATCTGGTGGGAGGCGGCCAAGATGCCAACGGCGATCGGCAGATCAAAACGCCCACCTTCTTTGGGCAGGTCCGCCGGCGCGAGGTTCACGGTGATGCGCCGCGCGGGAAACTCAAACCGCGAGGTCAACAGCGCACCGCGCACCCGGTCCTTGCTCTCCTTGACTGCGGTCTCCGCGAGTCCGACGATGGAAAAACGTGGTAAGCCGTTGGCGAGATG
>CAMYNX010000075.1 GCA_947259875.1 uncultured Gammaproteobacteria bacterium | reverse complement strand
GCGGCAGTTCCGCAACGGACCGATCGCCAATTACACCCCGTGGGTCCTCGCCGTGGTGGTGTTGATCCTTGGTTTGTATCACATCATCAAGGGGACCCAAAGAATTGAAGGACCTGTTTCAGGGCAGACCGTGCCTCGCTGGGGCCTTTTTGAGCGTATCCTGCACTGGTATACGGCCTCGCTGTTCATCGTGTTGGCGATCACCGGCCTGAGCCTGCTGTTTGGGCGGGCAGTGCTGATCCCAATCCTGGGTCCCTGGGGGTTTGGCGCGTGGGCGAATTTCTCGATCGGGATGCACAATTACCTGGGCCCGTTCTTTGTCGTCGGTGTGCTGCTCGAAGTCCTGATCTGGGCGCGTATGAACATCCCCAAGGAGGCCGATCGGCAATGGTTCAAGAAGTTAGGTGGATTGTTCAGCGGCGAGCACGTGCCGGCTGGGCGTTCCAATGGCGGTGAGAAAGTATGGTTTTGGATTGTCGCTATCTTTGGGATAGTGGTTTCAGTTACCGGGTTGATTCTCGACTTTCCAAATTTCGAGCAGTCCCGCGAAACAATGCAGCTCATGAACGTTATCCACGGGATTGCAGCGGTCATCTGGGTGGCGGTGGCGCTCGGGCATATCTACATGGGGACCCTGGGTAATGAGGGTGCGTTGCAGGGAATGACCCAAGGCCGGGTGAGCGTGGAATGGGCCAAGCAACATCACGATCTGTGGTACCAGGAGGTCAAAGACCAGGCGAGTAGCGGGACGGACACCGCGGCTGAGCCGAGCAGCGCGGCGAAACAGCCCAGTTAGTTCTGCGAAAAAGTAACAAAGCGATACCGGGCGCACTAACGTGCGCCCGGTTTTTTTATTTTATTAACGCGCCGAGTATAAAGTTCAAAGTCGGATCGGCTTTATACTCGTGATTTTGCACTGCATACTCGTGCCATGGACCAATTCCCCAAACCCATCCAGGACGCCATGCGTGCGAGCGGCGCCGCGGCCACGTGTGTACCGGTTCAGATCGACCAGGGACAGTGGGAGAGTGCGTTGTTCATTCATGTGGCGGGACCCGAATGCAAACAAGACCGGTACATCCTCAAACGCGCCGCCGCGCCGACTCCGGCCACCCTGCAAACGGAGTTGTTGACCCACGATAGCGCCGCGATTGTGTTATTACGCTTGGAAGCGCTTACCGTACCGGATGACCCGCTGGCGTTTGAAATCCTGCTCACGCCGGGTAAGGTGCCCAGCCACTACGAATGCCTGAAACTGCTTTCCCAGCAAGCACGCTTGTGTTGGTTTTTTGGTGACACGGATTACCGTATCATTCAGGCGCAAAACCAAGAGATCGGCGCCGAGCAACACGAAAATTTCGAGGCCTTGGCGCGCGAGGGGTTTGCCCATGACAGCGTGTTGAGAATGACGGGAAAGTACGACGCCAACGCCGCATTGGCGGAGATCGTCTCACATTACGAGTTGCGTCAAGATGTCACCCGCGACCCCGGTGAAATCGAACATTGAACGATGATATGGGCGGCTTGCGTCGCAAAACCAAGATTGCCTTATGCTCCGTATGCGTCACCGCAGTGCTGTTTACTGCGCTGGGACATCGGCAGGTTCTGGCTATCGACACGGGACAAACGGAATCTGCCGACCCTAAGGGCAATACCCCTTACGCGAACGGCAAAACCGCGCTGATGTTGGCAGCGCGGAATCGCCAACTTAATAGGGTCACCACCTTGCTGGATGCCGGCGCCGATGCAAACCGGGCCAACGACAACGGCGGTACGCCGTTGATGTATGCGGTGCTCGGTGGGGACTCCCGGATCGTGAGAGTGTTGCTCGACCACGATGTTGATCTGAATGCCAAGGCGGAAAATGGTTGGTCCGCGGTGATGATCGCGGCAGCGAAGGGGTATGTGGATGTCCTTGAAATGCTGCTGGACGGGGGGGCCGACCCGACGCTTACGGATATCTACAGTTGGACGCCGTTGATGCGTGCTGGATTCGAGAAAAGGGCCTCGGTCGTGAAGCTCCTGCTTGAGGACGACCGGGTCGATGTCAATCGCCGGGGTGAGAATGGGATTACCGCCCTACATCTCGCGGCAACACAGGGTTATGTCGAGATCGCGCGGCTGTTGGTGGAACACGGCGCCGATTCGCAGATCAAGGACAGTTTTGACCGCACCGCCTATCTGATTGCGGTGCAGCGCAGGCAAGCGGATTTGCTTGACGTGCTCAGCAAATAAAGCTCGCTGGCGAATCCGGGCGCATGATCAACACAAAACCTGGGTCTTGCAGTACTGATCCAGCGGCGTGACCTCGGTGTGTGCGCCGACCTGCCGATCGACTTCAGAGGTTAAATATTCCAGTTGCAACCGGGCGGTGAATTTGGCGAAAAACTTGCCGAACATCTCGCCACCGTAGGTGCCCAGCGCATACATACTATCTTTGGTTTCGTCGTATGCCAATTGGATGGCGGCTAACGGCTGTTTCGCCGGACCACCCAACACCCGCGCTCCATTGCGCACATCGTAAACGCTTTTTTCCGAGCAACAGTATATGAGTTGCGAGCCTTCCGATTCCTGCCGTTGCTTATCTTGGAAACGGACCCGTTCGTGACGGTAATTAATAAAGCTCACCGCTTTGGCGGGATGTGTCATCTTGTGCGCACAGATTGCTGAAAAGGCGACAATGGATGCATCCGGTCCCACCCCGCCTTGCCAGCTGTAGGATTGTCCTGCTTCGGTCTTCAGTTCAATTTCCGCCGCAGCAGGCGTACCCAGATTGAGAAGAAAGCACGGCGTGGTCACGTAGGGGTAATGAAAAATGTAGTTCTCGCCGACCACCAGATCCGACGCACGTACTGGGCGCTGCGTGCCATCGATTAATAACGAACGCCGATAGGTCTTCAATTCTCCTTGCGGCCGGGCGAAGGCCGCGCGCTGTGTGCTGGCGGCGAGGGCGGTCATACAAAATTTGACGAAACTGCGACGATTAATGCCGGGCGGCTTTTCTCTGTTCATCGAGGAGATGCGCGAAGTTTTGGATAGGATACTGTTAGTCTAGCAACCGGAAAGTGCGCTTGGAACTAGACAAATTGAACCATCGATAGCTGGTTTGGACCGTTTCCCTATCGTCTAGAGAGATTCTGTTGCGAAATTCAGCGTGCGCTAACGAAATCAGGTTGGAAGAATGCGGCCAAAGCGATGCTGCGCTTGAGGTGTTCGTCGGTCTGTAACGTGAGCGTTCCGTGTTCGTCCATGTCGTCAAACGTACCGGTGATCTCGGTATCTTGCAGTTTTATCGTTTGCAACAAGGGATCGCCTTGCGCCCGCATCAGCCAGGCCCGGCGGATCGGTGCGAAGCCGTCGTCAGCCCAACGGTTAAGCCATGACAGGAATTGACGGCAGAATGTTTCTGCCAGTGGCACCCGGTCATAACTTTCGAAGCCCTCGCCGCGCATGCTGGCGGAGTCGAATCCCAGGCTGTTCGGATGGTCGAACACATTGACGTTCACTCCGAGCACCATCCACTCGGGCATGTTACCGCTGCCCAGACTGCCGCTCAGGGTGATGCCCGCCACTTTACCGCGATTCAACAATACGTCGTTTGGCCAGCGGTAGCGCAGCTCAGCCATGGGTTCGGCCTGTTCGGCAATCGCCATCGCGGTGCAGATAGTTGCAACGAGGCTGACTTGGCAGGCGATATCGAAGGTTTGTTCCGGTTTCAGAACCAATCCGAGATGAAGGTTCTGGTAGCCCGACATCCAGAAGCGCTTGTTCCGGCCCAATCCTTCGGTTTGGGATTTTGCCCACACCAAGGTGCCTTCGTCTGCGCCTTGCGCGGCAAGACGCTCGGCGTGGGCCCGTGCACTGTCGGTTTGGTCCACCACCACCAGCTCATAAAGCGGTGGGGGATTCAGTATTCGTTCCGTGGCTTCAATCATCGGTTTGTCACGGACTGTTCCAGCGCTTCCAATTCCTGCGGGTGGTTGACATTCATGAACGCCTCGGGTTGATCGGAAAAATCACAGACCGCGAGACGATGTTTCGCAAACCACTTGTCGATCTTCCTTTCCCCCGCATCCAAGAAAGCGAGCATGCTGCTGAGGAGATCGCGCCGCAACATCAAAAATACTGGGTGAGTGCGCTTGCCATCGTGAACCACGCAAACCTCCGCGTCGTTAGCATCGAGCGTGTGATACAGCCGCGCGACCAGATCGCCGGCGATCAGCGGCGAATCACAAGGTACAGTGACGACATAAGGTGTGGCTGCGGATTTCATGCCGCTTGCCATGCCGGCCAACGGGCCGGAATAGTCGCCGACGACGTCGCTGACTACATCGCAACCAAATTCGCGGTACGCGTCGAGATTTCGATTGGCGTTGATAATGACTTTGGTGACTTGCGGCTTTAGCGCCGCGAGAACGTGCTCCAGCATGGGCCGCCCGGCAAGGACGCTCAGACCCTTGTCCACGCCGCCCATACGCCGGGCGCGGCCACCGGCGAGTATGACGCCGGTGATCTCATGTTTGGGATAACTCATCGTAGCTACCGACGGTGCTTTAATTCTCAGTGCGGATTTCCATTGACGTTAAGCTAACAAAAGTTGGCCCTGGACGCGATGAAAATCCGCGTCAAATCACGTAAACTGTAGGCATGAAAATCAAGGTGAAATTGTTTGCCAGTCTGCGTGAACGCCTGGGTTTTACCGACCAGGACGTTGAGGTCGATGAAGGGCACACCGTCAACGACGTGTGGAATACCATCGCCGGTTACAGCGGCTTACCCGACAACGTCATGGCCGCCGTGAACATGGATTATGTGAAACCCGACACCAAGGTGGCTGACGGGGACGAAGTCGCGTTTTTCCCGCCGGTTACCGGCGGCTGACCTGACTATTGCATCCAGGTTTGCGTGTGATGGCATCGGATCGACTCGCCGGATCAACCGCGCTCAAGGCCCACGGCGCGCGGCCGGAGAACACTGGTCTATCGCTGAACGCCTGACGCTCGGTGCGAACCTTTAATAGTCGCGTACATCATTAAGCGTGCCTCTCGTTCTTAACCTGACACTTTAGACATTGCCCTGACCATGCGATCCGACATCCAGCGTTGGGACAACAAATACACATCACTGACGTACACCCCGGCGTTTACTCCCGACCCGTTACTCCTCGTGCACGCGGAACTATTAACCGGTAGGGGCCGGTCGCTGGATGTCGCCTGTGGCACCGGCGATAACGCCCTGTACTTGGCACAGCGGGGTTTTATCAGCTACGGCGTTGACGGCAGCATCGAGGGGCTCCGGCTCTGCCAAAGAAAGGCCATCGACAACCAACTTGCGGTAACGCTATTTGTTGCCGATTTAGAGCATCTTTCGCTGCCTGGGAATAGTTTTGACGTCATCGTCGTAATGAGATATCTGGATCGCGAGCGGATTCCATTGCTCAAGCGCACACTGAGACCCGAAGGGCTGCTGGTGTTCAAGACCTTCAATCAAAACTTTCTGAAAGAAAAACCAAGCTTCCCGCGGGCCTATGTGCTGGATGCTGGGGAACTCAAGGCCTGGTTCAAAAACTGGCGATGTGTTGCGACCAACGATTCCGCCGATAACGCGGATAGCTTTACCTACTGGTTGGGGTATAGAACCTTATAACGCTCTCGCGGTGTTACTCGTAGACTTCGTGCTTAATCAGCTCGAATCCAAGTTCCCGAACGTCCTCCCGACTTCTCCAGTAACTGGATATCTGTGATCGTCATGCCACGGTCCACCGCTTTGCACATATCGTAGATCGTGAGTAAGGCAATCTGTACGGCCGTCAATGCCTCCATTTCAACGCCGGTTTGACTACGCGTTTCGACGCGAGCCTGACAGTGCGCACAGTTCGCTTGTGGATCCAATCTGAGATCCACCTCAACCTTGGTGACCGGAATGGGGTGACACAGCGGCACCAAGTCGGCAGTGCGTTTCGCCGCCATGATTCCGGCGATGCGCGCAGTGGCCAGAACGTCGCCTTTCTTGTGTCCGCCTTCCTGTATCAACGCCAAGGTCTCGGCTCGCATCGATATCTTGCCGGAGGCCACGGCAATCCTATGGGTCACTTCCTTGCCGCCGACGTCCACCATATGTGCTTCTCCGGACTGATTGAGATGTGTGAGTCGGCTCATGTCGTAGACAGCTACTGGTTACAGATAATTTTTACGTTGCCGGCCGCGTCCGTTGGACTTAGAGATTATACGTCCCTTGATGGCGCTCACACCGGGGATTTCCATGGTTTCATACTGGTGGTTGAGTGGTTTTAGAAACCAACGATTATGTTCGATTCGTAGTTGGCGAAACAAGTACTCACCATCATGGAGGGCAACGACATAACACCCATCTTCGACCACCACACTGGGTTCAATAATAATGACCTCGCCCTCCGCGAACTCCGGCTCCATACTATCTCCGAGGACGCGTAAAGCGAAGGGTTCACTTCCCGCACATCCACTCATGGTCGAAAAGTCTACCAGAGTTCCTTGGTTTTATGGACAAACCAGTCAATGATCGCCTGGATGCGATGTTTGTGCTCGCTTCACTCTTGCTATATCCCAGGCTAAGGCAGCTTGGCAGGGCCATAGCCATCGGGGTACTCTGTGGCGCGTCAAACAGGCGAGCGTGGCAATCGTGTTCAATTTTACAGGCAAAGCGGTGATAGTGACCGGCGCTGCGGGCACCCTGGCGGGAGAAGTGGCGCGGCATTTTGCCGCTGCGGGGGCAAGCATAGCGCTCGTAGACATCAATCAGGACTTGTTGGGCAGCGTGCTATCGGGTCTGGACACCGCGTCATCGTCGATTTGTCTCCAGGCGGATCTGACCGATGAGAAATCGGTAGCAGGCATGGTGGGGGAAGTGATGGATCGATTCGGCACCATCGACGTATTGGCGAACATCGCCGGTGGCTTCACCATGGGACCTCGAGTTCATGAGACTGACATCAAGGACTGGGATTTTATGTTGGATCTCAATGCCAAATCTGTGTTTCTGACCTGCCGTGCGGTGATTCCCCATATGCTGACGCCAAGCGGCGGCAAGATTGTCAATATTGCGGCGCGGGTGGCCAACGAGGGTAAAGGAAGGATGGCGCCTTACAGTGTGTCGAAATCCGCGGTGGCGCGATTGACGGAAAGTCTTGCCGCCGAATACCGTAACGATAATATTAATATCAATTGCATCATGCCCGGCACCATCGATACCCCCGCAAATCGGCGCGACATACCGGATGCGGACTACAGCAAATGGGTGGCGCCGGCGGCCCTCGCAGAAGTGATTTTGGTTCTCGCGTCAGATGCCGCGCGGGCCATTCACGGTGCCAGTGTTCCGGTGTTCGGACTAACTTGAACTGTCACCACTCGCCCTTGGCGCCGGCTTGCATGATTTGATCCATTGCGTCGCGAATGCGAACCGCATCTTTCGTCAATTGGTCGTTGAGCTTGGAGTCAGGGTGCCAGGCCATCGCCAGCCAGCTGACATCCCAATCCATGGTCATCAGCCAGATATCGCCGCCGGCGTCCTCCATCACCGCGATACGGCAAGGAATAAAAATCACGAACTCCGGACTATAATCCAACATTCGGCGGCCGACGGCGGCGTCGCAATACTGCAAGATCTCTACTCTAAGCGCCGGTATTCCGCTCATCGCCGAGGCGTCCTTCCAGAACTTATTGTGTCCTACCTTCTTGAAATTCACGTCGTTAGCCTTGAGGTCCATGGCTTCGATGACATCGTCGAACGAAACCCCCTCGGCCACTTTCAACTTAGATGTCATCATGTTGAATAAGTCGCGCATTGACATCGCGCTCATGGACATCAATTGCTGGAACCACATCTTTTTCTGCTCCACAGGCACCGGCGGCATCACCCGGTTGGAGTTTGCAAGATAGCGTTCCCGCAGCACTTTCTGGGCTTCGTCCGACAACACATCGATGGATCTATCGCCCAGCTCGGGTCTGGGCATCAGTTCCTCCTCGACCGTCATCGGTTTATTCGCCTGGGCTGCTTGCTCGGCTGCGGGTGCTGCGGCGCCGCTTTGTTGGGATTGTTGTGCGTTCGCCGGCGATAAAGACAACATGTATGCAGCGACGAATAAGAAGATGCCGGCATGTATTTTTTTAATCACTAGTTACGCCCTCCTGGTGACATCAGACGATATGGTTGTCTGGATTTAATACAATGAACCTTGTTGTTGATGATGAAGCATACCGTTTCGTACGCTATGTCAACAACCGTATTGCGGAACACACAAATAAGCCTGGATTTGAGTGGAAAATTACGGTCTGGATCACGAAGCTCAAAGGTGCGGCATTGCTTTATTTACGCCGGATGAAACCAAGCAAGCTTTTTGTGCAGTTCTACGACCTTTCCGATGATGACCAAGGTCGGTGCGCGAACTTCGGCGGCCTTGACTATTCCCGGCAGGGTAGCCAGGTCGCCAATGAGTACCCGTTGCTGCTGGGTAGTGCCTTGCTCGATCAACGCGGCCGGCGTTGCTTCAGGCAGACCGTGCACGATCAACTCGCGGCAGATTATCTCCAGGCCCGCCAGGCTCATGTAGATCACCACCGTTTGTTGCGGTTGGGTCAGCGTCTCCCAATTTAGATCGGTGGTACCGTCTTTCAAGTGGCCGGTGACGAACACGCAGGATTGGGAGTAATCCCTGTGTGTCAATGGAATGCCGGCATAAGATGCACATCCTGCGGCGGCGGTGATGCCGGGTACCACTTGAAATGGAATGCCTTCATCGGTTAACCGGTCGATCTCCTCGCCGCCACGTCCAAATATGAACGGATCGCCTCCCTTCAAGCGCAGCACCCGTTTGCCTTTATTTGCAAGTTCAACCAGCAACTCATTGATCTCCGCTTGCGGCACCGCGTGTTTCGAGCGTTCCTTGCCAACATAGATGCGATCCGCATCGCGACGCGTGAGGTCCAGAATCTCCGGGCTTACGAGGCGGTCATAAAGAATGATATCCGCCTGCTGCATTAACCGCAGGGCGCGAAAGGTGAGAAGATCCGGGTCTCCGGGTCCCGCGCCCACCAGATACACTTCCCCGGTTACCTCGCCGGTGTGCGCCTGGGCCATGGCCTGCTCCAGGGCTCTGCGTGCTGCCGGTTCCTGCCCCGCAAGCAGCATCTCGGCGATCGGGCCCTGCAATACGCCTTCCCAGAACCGCCGGCGTTCGTCGCTGGTTGCGAAACGTTGTTTGACCTGTTGCCGGAATCCTTCCACCAGCCTCGCCAAGCGGCCGTATGCGGCGGGAATCAGGGTTTCCAATCGTGCGCGCAACAGCCTGGCCAGGACCGGCGAGGCGCCGCCCGTGGACACCGCGATCACCACCGGTGAGCGATCGACAATCGACGGCATGGTGAAACTGCAAAGCGCCGGTTGGTCGACCACGTTGACGGCGATGTTCTGCTGCTTTGCCAATTCCGACACGCGCCGGTTGAGTTCCTCGTCATCGGTGGCGGCGATGACAATGAGGTTTCCCGCGACATCATCCGGCTCAAAGCCGCGTTGCTGGTGTCTGATTTCGCCACGCTGATATTGGATGGATAAGCGATCACACAGGTATGGCGCGACCACCGTCACCTGTCCGCCGGCCTTGCATAGCAACGTAACTTTGCGCGCCGCGACATCTCCGCCACCCACCACCAGGCACGGCCGGTCTTTAATATTTAGGAAAATAGGAAAAAAGTTCATAGCGCTGCACTGTGCTCCAGGGCTAATTCAAGCGATAAAGACGGAATTGGGGAATATCCTTTTGTCGATATGTTTGTGTTTCTAAAGATGACGTCATCCCGAGGAGGGACGACGAGGGATCTAACCCTGTCAAACTTCCCACCATCATCCGAGACGTTGAGGTTCCTCGCTATGCTTAAAATGATAACAAGTGCTCGCGTCGCATGTTAGTGGGCAAACAATAACTATTAACAAGTTAATATCGACTTGAATTGTTCTTGTGGAAAGCCGTTCTGCACCAGAAAATCCCACGCAACCCGCGCTACAGGATCCGGACCTGCGACATAGATGTCGAAGTCACTCAATTTATCATGTTCAGCGCTGACTTGCCGGAGCAGTGCTTGTGAGACATCTTGCCAAGCGTCGGCTTGCAATCCACCGGCCGGGTCGGCTCGTGGATAAAGATCCTTCGCATTCAAGGGAGTGTAAGAAAAACTATCGAATACATCTATCCAGGAACGCACCAGATTATGCATATAATGGCTTTCCTCGGCGTCCGCGATCCAATACAGATGCAGATTCTCGCTTTGTTCCAATTGCATGGCGTGCTCGATCAAACTTTTTACAGGCGCAAAGCCGGTGTCAAACGCCAGAAACAGGATAGAACGGTCAGAACGATTGTTGAGCGTAAAATCACCGAACGGCCCCATGACTTGCACCGTGTTGGCTGGTTTGAGCGACTCAATGCGCTGTGAGAATGCATCATCCGCGATCAACCGGATATGAAACTGGATGTTGCGGTCGTCGCAGGGACAGCTGGCAATTGGATGGGTCGCGGAGGCTTCGCCGTCCAAGTCCAGTCGCACGCTTTGACCGGCCAAGAAACGCAGCCGCTGAGTCCGTGGCGTCTGTAGGTGCAATAACACGATGTCGCTGGTGAGTGCTGTCAGTTTCTTTACCCGGGTCGTAATATGTTGCTCGGAGATCGCCGCGCTTTCCTGGGCTTCAATTACGACATCGCTCACCGCGGTATAAGAGCAAAGCAGAATGTGACCCATGCTTTTTTCCGCCTCGCCGAATACGAAATCGTGGTGGCTGATCTTGCCGACCTCGCCGGATAAAAGACGTGCCTGGCACAATCCGCAGTTGCCGTTGCTGCAGCCATAATTCAACGGTAGGCCGGCCTGGAGTGCGGCGTCGAGTATGGAATCATTACCATCAACGTGGAAGTGATGATCGCTGGGCTGAAGACGGACTAGACCTGCCATGACAAGATTTACAAATTCAAGCAAAGTGCGTTTATATCATAGTTGGATTTGGACCTGGACACGGACACAAGCGACTCCTATTATCATGCGCCCCCAATTCGAGGATATCTCTTCAAGGATCGGGGTCTCAAGGACAGAGGAATTAGAGTATTAACCAGTGAGCAGCTATGCGTCCCGCACAAATCTTAAAGATTCTCGACAACGAATTCCAAAGCGCCCAACACGGACACCACACGCCGGTCATGCTCTGGGGCCCGCCGGGCGTCGGTAAGTCACAGATGGTTGCACAGGCGGCCAGGCACCATAATGTACCGGTCATCGATATCCGCTTGTCGCAGCTGGAGCCCAGCGATCTGCGGGGTATTCCGTTTCGCGTTGGCGACCTGGTGGAATGGGCGGTGCCCGCAATGCTGCCCGAAGAGAAACGCCACGGTGCGAATGGCGTCTTGTTTTTGGACGAGATCACCTCGGCGCCTCCCAGTGTGTCCGCTGCCGCCTATCAGCTGATTCTGGATCGGCGTCTTGGTGCTTACCAGGTGCCGCTTGGCTGGGCGATTTTTGCCGCCGGCAACCGGCAAGGGGACCGTGGCGTGACCTATACTATGCCGGCGCCGTTAGCGAACCGGTTTTCCCATTTCGAAGTCGACGTGCATCTGGACGACTGGGTGACCTGGGCCTACGCCAGCGGCATCGACGAACGGGTCATCGCGTTTTTACGATTCCGGCCCGAGCTGTTATTCGACTTCGATCCGGCCCACAATCCAGTCGCGTTCCCGTCACCCCGCTCATGGGAGTTCACGCACCGGGCGTTGCAGAAGTTTGGGAATTTCCCCGACATTCTGGTCGGCGCCTTGCAGGGTTGTGTGGGACCGGCCGCGGGGATTGAATTGAATGCATTTATTCAGAACCTCGACAACCTTCCGGATATTGACGCGATCCTCGATGGCGACGAAACACAAGTGCCCGATGAGATCGATCTTCAGTACGCGGTGGCGAGCGCCCTGGTTGGCCGCGCCTTGAAGGCCAAGGGGAACGGGAACGCGGAACGTGTCTACGGGCGCATCATCGAGTACGCCGGCCGGTTTCCGCAGCGTGAGATGGGGGTCATGCTGGTCTCGGATATGCACCGCGCGGTGGGACAGGAACTGTTTGCCGTGCCGCAGTTTGCGAACTGGGCCAAGGCGGTGGCCGACGTCGTGCTTTTCGAGGTTTAGATCATCGAATTCGACGCCAACGGTTCAGCGAACTACGAACTGATCGATGCCGGCGATGGGCGCTATCGGGTAGTGTGCTTCGAAGGCGAATTTCAAGGATACCCAGTCAGGTGGCGGATACACATCACCCGCGTGGCGCCGGGGCGGCAATCGTTTATTGAGGTGGGGTCAACCGGCACTGGCGAGTGTCATGCGCGGGTCGGATTGCCGGCGGCAAAGATTGATCACCCCACTGTGCTCAAAACTATGGCCATGATTCGGCAATACAAGAATCTGCGAATCGGCCGGCACGAGTTTGGAGGCAGGGCAAAAGAATAACGTCTGGCGTTTAAAGGCCAACGGCTCGAGAGTTGAACTGCCGTTTCTTTTATACTTTAGACTTTGTACCCTCTTCACGATGAAAAACGCGCCACAGTTTCTGACTGCAATTCCCAAACGCCGTTACCGAATCGGCGAATTCGAAGCGGTGGTGCTCGGCGACATCGAGTCCAAAGACAGCAAGCATTACATCTATGTCTTCGCCTTGGTGCGTGAAGGTGAAAACGATCCCTGTTTGTATGTTGCTCTCGAGCGCACGCAAACCCGAGACTATCACATGGTGGTCACCGCTGAAGAACAATCGAAGCAGTTCGAAGCCAGCGGTGAGTTGGCCGATATTGAAATGTTTACCGAAGCGGCGATTGACGCCGCGATGCGGTTGTTCAAGCTCAGCGATGAAGAGCCTTACAGGGTGATGTAATGACAACTCAAAAGATAAAATCGTAAAGTTTGAACGAAGAAGTCTTAGCGGATGATTTGTAAAAGATTTGGAGACGAATCCCAAATTCCGAACACCCATCCCCACTCCCCGGATTTCGAGAATATATGGCCGACATCGAAACTAAACTGAGCGCCGCGCGTACCAGGCTGATCCTCGATAAACCGTTCCTCGGTGCGCTGGTGCTGAGGCTGCCAATGACATCTGCCGATCCGAGGTGGTGTCCGACGACCGCCACCGATGCGCGGGGTTTCTATTACAACGCAGCCTATATCGAGGCCTTATCGTTGGAGCAGACTCAATTCGTTCTCGCCCATGAGGCTCTGCACTGCGCGCTGTCGCATTTTGCCCGACGCCAACATCGCGCAAAGCGGCGTTGGGATCTGGCCTGCGACTTCGCGGTGAACCCGTTGCTGGTCCAGGATGGCCTGTTGCCGCCGCCCAATGCACTGTACTTGGCGGAATATGAAGGCATGACTGCGGAGGAAATCTATCCACTGATCGAGGAGAACAGTGATCAGCAACCGCAGGACCGGCATCTCTACGATGACGACAACCAGCAACAACAAGACCGCGGCGGGCTTGGCGAGCACAAGCAAAGCGATCACGGTGGCCGTGACGCCGAGCTGGACCAGGAAGCCGGCGGCGTGCCGCAGCCGCCCCCTTTAGAGCCCGACGAACGGAACCGGTTGGAGACCCAATGGCAGCAGCGCCTGGCCGGGGCGGCGCAGCAGGCCATGCGCGCCGGGAAGCTGAGCGGGTTGATGGCCCGCATGGTCGATCACCTGCTGCAACCACAGTTGCCGTGGCGCATGTTATTGGCGCGCTACATGACCATGCAGGGCCGCGAGGATTTTAATTATACGCGGCCGGCGAGACGCGAAGGGGACGCTATTTTGCCCAGCCTCAGAAGCGCCCACGTGGATGTTATCGTCGGTGTCGATACCAGCGGTTCGATATCGCAACCGGAGATGGATCAGTTTCTGTCCGAAGTAGATGCCATCAAGGGACAGATGAAGGCGCGCATCACGCTGCTGCCTTGCGATGTGCAACTGGCGTCCGGCGCACCGTGGACGTTTGAGGCGTGGGAACAGGTACAGCTGCCAGCCAAGATCCAGGGCGGCGGCGGAACGAGCTTTGTCCCGGTGTTCGAATGGGTGGAGAAACAGACTATATGGCCCGATCTATTGCTATATTTCACGGATGCCCAAGGCACATTTCCGGAACAGGAACCGGCCTATGCGGTGCTCTGGGTGGTCAAGGGCAAAGCCAAGGTGCCTTGGGGACAGCGGATACAATTGAACTGAAAGGCTCTCTAACTCGTGTATATTCAATACCGATAGCTAATTAGGCGACGCTATTAGATTCTTAGTATGTGGGATCAACTGAAAGAACGACTGAGACAGTGCCCGAAAACAGATCTCGAGCAAGGCATGCTACGTTTGATAACAGGGATGCTTATCATTTCATATTTATATTTCACTGGCATTGTTGAAAAACCAGTAGACAACGGCATCGCTATCCATAGCAGATTCGTACCGCTCTATGTTTTCGCAGCGCTGGGCCTCTTTGTCGCCATACTTATACAGCCTGTCGAATCGTTTGTACGTCGGTTCATGGGTATGATCTTAGATGTCTTTTCCGTTTCATACATTATGGTGGGTGGAGAAGAAATCGGCGCACCGCTATTTTTTGTTTATTTCTGGATTTGTGTAGGAAACGGAGTGCGATGGGGTGTCAAATATTTATATCCCGCTACTGCTATTAGTCTTTTGTGTTTTGGCTTTGTTGTTTCATTCAGTAATTATTGGTCTGCGCATACCTCACTAGCGGCAGGAGTAGTCTTGGGCTTGCTTGTTGTTCCGATTTTCGTTGCTAGGCTCGTCAAACGTTTGAACGATGCTACAGAAAATGCCAATCGGGCCAACCAATCAAAAAGCAAATTTCTTGCTACGGTGAGCCACGAGATTCGAACACCTATTAATGGCATGTTGGGATTTTTGGGTTTGATGCGCAAGACCGGTCTGACGCAGGTACAGCAGAAGTATTTACTGC
>CAMYNX010000074.1 GCA_947259875.1 uncultured Gammaproteobacteria bacterium | reverse complement strand
CTTTCTGCCCAACTTCGGAACGGCAACAATGGACGGTAGCGCCGATCCCATTTTGTCCGGTGGCAGAATTAAATCTACGAGCCCGGTGTCGATCGCCGCTTGCGGCATTCCGCTATATTTTGCGGTCTTCAGGTCTTGCACAATTGTGACTCCACCCTCAGCTTTGATGGCACGAATTCCATGGGCTCCGTCCGAGCCTGTCCCCGAGAGAATAATGCCAACCGCTTTGTCGCCCTTTTCGTTCGCCAGGGATGAAAAGAAATAATCTACGGATGGTTTGGGACCAAAAGAGGTAGTGGGTTTGCTTAGTTTGAAGCGGTCATTCGCGATCGCGATATGCCGGTCATACGGCGTGATAAAAATGGTTTTGGGTCTAACCCGATCGTTGTGCTTTACCTCTGCCACTTCCAAAGCGGTGTCGCGTGCCAAGAGCTCTCCCAGCACACGACGGTGTTTTGGATCAAGATGCTGCGCGATGACGCAGGCAACGTTGTCGAGCGGCGGTAAATGAAGAATCAACGCACGTAGCGCCTCCAAGCCTCCCGCCGAAGCGCCCACGCCAACAACGACGAGTTCCTGGTCAGCAGTCGACTTCGTGGCTTTTGTTTTGATCGCAGATGTCTTGCGTTTAGTGGTAGGTTCGGCTCTCGATTTAGGAGATGCCTTCGTCTTTTTACGAGTCACAGGTCTCGCCAATCCTTTGTTATTCACGAATAACCCCGAGGCTATTCTTAGAATCGTTTAATGTTACACCCAGTATAACCTGACGGGATACGCCAATTCGTTACACTAAACGGTGTGTGCGGTATTCGCTGTGCCCACATCCTAAACCAGACCAATGCCGGATTACTTGGGAACAACGGCACAGCTGCGCTGCGACTCCAGCTGTCGCTGTAAAATTGTACACATTAGTTACATATAGAGAACACGGCAGTTCTGCCCCCAATTCTGTGTACGATCTTTTCATGATGTCCGCTTACGGGCTGAATACGGGTCGCTCTGGTGCCGAGACACGATGGTCAGGAAGGGGTCGTTAGCGAGTGATCGACACTGTTCGTCGGCCGAATGACGCGAGTCGACACATCAGTGTAATGTGACGAAAATGTGACGTACTCCGGTCACGACCGGTCCATCTGAGTCCCTTTCAGTCACGTTTGCGTGGGATTGGCGTACGTCACTCGTTGATAATTAATAAGCTATAAAATTAATATTGGATTCGCAATGCGAAGGTCGGGAGTTCGAGCCTCCTCCGCTCCACCAATAAACGAGTAGTCCATTTATAAACAAATCCTTTAGGTGCGCCTTGACGATATTGCCGGTTTGATTCTTCGGCAATTCTGCGAATTCCAGTACGATCGGCGGCACGAATCCGGATAATTCCAACCTTTACCGCTGGCAGCGGCCGGTCTTGCTCACCGGAAACCCGGGCCTCGATGCGGGTGATTTTGATCGCGTGTTTGGTCGCAACTAGAGAGAACTGAGGAATCAAAATCTCTCATTCAAACCCCAACTGGCGCGCAAACTTTTTCTTTTTAGCGCAACGATTACCAATAAGACACTGCTTGCTCGAAAATACCGCGGATCTCATCAAGTCCGGTGTCTCGCGGGGCGTTACCGATCGCGCGGCGTTGGCGTATCGCCGAGTCGGCCAACACAGGGGCATCGTCCTTGGTGAGTCCCACACCGCTTAGCCCGTTGGGCACACCGGTGGTACGCATCAACGAGACGATCTTTGATGCAACGAACTCTCCGGCGTCCTCTGGCGCTGCATCACGAATATCCTCACCAAGGCATCGCGCTGCTTCAAGATGCCGCTCGGGCGCCGCTTGCGCGGTGTAACGAAACACTGATGGCGAGGTGACGATAACGCTCAAACCATGCGGAACAAACGGCCCGCTGCCGGGATAATCCTGAGGTCTGAAATCACGCGACATTTGCGAGACTGCGTAAGACAATGCGTGTGGCAGGTGCGTGCCACTGTTACCAAACGCCATACCCGCCAAAGTGGCCGCCCAGCTCAGGCAATCGCGCGCTTCGTGATCTGTAGCGTCCGCGACACCGCGCTCCAAATAGGTACCGACGATTCGCAAAGATTCGGCGGCATGCAAATCGCTCCATGGATTCGCGCCCTGGATCATCGGGCGAGAATTTACTTTCGGTACCTTTGCCCAGCGTGTGTACGCGCGGGCGGTGTAACACTCGATGGCGTGACTCAGCAAATCAAAACCAGTGGATACGACCACCGTCGGGGGCAATGTGTCGACACACGCGGGATCGATGATAGCCTCATCCGGCAACAAGTGACGGCTGGCAAGCACAAACTTGACACTGAGGGCTGCAAACCGAATCACTGATAATCCGGTTACCTCCGATCCGGTACCCGACGTTGTCGGACACGCAACATGTGGCAGCAACGGCCCTGGCACGGGTTTACCGGCGCCGGCCGGCGGCCCAAAGTAGGTCTCGAAACTCGCTGGGTATTGCGAATAGACCAATGCGCCCTTTGCGGTGTCCATGACCGAGCCGCCGCCTACTGAGATTACCCCGTCGAAACTGCCGTCGTTCAGGAAGTCGGCGGCGGCGAGCACCGACTCATCGGTCGGCTCGATACGCACCTCGGAAAACACCGCGGCATCGATGCCCGCCCCCTTGAGCGAGGATCGCGCTTGTGCGAAGTGCTCGGAATCGACCAGGTACGGGTCGGTCAACAGCGCAGCGCGGCGAATCCCCCAACCCAAGGCCCGCTCACCAACCTCGCTCAGTGTGCCGCGGCCGAAAGTCACCCGCGGCATGTCTACCGTGAATGCGTTGGCACCCCCCTCAGTAGGTACAAAGTACTGGCAACACCCCATGGTAATCTCCTCCTGCTTGAGCCGTCAGCATGATGCAGCAGAACTGCGGCCATTTCCACCCGCACCGGGGTGCACGCCCCGCGAATCCGGCAAGGTCTGCAACGTCTCATCGAACGCCCGCTTATCGTCTGAGCGATCGCAAAAAATGTGTAAAAGTTATGGCAAAATTCCCATGAAATCCGCAGGGAAATTGCATTTAGCATCGCTAATATGGATCGTGCGCATTAAATAGCGGGGGTTGGAAAGGATGCGGCGATTCGGCCTGTACATTGCGATCGCGTTTATTTTTCTAGTGAGCGCCCGGCTTGACCCTACTTCCGTGGCACATGCTGAGGCACTACTTACCGGACCAGGAGTGAAAATCATCGCAGCAACCGACGCGTCGGTATCGAGTTCCGCGTGCTTGCGTTTGGGCGCTTGCGTCAATAAAACCATTCACGCCGCCACGCCGGCGATCACAGAGGACTATCCCGACGGCCTGCAATGGGACCACGACTGGGGATCGTTCAAGTTCTCGGGTAATCGAGTGAAATTCCGACTACATTTCTGATCGTTCTTTCACTGGCGAAGTTAGTGCGGCAGACCTTTGGTATGACTTGCCTGTTTCAGAAAATCCTTGTGCCCTTTCATGTTCAGGAAAAAATATAGGCCCGGCAGACTGGTAATCAACAACACCGCCAAGAACACCACCATAATGGTCGCAGCCTGATCCTCTGCCATACCGTACAACCCAAAAAAAGCGATCGCCGCTGTTTCGCGTACACCGTGCCCACCGATAGTAATAGGCAGCGAGGCTACTACAAATATCAACGGTACAATGACCACGTAGTTCCAAAAATCGAGGTCTGCGCCAACGCCGTTGCCTAACATCCAGAACAGCGAAATCTCGACGACTTGACCCAGGACGCTCAAGACAACGAGCTGCATCATCACTTGCGGTCGGTTGATATATCGATGACTGGCTTCGGCGATACGCAGTAACGCTTCGACGGCTTTTATGTGTTGCCAACGCTCGAAGAAACGATGCACTGGCCAGTACACCTTGCTGTGTCCGATCAGGGCCAACGCGATGACAAAACCCAAAAACAGCAGCGGCAAAAGTGCCTTTAGCATTACGGTCACCGGATTTTCGAGTTCTACGTAACGTATCGCCAGCGTCGCCAGTCCAATCAGCGTAACTAAACCGATCACGCGTTCGGTTATGATGGGAGAGACGGCGACCGCAATACCGTGCTTTTGCCTAAATATATAGTAGGCACGTAGGAGATCTCCGCCGGTGACGCTGGGTAGTAAATTGTTGAACAAGGCACCGATAAAAAAAATCGGAAGCAATGCTTTGAGGCGATGTCCCAGTTGATGTAACGCCAGCAACACCGACCATCGCCAGGTACCGATGATATACGCCGTGATCTGTAGTCCAATTGCCGCAGCGACCACCCACGCGCTGACCTGTCCGAGGTTGGTTGCAACGCCAGCCCATTCTATGCGAAACACCAGAAAAGCAATCAGGCCTAGACTGACAGCGATTTTGATAAACGTTTGCATTAAGTCAACCAGCCCGCATATTGCGCCAAAGACCCCGGATGGTAGCGAAGGGACTCGTCCTGCGCGTAGTCGCAGGATCGCGCGGCTGGTTCCCCTGCTGTGCGGGGACAAGCGCCGCGCTGGAGCGAAATGATGGATTGAGTGAAGCGCAAGTCTAGCCCGCCTTACTCACCAGGATCCTGGATGCCGGCGCAGGACTCGTGCCGCTGAGCCCCCTGCTGTGCGGAGACAAGCGCCGCGCCTGGAGCGAGACCCATAGCGGGCTATGGGTCGAGTGAAGGCCAAGCGCAGGTGTGCGAGAACCAGCCAGGGCCGGGGTAGCCCCGCCTCTATTCATGGTCTGCACGGGAGAGAACCGCGGTGTCTCTTCGATGACATGGCGACGTTCGGTTCTCCAGGTTGCTTGGCAACAATAGAGGCGGAGCGCATGGTGAGAAATGCGGGCGCGTCGTTCGCGACCAAGCCAGCACCGGGATAGGCCCAAATCCGGGTACCAAACGTGACACCGAACCTTTATCGAATTCATTATCTCAAACAAACTGGTAGCTCCTCATTTCGCTGCCTTGGTGCAATATGCGCGCTAGTGATCACTAAATCGCACAGTGTCCATTGACGATACCCGGGCGCCGATCACCGCGCGCGTTTATTTTCTCTCACCTGCGGCCTATCGCCAGCGTCCCTCGGTTGCATCTAATCCCGGCCCCACTTTTCTAGATATCAAGATCGAATCACTCATTGCGACTTGTCAAGTATGGATTGAAAGCCCACACTAAACTACTGAAATCGACCGCAAGACACTGATTTTCAGACAGATATTCTACGATCTTTCATTAATCCGAAACTCACGTTCAAACTGCCCTTGCGTAATGAGTGACGTAAGGATACTCCTAGCGGACAAGCCGCCCGCTTCTCCCTTGGAGTATTGCTTGTTAACGGTTATATTTTCCAATACTTGAATGACGTTGTGTGCTGTGAATCAAGCGGCCTTGTTCAGCGCAAACTCCCTAACGATAGAGTTGAAACCGCGAACACGACGTACACATAACACGCATTCTGTGCCATGGAATCAGCGCCGATGTTATCGTGACGCGATTAGACGGCCTGTCCTGAGCGTAGTCGAAGGCAAGGATCTCAACCTTTGAGTTAATGCCCCGCTACACTCGGCTCGACCGACAATAGGTTGGATTCGACGCTGCGCTTGGAATGACATAGTTGCCGACGATCTGTGTGAGGGTGACCGCAACTATTTCCTAGTCATTTTCTAGGGAACTATCTTCCATAAATATAGTCTATGCTTGCAATGGGGGTGTAAAAATGGATCAAACTCGTAGCGGGCGCCGATCCGTCCGCAACACATCACGTACTGCAGGTGCCAGGTGCATAGGGTAGATGGTCCCACACCGTAAATGCGCCGGTATCGGATGCAAGTTGCGCGAGCATATCCGCTGCAGCGATGTGCCGGCGGCCGATGTGACTCGATTAGAAAACACAATGGTCGTCCGTGCAGTTGCAAGAGACGAAAAGATATTTTCACAAGGTACCGAAGCAACGGGACTTTATTGTCTTCGAAGTGGACACACCCTGCTTTGGCATGCGGATGCCTTTAACCATAAAACCGCGTTCCGGGTTATAGGTCCGGGAGAGATGATGGGCTATCGCAGCTTGTTCGGAGAGGACGCTCATACGGCGACCGCTCAGGCCCTGACCGCATGTGATGTGTGCTACTACCCGAAGAAGATCGTGCTACAACTGGTCGATGAGTTTCCGGGCTTCGCCCGCCGCTTTTTCCGTACACTCGCCCGCGACCGCGGTCCGCGGGACGCATTGCTGCTCCGCGGGCAGCACATACCGGTTCGAACCCGGCTAGTTAATCTGTTGCTTTTGATGAACACAAATGAAATGTGTCCTGAGGACAATACATGTGTGCTTAAATTACCGATGCTGCGCCGCGATATCGCCGCTTTGCTCGCGGCGCGCCCGGAATCCATAGCCCGTGCGATCAAGGAACTAGGAAAAGACGGCATTGCGATATTCAACGGCCGAACCGTCAACATTCCAAGCCTCGATGCCCTAAACGCGGAAACCAACCGCGAACAGCTTCCGCTCGACAACTCAGTGACCGTTTAACCATTTATTCGGCCGCAACCTTCCCTTCGCGCATAGGGATTATGTGCGCAACTCCATGCTCCGGGAATTCGTAACACTGATGTTTTAATCTATTGTCCCAGCCCGTGGTCATGCCCGCACAACGCGTAGGAAGTAGCTACTGCATAAACGCGCTATAGTTCGGCCTCATGGCAGCGCTCACAGATAATCATGCAAAATTCGCCCGCCACGCCGCGCGCACGTTGTTTGGCATGTTGTCGGCACGCGAACGAACCTTCATCCGTGAGCAATCGCTACATTTCCGCTTCACGCAACAAGAGTTGCGGCAGATTGTGGAGATGGCGATGGATTTTCAGGCCTGGCACGAGATGTCGATTTGCGACGCATGGCCCAGCGAAATCCGCAATGCCGTAAACGGCAAGTCCGCGCGACGACGCGTCCTGGACGAGCTGCGTAAGATCTGGCATGCGCTCAAGAATACCACCCCCAGTTACCAACGATTTGGTCCACATACCAAACCGACACCGGCCAAATCCGCGCTCGGTGTTCGTCACAAACAGAACCTGGGGCTCGGCTATTGCCCTGTCGCCTCGCCCCGTACGCGGTGCTGCAACCTCATGACCCTGGATTCAGTCGAGAATTGTGGCTTCGGCTGCAGCTATTGCAGTGTTCAGTCTTTCTACCGTGGTGACACAATCAACTTTGATCCGAATTTTGCGGCAAAGCTTCAAACGTTGGAACTCGACCCGAACCGGATCTATCACATTGGCACCGGTCAATCGTCGGATTCACTTCTGTGGGGAAACAAGCACGGCGTGCTGCAAGCTCTGATGGGTTTTGCGCGCCAGCACCCCAACGTCATCCTGGAATTGAAGACCAAATCAAAAAACATCTCTTATTTGCTCAACAACGAGATACCCAACAACGTCTTGTGCACTTGGTCGCTGAACACCCCAACAATTATTACCCATGAAGAACATCAAACTGCATCCTTGAACGACCGCCTGGCCGCAGCGCGCAAGTTGGCAGACCGGGGCATCCTGGTTGGCTTCCATTTTCATCCGCTTGTTCACTATGACGCCTGGCGCACCGACTACGCGCGGATCTTCGGCAATTTGATGAAACAATTCGATCCCTCGGAGGTGGCGTTGGTATCTCTCGGTACATTAACGTTTACCAAGTCAGTGATCCGCACCATTCGCTCGCGCCTAGTCAAGACCAAGGTGCTACAGATGCCGCTGGTCGAGGCCGACGGCAAGCTTTCTTATCCGGAAGCGATCAAGCTCGAGCTGTTTCGTTTTGCTTATCAAAGCCTCGAACCCTGGCACACACAAGTGTTCTTTTATCTATGCATGGAGAATCCACGCTTGTGGCAGCCAGTCTTCGACTTCGATTACCCTTCCAACGACGCCTTCGAAACCGCCATGAAGACCCGTTACATGGATAAAATCAAGAGAGCGGGCGGACTAGCGGAGTCGCAATAAAAACGGGCTCAGAGTCAACGACTCTGAGCCCCACTGTTTTTCTTATTGACGAAAACTGCTTTCGTACCAGCTACGGCGTTCCGTGGATTTTGACGGCGCTGGCCGCCGCCCATGCCTTGGTTTGTGACGAGTGGCAGGTCAGGCAGGCGCGCTCGACGCTCAAATAAGCTTTGCCATCGCTGTCAACACGCACGAACTTGCCGTCGTCGGTAAACATGTTCCAGGCTGGATCGGTAACAATCCGGAAGATATGCGACTTGATATCGCCTTGCGGTACGATACCGTCGGCGGTTTGGATCTTAATGGCCATGGCCGATTTGCCGGCGAAAGGCATGTGACAGTCCTTGCATTGGAACTTGGCCTTGGCCGCCACTTTGATTTCGATGTTGGTGTGGCACTTCTTACAAGTGGCATCCTCACCCTTGTAGCCACCCAATTGATATCGGGTCCCCTTGTGCGGGTCGTGGCAGGTTGTGCAGCCGAACATCTTGTGTGGCGAGGCGAGTAAATCCTCGTACTGCTCATGATGCCTCACGAGTCCTCCCTTGGCATCGATCTGGGTTACCTCGCCGCGGCGGTGGCATTCCCCGCAGTTTTCCTTGGTGGGTGGTTTGCCACTCATGGGGTCCTTCGCGTGCTCGGCGGCGGGACCGTGGCAGGCCTCACAGCGCACGCCCGGCTCCGACCAGGTACCGTGAATCCCGGGCAGGTTGTCCTGGTGAGGCCCAGCCTCGCCGCTCTTTACCCAGCCAGTGGTGTGACAGGTACCACACGTATAGGGCTTGCGCGGCGCCTTCTTAGCGCTGTAACCGGTCCAGTTCGGTTCAGTGGCCAGATATGTGTTCGCCAGGTTGTACTGGCGATTCTCTTTACCGGTGAGGATGTACCCTTCCTTGTCCATGAAACGCGCCTTCCAGCCGTATCCGCCGATCACATAAGTGACATCATCCCAGGTCTTGTCGACTGGCGGTTTGGGAACCCCCGGGGAGGTACCTGCCGGGTAGCTCGGCGGTGCGCCTCGCACCCGTTGGATCTTGTACGGATGCCCGGACTTCATTTGCTGCTCGTAGATCTCTAAGTGACATCCCTTACAGGCCTCCGAGCCCGCGTATCCCTCACTCACGCTGTAGGCCGCACCCGCAAAGGAAAAACCGAACGCGGCTGTGGTTACCAGCAATATCGATCGTCGCATTTTTGGTTGCCTCTTGTTATTGCTGCGCGAGATCCCGCTCGGAGCGCACCGCAGCGATACGCGCACCGGGCGCCGCCGGACCGGCGGCACTTTGATCTGAAAGTAGACTGAAATTGGTGTTAGTCAATGCAGGAACTGTTTCGTAATCGCCGCAAGTGGTGTTCTTCTGATCCAGGTCAAAAACGGGGCAGGGAAACGGAGACCAACCACGGACAGCCAAGCATTTGATGCGCAGACCACGGTCCAGGGCTGGCGACCGAGGTTCCAGTGACCGCAACAATCGTGATTTTGTTCGAAGACATCACCCAGTTTTTGTCGTGACCCAAAGCGTCGACCCGATGTTGTTTGATTTTGTTTAGACAGTCATTGATCTAACTCAGCGAAATCACAGTTATTTACTCAGTCATTAAGGGATGATCACGCAAGATGACCCCGCACATGTCGTCCTGAGGCGCCGTGCGCCCGCCTGTCCTGCGCGCAGTTCCCCTGCTGTGCGGGGACAAGGCGGGAACAAGCGTAGGACAAGATCTCACCTTGTTGCGCTCACTGACTCATCCAACCACAGTAAGCGTCCCGCGCAGAGCGGTCCGTGCGCCTTGGGTTGCTCGCGCACGGCACCCCCTCGTTGCCGCTGCGGACAGGGCTAGTTTCGCAATGGCGTACCAGCCCCTTTATTGCACCAGGGCGCCCCCTACCCAAGGGTGCAAAACATCAATACTGGGGCCGCAGCCGCGGCCCCAGTCTCAATATCTTTTTTTACTGCGGCTGCGGCGTGCCTGCTTGGATTTTCTTGCCGACGGTAAACATGTAGCGCATGACTTCCTGATTGTCTTTGTCGCGTATCATTTGCCACATACCGCCGAGACCACCGGGCGCGGGCTGGCCGCGCTCCATCTCCGACGAGGCCTGCTCCAGCGCGTTGAGCACGCCTTCCACATGTTCCAGTCGATCGAGCAGCGGTGGGAGCGTGTTCGCGAGCTTCTCCAGCGATCCGCTAGCTTCCAAACCCTCGAGCAGGTTGATCATTCGATCGATGCCGCCATATCGGCACATACGATCCAACATGCATATACCCTGACTAAAGGTCATCGCGAGCCGGTCGACCATATCATCCGTCATCGCATCCTGTGCCGAACTCACTACGCGGGCGAGGTCAACGATGCGATCCAAATCGCCGTTATTGACCATCTTGGCGAGCGCCGGGATCGCCTGATTGAGGCCGGCACGGTTGACTTGATCGAGAAAATCGATGCTGCTGGTGGCGGTATACGCCAAGCGGTCCACCATATCATCGGTCATCGCATCCTGAGCCGAACTGACTACGCGGGCAAGTTCCACCAGCCGATCCAAATCACCGTTGGCGACCATCTTGGACAATGCCGGGATGGCATCGGTAATACCGCTACGATCGACCTGATCCATCAGATCCAGAGCTCCAGTCAAGGTCGCGGCGAGGCGTTCGACCATGTCGTCGGTCATCGAGTCGCGTGCCGCCTGGATGACCTGTTCCAGCTCCTCACTGGTCGTCATTGCCATACTGCTTGCTTGGTCATTCATGGCACTGCCTCCGGTCAGAGTAAGCCGCGGGCCGAAGCCCAGTACATTTGGTTATACGCCACCTTGAACCAGTGCACCGCACGTGTCGGCGGTTTAGGATCCGGCGGATTCAGATAGTCGAAACTCGCGTAGGTCGCGCGGTCCTTACCGGCTTCAATGAAGCAAAACACCTTGCCGTCGTAGTCACGTGTCGGTTGGCCGATCTTCACCATCGATGCGATGTTCTCGCCGAGCGCTTCGGCCTCGAAGTGCGCGGTGGACCCGGCCTTACTGATAGGCAGATTGGTGGTATCGCCGATAGCAAACACATTATCGCGGCCTTCCATGTTGAGGCGTAAGCGGTCGATGGGCACCCAGCCATCCTTGCCGAGCCCTTGGCTCTCAATAACCTCCATGCCCTTGTGCGCCGGAATGGTGACGAGCAGATCGTATTGGACCTCGGCGCCCTCTTCGCTACGCAGGATCTTATTCTTTCCGTCCACCTCTTTCATGTTGAAGAAGGTCTCGTATTTGATGCCGAGCTGGTCGAATTCCGGTGTTGCCCACTTGGCGACGTTTTCCAAACTGTGGGTGCGGCCAATGGGATACGTATAGTACAACTCGACCTTGTCGAGGATGCCGCGCACCTTAAAGAAATCGTGCATCATGAAGGTGATCTCGAGCGGCGCCATCGGGCACTTGTGCGGCACGCCCACACACACCACCACTCTGCCACCCTCGAATTCACGCAGGCTCTTCAACATCTTGAGCGCGCCCTCCTCGGTGTAGAACATCTCTGCGTTCTCCGCGAGCCCCGGGATCTCCTCCATATTCACCCGTGAACCCGTAGCCACCACCAGCACATCGTAATCATAGGTGCCGTCGCTTTGAGTCTTGACCTGGTTGTCGTCGAGGTGGAACTCGGTGACGGGGTCGACGTGGAATTCGATACCGGGTTCCAATAGACTCACCTGGTCGCGATACAACTCATCGGGCATCATCTGACCGACCGCGAGGTACAACAAACCGGGTTGGTAAAAATGCTGATCCGAGGCCGAGAGCATGGTTAAATTGACCTTGCCGGCCTTGATCTCCGAACTCAGCCTGCGGGCGAGATTGTTGGCGAGGATCGTGCCGCCCATACCACCGCCAATAATTAGGATTTTCATAATTCCTCCAGGGTTCAATGTGTGTGTTATCGCTTTTTTCTCACCGTGATATGCCAAACTCCCTTGTCTTGGCGACTTTCGACCATCTCGTGACCGGCCTTTTCCACCCATTCCGGTATATCCTTGGCGGAGCCCTTGTCCGAGGACAACACTTCGAATTCATCACCCACCTGCCCCGACTTGAGCTTGGCTATCAGTTCCATCAGGGGTCCGGGGCAAAAACTACCACGCGCGTCGATTAGCATTTTTTCTGCCATGGTTACCCTCCTTATACTTTCGATCGAGTCAAAATGACCATACCTGGGCATCCGCCGCGTGGCTCAAGAATTTGGTCAGTCCCCAGGGTTCTTGCAAATAGGGATCCAGGTCATCAGCTTCTGCTCCCAGCAAATCCATTGCCATCGAACAGGGGTAGATCTTGGCATCGCCCAGTTCCACCGCCTGTTGGAAAAGCTGCTTGAACGGCGGGACGTTTTTTTCTGCGATCATGACCCCAACCTGGCCTTCGGCGGGCGCCGTTTCACTGGAGTCTTTGAGAAAGTAGCTCAGCGCGTTCATGGACAAAAATACGGTGACGTCATTGCCGCTCACTGCCCCTACCGATGCCATCATCGCTGCCATCTGCAGGCGCTCCCGGCTTCCCGATACCACAATAATACTGATCTTGTTCAACGCCATGGCACTCCCCATCTAGTGGTGTATCCCTAAATAAATTGTCCTTGCATCTATCGATGCACTCATTGATTTCGATCATGGAAAATCGAAATTCTGGTTCAGCGGAACGAAAAACGCCGTACTGGGCCGTGACTTTCGGGGCGAGAGCGCTGTTGCTGCAGCGCAACTTCGTCAAAATCGAGGTCCAGCACTTGATGTCATACCCAGCACCAACAGGAATCGGACCTTGTGTTGGCCGCGCCGATTCGTTGAGGTCATTCCGAGCACCGCGAGGAATCTCAACGTCTTTAATGCTGGTAGCAACTCTAAAAGGGTGAGATCCCTCGACGTTCCGACTCGGGATGACAAAGTATGCTTTGTCGTTGGATATATACCGAACTCCGGTCTCCACCAGTCGTTCTAATGAGTGTGACCCAGACCCATATTGGTTTGGTGAATCAAGGTGGCTGCAAGGGTCCATAAGCCGAATACCATAACCGTCGCACCGGCGATCCTGCGCACCGCTCGGCGCTGCAACGACGCGGTGAGCCTTCCTGCGGTAAATCCGAGTAACACCAGCAGTGGCATGGTCCCAGTGCCGAAACTCAACATCAACATCGCACCCTCGCGCCAACCGCCTGCCGCAAATGACCACACCAATACGGCGTAGACCAGACCGCAGGGTAACCAACCCCACAAGATACCGAGCAGTAATGCCTGACGCCATCGATGGATTGGAAATAAACGCGTCCCGATCGGTTGTATCCGGCGCCACAAGCGCGCGCCGAGCCGTTCGAGACGGGATAGCCCCATCCACCAGCCGGCGATATACAAGCCAAAACCGATCATCAACAAGGCCGCAGCGATACGTAGAAAAAACCATGATCGGTATTCGCTGACCCAGTCCGCGGCAATGAACCCCAGGTAACCGGTAATCGCGCCACCTACCGTGTAGGTGCAGATTCGTCCCAGATTATAGGCAAGCACAAATGGCAGCAGCGTCGAGGCCTGCCTGCGGGCCGCTTGCGGGAGTCCGTAGACCAGTGCACCGACCACACCACCGCACATACCTATGCAATGCACCCCACCCAACGCGCCGGCGAGAAACGCCGTGACATACGGCACCGCCGTCAAAGCTAAGTTGTTGAGATCCGCACCGGTTTCCATGAATTAGGTATGTTCGCCTGTGAAGCAAAGTGTAAGCAAGATGTCGATGGCCAAAGATCGGAGGCCCCGGGTTGGATGACCGTGATACAAAAAACCGATCTTTCTAATTCATAACACGCGTCCGCCGGGCATTATATTCACAGTTCGCCATCACGTTCCCCGATTTACCGTTCCCCTTTCCATGGATAACATTTATTTACGATCTGGGTCGTGACCTCGCGATAAATACTCAATAGTTTCAATAGGTTGGTAACCGAAATATAGGTATGGGCGAGTGGCAAAACCAAACCGAGAAACTATACTTGTAATTAGGTGGTTCACGTACTGTCTGTGTATACGAACTGGTGGGGGTCAGGTCATGGGCAAACTACTAACGCGTACTGAATTAGCATGGGAAAATAATTGTTTTGCGAACACACAAGGTGTTAGCCAAAACTGTCGTGGCAGGCACTTCGTACCTGCTTTTAAAGATCGATTGACCGGCGAGACGTATGCCTCGGTCTTCGAAGACGGCCGGCCGGCAATGATTCACTTATTGGATGGCCTGCCAGAACACTGGGTCGTCTCGCGGGATAAGGACCATCATGTAACGGCGGTATTGGAGACCATTGTTTCGGGATTCATGCGTGATGGTGTGTTCTTCACGCGCGACGAAGTGGCCGCAGAAAATCACGACGCATGGTAGGGGCACGGAAATCTTGGACCGGGATCCGGTCCCGAAGGTTAGGCTTCTGGCTTGTGGGAGCGCCCGACGGTTGCGACAAAACGCGGCTGTTGGGATCACCGCTCCCATTTTTTTTGCACCATGCGAAAGCAATAAGAACAAGGCTTGCCCGTATATTGCGCCAAGGATCCCGGATGATGGCGATAAGAGCGGCTGGTTCCCCTGCTGTTCGCGGACAAGCGCCGGGCTGGGACGATGAAAAAAAGAACCAGAGTCTGTGATTTCGACCCCGTTTTTTCTGTTGCGTGAAGCGCAAGCTTAGACGTTCGAGACCAAGCCAGTGCCGGGATAGTCCCGCCCCTATTTCTTGCCCAACTACCTGGAGCATTGATTGAATGTCGCCATTTCCTGGAAGAAACGCTGCGGATTGCCTCGGTGCATCCCACAAATTGGGCGGGGCGCCGTGGTGCAACTTACAGAACAGTTCCGGTGCTCTAACTAAGTGCCCCACTGTCCGAACCGCGTTCGTCAGTCTGGTCCCCGATCATTGATCTCCGCGGATATTGTTATCACTGCCGCGGCACCGCGCTAACAATCCGCGTGGGTGGCGATGTGGTTTGACCGAGCACATTTACCCACCGATCGCGGAGGGTTTGTAGCACCTTGATTCGAGCATAACGCTTGTCGTTGCCCTCCACCAACGTCCACGG
>CAMYNX010000073.1 GCA_947259875.1 uncultured Gammaproteobacteria bacterium | reverse complement strand
AACTCCAAGGCAAATGCAGAGGATAGCATTTTGACGGGGACCGAAAATGGTTATGGGAAAAGGACCTCTATCACAAACTATCCTGTTCAAGGCCGCGGAGGCCAGGGTGTTATTTCGATTCAAGTTAATGAGCGTAACGGATCAGCTGTGGGCGCAGAACTGATACACGAAGACGACGAGGTCATGCTGATTACAAACGTTGGAATCTTGATTCGTACACGCGTAGTTGAAGTTTCGATACAAGGTCGTAATACACAGGGAGTGCGACTGATCGATCTGCAGAGCCATGAGCGGTTGGTCAGCCTAGAAAAAGTTGTTGAAACCAACGGGCAGCCCGTTGAAGACAAACCCCAATTCAGAGAACCAGGCGAGGAGATTCCAATTTGAGTCGTGTGTATAACTTCAGTGCTGGGCCAGGCATGCTTCCTGAAGCCGTGCTTGCAAGAGCGCGTGATGAACTGTTGGAGTGGGGCGACGCGGGTGCTTCAGTCATGGAAATTAGCCATCGCAGTAAGGATTTTATGGGCATCGCGGAGCGGGCAGAGAATGACCTGCGTCAATTATTGGGAGTCCCCGATAACTACAAGGTATTGTTTCTACAGGGCGGTGCTACGCTGCAATTTGCCATGGTTCCAATGAACCTGCTGGGTGACAAAAAAGTTGCGGACTACATTAATACTGGACATTGGTCTAAAAAGGCCATGGCCGAGGCTGCACGGTTCACCAACGTTCATATCGGCGCCACTAGCGAAGACTCTGAATTCACGACCGTCCCGCCACAATCGAGTTGGCAGTTGCACCCTGATACTGCATATGTTCACTTCACCCCCAATGAGACCATTGGCGGCCTGGAGTGTCATTGGACGCCGGATACTGGGGATGTACCGTTGGTAGCCGACATGTCATCGACAATTTTGTCCCGTCCTATCGACGTGTCGAAATTCGGAGTCATTTATGCCGGAGCACAGAAAAACATCGGTCCGGCAGGGGTAACCGTTGTTATCGTTCGCGAAGACCTGCTTGGTAAGACTGCCGCTAGCGCCCCGAGTCTATTCGATTATCAAAAGCAGGCAGAAAGCGGGTCGATGATGAATACAGCGCCAACCTTTGCTTGGTACATGTCCGGATTGGTGTTTGAATGGCTAAAGGAACTAGGCGGGCTCTCGGTGATGGCCGAGATCAATGAACGCAAAGCAGGCAAACTCTATACCTGCATCGATGGATCTGACGGTTTTTATATAAACCGGATTGATACCACCTGTCGATCAAGGATGAACGTTACGTTCACCTTGGCTCAATCAGAGCTGGATGCCGTGTTCTTGAAACGTGCCCAGGAGGCTGGTTTAGTAGCGTTAAAGGGCCATCGTTCAGTCGGTGGTATGCGCGCGAGTATTTATAATGCGATGCCGGAGAACGGCGTCGACATGTTGGTTGAGTTCATGATCAGTTTTCAACAAAGGCACGCTTGAGATGTATCGGATTCTTACCTTGAATAACATTTCCTCCTTAGGGTTGGATCGTTTGCCTCAAGACAGCTATCGTGTATCTGATAAAGAGGCAGAGCCCGACGGCATCCTTCTGCGCTCTTTTAAAATGCATGATATGGAGATACCAGGATCACTCAAGGCGGTGGGACGTGCTGGTGCCGGAGTCAACAATATCCCAGTCGACAAGTTGAGCGGCCTGGGTATACCGGTTTTCAACGCTCCTGGTGCCAATGCGAATGCGGTTAAGGAATTAGTAGTAGCAGGATTACTACTGGCCTGCAGAAACCTGTGTGACGCGTGGGACTACACGCGAAAGTTAAATGGAGATAACGAAGAACTTGCCAAGGCGGTCGAGGCTGGCAAGAAACGGTTCGCCGGTTTCGAATTGCCCGGGAAAATTATGGGCGTGGTTGGCTTGGGGGCGATCGGCCGCTCTGTTGCCAACATATGCATCGAACTGGGAATGGATGTAGTCGGTTACGACCCGATGCTTACAGTGGAAGGAGCCTGGCAGCTTTCTTCTACGGTTGAAAGAGCCGAGACGGTCGATATGTTGTTGTCGAAATCGGATTTCATCACTTTTCATGTCCCATTAACCGATGGTACGCGAAATATGATCAACGATGACAACATTCACCAGATGAAGGCCTCGGCGACGGTTATGAATTTTGCGCGAGAAGGGGTAGTTGATGACAAAGCAGTGTGCACGGCAATAAATAACGGTGTTATCAATGCCTATGTTACCGATTTTCCGAACAACATCACGAAAGGATGCAAAGGGGTTGTCGCACTTCCGCATCTAGGTGCGTCTACCCGGGAGGCGGAGGACAATTGTGCAGTCATGGTTGCGACTCAGGTTAGGGACTTTCTGGAGAATGGGAATATCAGGAATTCTGTGAATTTTCCAACGGTCAATCTTCCACGAGGGTCTCCGCATCGTTTAATCGTCGCCAACGCCAACGTCCCGAATATGTTAGGACAGATCTCCACCGCTATGGCGGATGCGAATCTCAATATTCACGACATGATCAATCAATCAAGAGGCGATATGGCGTACACGGTTGTGGATACTGACAGCCCTATTCCTAAATCGACCTGGGAAAGGGTGCGTGCAATTGATGGAGTCATGATGGCACGGGTGTTGTAAACTCCGGCCATATTTCTTGCGAGCGCCGGCCATGTCGGAAGAAAAAGAACTTGAGGTGCTTCGTCAGCGAATTGATCAGTTCGACCGTGAGATACAAGACCTGATCAACAAGCGAGTCAAAGTCGCCCAACAAATTGCAAAGGTAAAAAGCCACTCTGGATCGGAGTGTTTTTACCGTCCTGATCGGGAAGCACGCGTTCTTCGTGTCATCATTGATCGTAACCAAGGTCCGCTATCAGATGACGACATGGCTCGATTGTTTCGCGAGATCATGTCCGTATCTCTTGCGGCGCAGGCATCAATAACCGTCGCTTTTTTAGGCCCGGACGGTACCTATACTCACAATGCTACGCTTAAACATTTTGGCCATTCGGTCAAGTGCTTGTCTTTGCCGACTATTGATGAGGTATTCCATGCGGTGGAAAAACACCAAGCTCATTATGGGGTTGTTCCGGTCGAGAATTCCACCGAGGGCGTGGTGACACACACCCTGGACATGTTTTTTAATTCGACTTTAAAGATATGCGGTGAAGTGCTGTTGCGCGTCCGGCATCAGTTGTTAAGTAATGCCGAATCACTCAGTCAAGTGGATAAAGTATTGGCTCACAACCAATCGTTGGCACAGTGCCGGCGATGGCTGACCAATAATCTTCCATTGGTTGAAACGATGGCCACGACCAGCAATGCCGAGGCGGCGGAACAAGCGGCTCAACACCCAAACTTCGCTGCGATCGCCAGTAATGCCGCTGCAGAGATCTACGGTTTAAAGGTATTGATAGCGGACATCGAGGATGATCCCGATAACACTACTCGCTTTCTGATCATCGGAAATACCGAGGTCGAGCCGAGTGGTGATGATAAGACGAGCCTGCTGGTGTCTAGTCAAAACAAGCCTGGGGCTTTGTATCGGCTATTGGCTCCAATGGCGAAACACGGGGTCAGCATGACTCGTATTGAATCGAGGCCGTCGCGCAAAGGACTGTGGGAATACGTATTCTTCATCGATATTGAGGGACACGCCAAGGAGCGACGCGTTGTCGAGGTGCTGGCGGAGTTGGAAAAAGAGGCAGCACTGGTGAAGCTACTCGGTGCGTATCCGCAGGCAGTGTTGTGAAAGATAGTCAATCGTCGTTTCCATACACCAGGGCAGTATCCGGTGTTCAAACTCTCACTCCTTATCAACCGGGCAAACCAATTGAAGAGGTTGAACGGGAGTTGGGTATTTCGAATGCTACCAAGCTGGCGTCGAATGAAAATCCCCTGGGGCCATCGCCGTTGGTATTGGCAGCAATGCGGGAATGTCTGGATAGTATCGCTCTATATCCCGACGCGAACGGTTTCCGATTAAAGAATGCATTAAGTAATCATCTCGGTACTACGCCGGAACAAATAACTTTGGGAAATGGATCGAACGATGTACTCGATCTGATTGCAAGGGTATTTGTGGGACCAGGAGACGAGGTAATCTTCTCGCAATACGCTTTTCTAGTCTACGCATTGGTGGCGAATGCGGTCGGTGGTGAAATAAAAGTAGCCCCGGCAGCAGATTGGGGACACGATCTGACGTCGATGGCAGACTGCGTTACCGAACGCACCAAGGTCGTATTTATTGCCAATCCCAATAACCCCACCGGGACCTATAACACGGGTTCGGAGGTGCAGGCCTTTCTGGCGTCAGTGCCATCAGAGGTGATAGTGGTCCTCGATGAGGCGTATTTTGAATACGTGCAGAAACCGGACTACCCGGATGGACTAGAATTTCTTGATAGCTATCGTAATTTGATCGTCGTCCGCACATTTTCCAAGGCCTACGGTTTGGCCGGTCTGCGGATTGGTTATGGTATTGCCAGCAATCAAATAACGGATCTGGTGAATCGCGTCCGCCAACCGTTCAACGTAAGTCAAGTGGCACAAATGGGGGCCCTCGCAGCATTGGAGGATCCGGAACACATCACACGCAGCCAAGAGCTGAACCAGAAACAGATGCAGCAGCTGTGCACAGCATGCGATGAACTGGGACTACCCTATATCCCGTCGGTCGCCAACTTTTTGACAATCGAATTCGGGCAACACGCGGCAAAGATTCAACAGTCGCTACTCCAGCAGGGTATTATTGTTCGCCCATTGGACAATTATGGGATGCCGCATCATCTGCGGGTCACCATTGGCCGGTCTCATGAAGTCGATCAACTGATCGATGCAATCAAGATGCTCCTATGACCGACACGATACCGTCGATTGGACGACTAGTACTCATTGGCATTGGCTTGATAGGCGGCTCGCTCGCCCGTGCCTTAAAGAGGGTGAATGCGGTAGAACAGGTAATTGGTGTCGCCCGTAGCCGCGGCACGGGAGATCTAGCTTTAGAACTTGGGGTGATTGATCGCTTTTGTATGAACCCTGGCGAAGCCGTAGAGGATGCGTCGATTGTCGTCATCGCCACACCGTTACGTACATTCCCAAACATTCTGGACGCGATCGCCAAGCGTTTGCCCAACGATGCAACAGTTACCGACGTGGGCAGCGTCAAACAATACGTTATAAATGCAGTTAAGAAGCACTTACCGGGGCACCTTGAACATTTTGTACCTGGTCATCCCATTGCTGGAACTGAACGCTCGGGCGTCCATGCCTCGTTCGCAGAATTGTTTGAACGACGGCATGTTGTGCTGACTCCGTTACCGCAGACAACAGATGCGGCCGTAAGTATGATTTCTGATATGTGGAAGAGGACGGGTGCCGACGTCATCACTATGGATGGGGGTTATCATGACCAGATCTTGGCCACGACCAGTCATCTGCCCCACGTAATCGCTTACTCATTGGTACGCTGTCTGGCGGAGCACCCGGAACGTGACACGTTGTTCGAATTTGCTGCCGGGGGGTTTTACGACTTTACCCGAATTGCCTCGAGCGACCCGGTGATGTGGCGGGATATATGTATGACGAACCGTAAGCCCATTTTGGGGGCGCTACAAGAATTTAAATCGCAATTAGATGACTTTATCGGGGCCGTCGAAAAAGAAGACAGCAAACTTTTGCACCAATATTTCGCCCAAGCAAAGCAAGCGAGAGACGCGGGGTTGAACGTCAAGAAAAAAAACGCAACCCGAGGGTGATACTTCGGTGGACTTTATTGTAACTGCGACAGGCAGCTTCGAAGGGCGTATAACGGTTCCGGGGGACAAATCGATATCCCATCGGGCCGTTATTTTGGCAGCGGTTGCAGATGGCACCAGCCGGATCGCCGGGTTACTGCACAGCGAAGACGTATTGGCAACCATTCGCGCATTTCGCCAAATGGGTGTCGAGATTAACGACGTGGCCGATGGTCTGCTCACGGTCAAGGGTGTTGGCCCTGCTGGGCTCAAAAGGCCGCACGCCGATATCGATCTTGGAAATTCAGGCACGGCCCTACGCCTGCTTACCGGCCTGCTCGCCGGCCAAAATGTGGAAGCTACACTTACCGGAGACGAATCACTGCGTAAGCGCCCTATGCAGAGAATCGAAGAGCCCCTAAATCAGATGGGGGCTCGTGTGGCAGCAACCCGCAGCGGCGTACCTCCCGTTCGCATCCGTCAATCGAAACAACTCCAGGGAATACACTATCGCATGCCAGTTGCAAGCGCTCAGGTCAAGGCGACAATCCTGCTCGCAGGAATGTATGCGTCTGGTGAAACCTGCATTGATGAGCCAGCGGTAACCCGGGATCATACCGAACGCATGATGGCTACATTTGGGTACCCATGTCGACACGACCACAACCGAATCTGTTTGGACGGCGGTGGAACACTACGGGGAACTAATATCGATGTACCTGGAGATTTATCATCAGCCGCGTTTTTTGTCGTTGGCGCGGCAATATACCCGGGCTCTCGTATCAGCATTCAAGGAGTTGGTGTCAATCCTACACGCAGTGGTGTACTGACGGTGATGCGGCGCATGGGAGCGCGGATCGAGATTGAAAATCGAAGAAATGCGGGCAATGAACCGGTGGCGGATATCATCGTTCAGCACGCCCCACTGAAGGGAATCGAGATACCGCCGGAGTTAGTATCACTAGCCATCGATGAGTTTCCAATTATTGCGATTGCTGCTGCCTGTGCCGAAGGCGACACGGTTGTGCGCGGTGCCCAAGAGCTCCGCCACAAAGAAAGCGATCGCATTCGATCGATGGTCTCCGGTCTCAAGGGCATTGGCGTCCAAGTCGAGGAGCGTGATGATGGCATGTTGATTAGCGGCGGGATGGTCAAAGGGGGGACGGTGAACAGCTTTGGGGATCACCGGATTGCGATGGCTTTCTGTATGGCTGCACTGCGGTCAGTACAGCCGATCGTGGTTCGTGAATGTGATAATATCGCCACGTCGTTTCCCGATTTCTCGACACTTGCCCAAAATGTTGGCCTGGATGTTCGGCAGCTGTAACGATGTCGTCTAAAGTGCCGGTGCTGTGTTTGGATGGACCGAGTGGTTCCGGTAAAGGCACAGTAGGGCAAATATGTGCCCAGCGACTGGGCTGGCAGTATCTTGACAGTGGTGCCATTTATCGGGCGTTGGCATTTTCGTTGCGTGAGGCAGGGATTGATGTTGCAGATATCAACAGTGCGGTGCAGCAGGCCGCGCAGCTGCAAGTAGCATGTCTGCCGGACCCCAACGGTGCCGCGAAGATCAGTATCAACGGCGTGGATACTGGCCAGGAACTGCGGACCGAGGAGATCGGAGAATTGGCCTCACAGCTGGCTTCCGAGCCGCGAATCAGGGATGCGATGCTTGCTGTCCAAAGACGCGCACGCCGCCCCCCGGGCCTGGTGGCTGACGGCCGGGATATGGGAACAACGGTGTTTCCAGACGCCACGCTAAAAATATTTCTCACCGCCACCCCGAAGATACGGGCGCGAAGGCGTTATAAGCAGTTGAAGTTAAAGGGGTTCGATGTTAATCTTGCGCACCTTTTTCAGGTGATCCAGGATCGTGATGCCCGTGATGCACAACGTAGGGCGTCGCCGCTTATCCCTGCCGATGACGCGGTTACGTTGGATACGACTGACCTCGAGATTACCGAGGTCGTGTCGCGAGTACTGGATTTATTGCAACCTAGACTCGTCCATGAACGGGCTGAATAGACGAGCATAACCAGCGCGAGTTTCGGTGGGGACTCACGCGACCGGTAGAAGTATGACAGATAGTTTTGCGGAGCTTTTTGAGGCCAGTATCTCCAATAAGGTGATGATGCCGGGAGATGTTATTACCGGCGAAGTAGTCGACGTAGATGGTGAGCTGGTCATTGTTAACGCCGGTTTGAAATCCGAGGCTGAGATTCCGGCGTCTCAATTCAGAGATGATCGTGGCGAGTTGACGGTCAACATCGGAGACACCGTTGAGGTCGCGATTGAGACCCTAGAGGACGGATTCGGGCATACGCGGTTGTCTCGGGAAAAGGCCTGTCGGGAACGAGCCTGGGATGAACTAGAGAAATCTCTCGAGGAACAGGCAGTTGTGGAAGGTGTCATTTCCGGTAAGGTGAAAGGTGGATTTACCGTCTCGGTTAAGGGTATCCGCGCGTTCCTCCCTGGGTCATTGGTGGACGTACGGCCGGTCAAAGATTCGGGGTATCTCGAAGGAAAAGAACTCGAATTCAAGGTTATCAAACTAGATCGGCGACGTAATAACGTGGTCGTATCGCGGCGTGCGGTGGTAGAGACTGAATTAAGCGCTGAACGTGACGCGCTGCTGGAGAATCTAGAAGAAGGACAAATCGTCAAAGGCATCGTAAAAAATCTCACCGATTATGGCGCGTTTGTGAATCTTGGAGGTATAGACGGTCTGTTGCACATCACCGACTTGGCTTGGCGGCGCGTAAAGCATCCGTCCGAGGTCTTAAATGTCGGTGATGAAATCGAGGCGCGGGTGCTCAAGTTTGATCGTGAGCGTAATCGCGTATCTCTTGGGATGAAGCAACTTGGTGATGATCCGTGGGTCGACCTTCCTCGGCGGTACCCGGAGAGCACACGTGTGTTTGGTAAAGTGACTAATATTACGGATTATGGGGCGTTCGTTGAACTAGAGGAAGGCGTAGAAGGTCTGGTGCACGTTTCGGAAATGGATTGGACTAACAAGAATGTTCATCCTACCAAGGTCGCTCACGTCGGCGACGAAGTGGAGGTAATGGTTCTGGATATCGATGAAGAGCGCAGACGCATATCCCTCGGTATCAAGCAGTGTAAACCAAATCCATGGGAAGAATTTGCAGCTCTCCGTAACAAAGGTGACAAGGTCACTGGGCAGATTAAATCAATCACGGATTTTGGCGTGTTCATTGGGCTGGAAGGCGGTATTGACGGTTTAATCCACCTTAGTGATTTATCCTGGGACCGCCCAGGCGAGGAAGTGGTGAGGGAATATAAAAAGGGTGACGATGTGGAAGCTGTTGTATTGTCTGTGGATCCGGAACGAGAGCGAATTTCGTTAGGTATCAAACAAGTTACGCAGGATCCTTTTACAATCTATGTCAGTGAGCATAGCAAGGGAAGTGTCGTTAAGGGCCAAGTGCTGAGTATCGACGCGAAAGGGGGAATAATCGATCTGGGTCAGGGGGTAGAGGGCTATCTGAGGGCCTCGGAGTTGTCGAGAGAACATGTGGACGACGCAAGAAGCGTACTCAATGTGGACGATGCCATTGAGGCCAAGGTCACGAGTATTGATCGCAAGAATCGACGCATCTCGTTATCGGTAAAGGCGCTTGAGGCACAGCAAGAAAGCGAAGTCATTCAGGAGTACACGCGCAAGACTAAGGCTACAACTACTCTTGGAGAAAAGCTCAAGGAACAGTTAGAGAAAAGCAGTAATTCTTAACCGCAGTCCAATGAATGTGAGCATTGTATGGCGTTATATCGGTAACGTTATATGAGTGACCTGATACTGATCTCATGGGTGATTCGGCGATAACGAAGTCTGAAATGATAGAAATGCTAGCTGCTGAACAACCACAGCTTGCGTATCGTGACGTGGAGCTAGCGGTGAAGGGTCTGTTGGAATGTATGGCAGATGCGTTAGCCAGTGGCGAGCGCATCGAAGTCAGAGGATTCGGCAGCTTTTCACTACACTATCGACCGGCTCGAGTGGGCCGAAATCCAAAGACAGGTGCGGCCGTTGGGGTGCCCGACAAACATGTCCCGCATTTCAAGCCAGGAAAGGAGCTTCGTGAGAGGGTGGATATCATCCCCGATATCCGCTAGCACCCGGCTTATCCTATTCGTCATAAATCCGTCGCCGAACAGAATATCCGCGTTTCGTGCTTGCAAACCGATGACCGGTCTCTGAGAATGTAGGCAATCTTTGCCAAACAGCGGTCGATCGGAAAGTTAATGGGAGGAATGATGAAGCGGTTGTTTTATCTATTAATAATATTGCTTCTTCTTGTGGTCGGTATTACTTTTTCATTGAAGAATCCTCAAGAAGTCGCGATCAACTATTATTTCGGTCTCAGTTGGTCGGGTCCCATGTCATGGTTGTTGCTGGTAGTTTTAGCGGTGGGCTCGTTTTTAGGGATCCTACTTACCTTTACCTGGGTATTACGTTCAAGGCGTCGACTATCACAGGTAAAAAAAGAAATCAGAAAAATGGAACAAGAGGTGAACAACCTACGAGCGCTGCCGATCAAGGATGACGCCTAGTGTTTGATCCAGCGTGGCTGTTGGTGTTACTGCCACTGGCGGCTGCGTCTGGCTGGTATGTCGCTAAACGCGACACTCTCCACAAGCAATCGCAGGCGCAATTCAATTTGCCCTCGGCTTATTTCAAAGGTCTTAATTTTCTGCTTAACGAGCAGCCCGACAAGGCGATCGAAGTTTTTATCAAGGTGTTAGAAGTGGATTCGGAGACCGTCGAGATGCATCTCACTCTTGGTAATTTATTTCGCCGTAGAGGCGAGGTAGAACGCGCTACCAGAATCCACCAAAACTTGATCGCCAGACCTAGTCTGAGCGAAAGCCAACGAATTCAGGCGCTTTACGAGCTTGCCCAGGATTATTTCAAAGCCGGATTATTTGATCGGGCGGAAAGTCTATTTAAGGAGTTGGCTGATATTCCTGCTCACGCGGAATCGGCGCTCAGATATCTATCCCAGCTATACGAACAGGAAAAGGAATGGAACAAAGCGGTGTCCGTATTGAGGCAGTCAGAGCAACTGTTAGGCAAGGATAATTCCAATATTATCGCACAATATTACTGTGAGATGGCTGAGCTAGCGCTGTCCGATAAAGACACGGCTTCTGCCCATGAATATATTCAGCAGGCGCTGGAAGAAGATAATCAATGCACTCGAGCTATTATCTTGTTGGGTGAAGTGCAGTATCGTGACGCCGATTATCGCGCAGCGGTTCAAACCTGGCGTACGATCGAACAGCAGGATCCACAATTTCTCAGCGAGATCATTGACAAGCTATTGGATGCTTATCGCCGTCTCGATGATGACCAAGGACTGGAAAATTTCTTAGACGAGTCTCTGGATAAAATTCGTAGTCCAAAGTTGTTAGTTGCCAAAGTCAAGGAACTTCGGGACAAGCGCGGCCATGACAACGCGGAAGATTTTCTAACCAACTGGCTCAGCGAAAATCCCTCCATGACTGGGTTTCGTTATCTGATGGAGTTACGCAAAACAGATAACGAAAAAATGACCGATCGGGATCGAATTCTCGATAACGTGTTGGCAAATACAATCGATAATAATACCGGCTATGTCTGCAAACGATGTGGATTCAGCGGAAGATCCATGCACTGGCATTGTCCGGGTTGCAAAGGCTGGACAACGATCAAGCCCGTTGATGAGACGCAATCCGTTGCACGCTAGCACAATTGACATTAATGATAATTAGGTTACTATAGCTCCACACTGCAAATCGTAGTGTAAAAGTGTCAATCACATGGAAACAAGGAGATTTAAGGATGAAACAGTTTATCTTCCTCTTTACCTTTCTGTTAGTTGCTGCGCTTCGTTCATATGCCGCACCTGTGGATGTCAATTCGGCTGATGCAGACGGGTTGGCTGAGTCATTGAACGGCGTAGGACCCAAGATCGCGGCAGCAATTGTCGAGTATCGGAAGCAAAATGGCCCCTTTCAATCCATTGATGAGCTTCTCAATGTGAAGGGTGTCGGTTCCAAGATGTTGGAGCGGAACCAGGAAGACATCATCTTGCGAACAAAAAATCAGCCGCAGAAGTAAGTCGTTGGTAAAGTAAGTTATTAGGGGGAGTGCGATCTGCGCTCCCCCATTCTTACGAAAACCGCCGACCTACTCGACACACTATTAAAAAAAAGGATAATAACGCCTTCGCCAATTGAGTTTGCAGCGGAGCATATTTTTCCGGGAATTGTTTGCATGAAAGTTACTGTAATTGGAACAGGTTATGTTGGACTGGTATCGGGTGTCTGTTTAGCAGACGTAGGTAATACCGTTCTATGCATTGATGCGGATGCATCAAAAATAGAAATGTTGCAAGCAGGAAGGGTGCCGATCTACGAGCCTGGTTTGGCATCCATGGTGGAGTCGAATACGGCCACTGGACAACTACAGTTCTCGACCAGCATTGCTGATGGCGTCAGACATGGCGAAATAATCTTCATCGCCGTCGGTACCCCACCCGACGAGGATGGATCTGCGGATCTCAGTCATGTCTTATCGGTGGCAAACGACATTGGTGAGTTCATGGATGACTATCGGATCATAGTGACTAAATCTACGGTTCCGGTAGGCACCGCCGAGAAGGTGCGTGATCATATCGAGCGGAGCTTAGCTAAACGTAATACTTTAGTAGAGTTCAGTGTGGTGTCCAATCCGGAGTTCCTAAAAGAAGGTGCAGCCATTGAAGACTTTATGAAACCCGATCGAATTGTGATTGGCACTGACGATCCCCGCGCCATAGATTGTATGCGAACCCTTTACGCGCCTTTCAATCGCAATCGAGAACGAATCGTCGTCATGGATGTCCCATCAGCCGAACTCACAAAATACGCAGCAAACGCAATGCTAGCGACCAAGATCTCATTCATGAACGAAATGGCAAATCTTGCCGAGCGTCTAGGTGCCGATATAGAGGCGGTTCGCAAGGGCATCGGATCGGACCCGAGAATTGGTTACCATTTTATTTATCCGGGTTGTGGTTATGGGGGTTCCTGCTTTCCCAAGGATGTTCAAGCTCTGTCCCGTACCGCTAAAGGTATCGGCTATGAGACGCAGTTGTTGGATGCCGTAGAGTCTGTAAACTACCAGCAAAAATCCGTGCTGTTAGAAAAGATCCGCGATTACTTTGGCAACGATTTGAAAGGGAAACAATTTGCAATTTGGGGGCTGGCTTTTAAACCAAATACTGATGACATGAGAGAGGCACCTAGTCGAGAGATTATCGAGGGTTTGTGGCGGGAAGGTGCACATGTGAAGGCTTTTGATCCGGTGGCGGAAGATGAAGCAAGGCGCATCTACGGAAACCGGCCCGATCTTGTTCTAGCATCGGACCCTTACGAAGCCGTGCAAGATGCAGATGGCCTGGTCGTGGTTACAGAGTGGAGTATCTTTCGCAGCCCCAACCTGGATGAGGTCGGAAAGCGAATGAGGGGACGGGTCATCTTTGATGGTCGCAACATATATGATCCGGCAAAGGTCAGACAAAAAGGATTTGATTACTTGGGAATCGGTAGATAAAGACCCATGATCAAGGCTGGGATATTTGGCGATTTACAAATATTGGTTGTCGGCGATGTCATGCTTGACCGTTACTGGTTCGGCGAGGTGGATCGAATATCTCCGGAAGCTCCAGTTCCCGTCATCTCTGTCACCGACAGTGAAGAAAGACTAGGTGGCGCCGCTAACGTCGCGAGTAATATTTCTTCCTTGGGTGCAAGGTGTACATTGCTCTCCGTTATTGGTGAAGATGACGCCGGAGCAAATCTTAATCGGTTGCTCAATAACTCGGATATAGAAGCTGTGCTTCACCGTGAGCCACACATTAAGACTACAGTTAAATTGCGACTGATCTCCCGTAACCAGCAGTTATTGCGGGCAGATTTTGACACGCGTCCGGGCCACGAAATTCTTTCTCGATGTCTGGATGATTTTGTTGCGCGATTGAAGAGAGCACATGTAGTTGTAATTTCTGACTACGCCAAAGGAGGGTTGACGCACATAAAGGAAATGGTTACCGCTGCACGATCAGAAAATGTTCCAGTACTCATTGATCCGAAGGGCTCGGATTTTTCGCAATACTATGGGGCGACAATGATTACGCCTAACTTCATTGAACTGCAACGTGTGGTTGGAGAGATTATTGATGATCGATCATTGGAAGAGAAGGCGTTAAAACTAATATCGGAGCTGGACCTGGAATATCTCCTCATTACTCAAAGTCAGGAAGGCATGTCTTTGGTGAGCCGTAGTGGAAGCGTCACACACAGTCCGGCACGAGCAAAAGAAGTCTACGATGTCAGTGGTGCTGGAGATACCGTCATTGGTGCAATGGCATTGTGCCACGCGGCCGGTTTAGACGATGTTGAAAAACTAACAATCGCCAATACTGCGGCCGGCATCGTGGTTGGCAAGCTTGGCACCGCTACAGTGTCTGAATTGGAATTACTCAAAGCACTGAACGAAAACGAGTCATGATTATTGTCACCGGGGGAGCGGGATTTATTGGGTCAAATCTAGTCAAGGGTCTGAACAACCTTGGTTTTGACGATGTGTTGGTGGTTGATGATTTGGAAACCGCAGACAAATACCGCAATCTAGAAGACTGTTCGATCAATGATTTTGTAGACAAGCATGATTTTGTCAATTTGCTAAACACGCGGTCCGCGCTGGAAAATGTGGAAATCGTGTTCCATCAAGGCGCATGCTCCAATACCATGGAGACAAATGGACGTTACATGATGAGTAACAATTACACCTATTCTAAGCAATTGCTCGAATACTGCGGTACGCGAGGAATACCATTTATTTATGCTTCTTCGGCGTCGGTATATGGTGCCGGTCAGAATTTCACCGAGGCTCCGCAAAACGAGAACGCATTGAATATCTATGCCTACTCAAAGCTGCTGTTTGATCGGCACGTGCGACGTCGAATGGTAGCGATACACTCGCAAATCGTGGGGCTTCGTTATTTTAACGTATACGGCCCGGGCGAATGGCATAAAGGAAGAATGGCATCGGTGGTCTACCACTTTCAAAAACAGTATAAGAAAGATGGTTATGTAAAGCTTTTCAAAGGAAGTAATGGATACGGTGACGGTGAACAGAGACGTGATTTCGTGTGGATTGGTGATGTTGTTGACGTCAATCTATTCTTCCTCGAACATCCCGATGTTAGCGGCGTCTTTAATGTCGGGACAGGTAGAAGTGAGAGTTTCAATACTGTCGCGACAGCGGTGATTAATTCTACGACCGGTAAACAACATAACACGAAAGAGCTG
>CAMYNX010000072.1 GCA_947259875.1 uncultured Gammaproteobacteria bacterium | reverse complement strand
GAATTCGTTGGGCGATTGCCTATTGTGGCGACCCTCGACGAGCTTGACGAAGACGCGTTGGTGTCAATCTTGACCGAACCGAAAAACGCGCTCGTCAAGCAATACCAGAAACTGCTCAAGCTGGAAGGCGTGGATCTTGAGATTCGAGAAGACGCATTGCGCGCGGTGGCAAAAAAGGCCATGGATCGTAAAACCGGCGCGCGGGGCCTGCGTTCAATCCTTGAGACTGCGCTCCTGGACACCATGTATGAATTGCCATCCATGGAAGGGGTAAAGAAGGTCATTGTGGATGCGAGTGTGATCGCAGAAGGTGCGCGTCCTTTGTACATCTACGAAGAGGCTGAACAGAAGCAGGCCTCCACCCACTAATTCCCGCAGCCAGCAAGGAGTTTTTATGCACTTAACCGCGGCCGCGGGGGGGGCGTTTTCTTCCCATTTTCCCCAGAGTTGAATTCTCGTTGGTTTCACCCCATAGTTAGACTAGGGGTTGGCGGCGAATTGTGAGCACGGCGGTGCTTTGTAGGTGTCTTCGACGGTCTTAATTGTGTAAACAAACTTCAGGTATCAGCATGACTGACACGACTGGAATTTCTAATAGCGAATCTCCTATCCCGGTTCTTCCGTTGCGGGATGTAGTCGTATTTCCGCACATGGTTATACCGCTGTTCGTGGGTCGCCGGAAATCGATTACTGCTCTAGAGAAGTCAATGGAAGCCGGCAAGCATATCTTGTTGGTCGCGCAGCGTAATGCCGCAGACGATGATCCGACGGCGGAGGATATTTTTGCTATAGGCACCGTGGCCAGCATACTTCAGTTATTGAAACTGCCGGATGGCACTGTCAAAGTTCTCGTCGAGGGGGAGCAACGTGTAAGAATTGTCGACTACGTTGAGACCGAAGAGCTGTTCAGCGTAAATGTTACTTCGGTTGAATCCAAGAATGTGGACGAACGTGAAGCAGAAGTACTGATCCGGACCGTCCTCGCGGAATTCGATCAGTACGTAAAAATAAATAATAAAATTCCTCCCGAGATCCTAACCTCCCTGTCCGGTATTGACGACCCTGGACGCTTGGCGGATACGATAGCGGCCCACTTGAGCCTGAAGATCGAGGACAAGCAACATATATTGGAAATGACAGACACACGTGAACGTTTAGAGCACATTCTGGGCGTCATGGAATCTGAGATAGATCTGTTGCAGGTCGAGAAGAAGATTCGCGGCCGCGTGAAAAAGCAAATGGAGAAGAGCCAACGCGAGTATTATTTGAACGAGCAGATGAAGGCGATCCAGAAGGAATTGGGCGACATGGAGGATGGACCGAATGAGATAGAGGAACTGGTCAGGAAAATCGAAGAAGCCGGGATGCCTAAGGAGGCCAAAGAGAAAGTTGAAGCAGAACTGAAAAAGCTGAAAATGATGTCGCCGATGTCTGCGGAAGCGACCGTAGTGCGCAACTATATAGACTGGCTATTACAGGTGCCATGGAAAAAAAGATCAAAGGTGCGCAAAGATCTGGCGGTGGCGGAGCAAATCCTAGAGGAAGACCACTACGGTCTGGAAAAGGTTAAAGAGCGCATTCTCGAGTATCTCGCCGTTCAGCAGCGCATCAAGAAAATCAAAGGACCGATCCTATGTCTGGTAGGCCCTCCTGGGGTTGGCAAGACATCGCTGGGTCGGTCTATCGCTCGTGCGACGAATCGCAAATTTGTTCGTATGTCTTTGGGTGGAGTACGGGATGAGGCCGAGATTCGCGGACACCGACGAACCTATATTGGTTCACTTCCCGGTAAGATCGTTCAAAACATGTCGAAGGTGAAGGCGAAAAATCCTTTATTCATGCTGGACGAAGTTGACAAGATGTCTATGGATTTTCGTGGAGATCCATCTTCGGCGCTTCTAGAAGTATTGGATCCCGAGCAAAACAACACATTTGTAGACCACTATTTAGAGGTTGATTATGATTTGTCCGAGGTAATGTTCATTACTACGGCGAATACGCTGAATATACCACCCCCATTGTTGGATCGAATGGAAGTCATTCGTTTGTCCGGGTACACGGAAGAAGAAAAGATCAACATCGCGATCAAGTATCTAGTACCCAAGCAGCGAAACAACAATGGTCTGAAAGAAGAGGAAGTATCGATCTCCAAGGCGGCGCTTTACGACATTGTTAGATATTACACACGAGAAGCCGGGGTACGCGGTTTGGAACGTGAGATCTCGAAAACCTTCCGTAAGGTTGCCAAGAAACTATTGCTAGATAAATCCAAGAGCAAGATTCCCATTTCGCCACGGAATCTCGGCAAATTCTTAGGTGTGCGCAGGTACCGTTATGGAAAAGTGGAGGATAAGGATCGCGTTGGCCAGGTCACTGGTCTGGCTTGGACCGAGGTGGGAGGCGAGTTGCTGACCATAGAATCGGTCATCTTACCGGGTAAGGGTAAGCAGATTTATACCGGTAAGCTGGGTGATGTGATGCAGGAATCAATACAAGCTGCACTAAGTGTCGTCAGGAGCCGGGCCGAAAGTTTCGCAATTGATCCCCATGAGTTTTTCCAGGCCCACGACTTTCATGTCCACGTGCCAGAAGGCGCCACGCCCAAAGACGGCCCAAGCGCTGGCATTGGGATGTGCACTGCGCTGCTGTCTGCGATTACTGGGATCGCAGTGAAATCGGATGTTGCCATGACTGGTGAAATAACGCTTCGTGGTGAGGTGTTACCCATTGGTGGTTTGAAAGAAAAGTTACTCGCTGCGCATCGTGGTGGTATTAAGACCGTGATCATCCCCGATGAGAATGAAAAGGATCTGGCAGATATTCCAAAGAACATCAAGGACAAGATGGACATTCGACCAGTAAAATGGATAGATGAAGTGTTAGAGGTTGCCTTGGAGCGTTTACCGAATGTGAAAACAAGTGCGAAGGGAAAAGGCAAAAAGGCCAAGGCGTCCAAGGAAGTTTCCGATAGCGCGACGCAAAAACCGGTGACCACCCACTAAAGATAGATTAAAGACGAATCCAAGTTCGGGATGTATGCGATTGTTTTCGTTGGCAAGAAGATCAATTTAAACCGATTTAGCGCGAACTGAACGATGGTTTGCAGCCGACGAGTTTCCTTGACAACCCCCTTTTAGCGCTTGTATAAATCCCGCTGTGGAGGAATCTCGTTCGTCTGCGAACAGCTGGGCGCACATGGCTGTTGATTTCCATCCTTAGGTTTAAAATCTTTCCACCGCTTCAAACTATAAAATGAGGAGTCACCGTGAATAAAGCGGAATTGATCGAGATGGTCGCTTCGGCGGCGGATGTTTCAAAATCAAACGCGACAACCGCCGTAGATGCGGTGTTTAGTGGTATAACAAAATGTTTAAAACAAGGTGAGTCGGTAACCCTCGTTGGATTTGGCACGTTTTCAGTTAGCGAGCGCGCGGCTCGTACCGGCCGTAATCCCCGCACCGGTGAGGCAATAACGATTCGCGCTTCGAGGAGTCCTAAATTTAAGGCTGGCAAAGCATTAAAGGATGCCCTAAATTAGACTTTACTTAGGTGTACTGTGGGTGCTTAGCTCAGCTGGGAGAGCGTCGCCCTTACAAGGCGAAGGTCGGGGGTTCAAACCCCTCAGCACCCACCATGATGGCTATTACCAAGAATGGAGCGGTAGTTCAGTTGGTTAGAATACCGGCCTGTCACGCCGGGGGTCGCGGGTTCGAGTCCCGTCCGCTCCGCCACGATTAAAAATCCGTTGCAAGGGCGAGTTTCCTCGCCCTTTCTATTTTGTCTAGATTCTGGCTAAACTTCTGTAAACGGCAGACATCGGAAAGCGGAAATACTGGCCTGCATATTGTGCCAATCCAGCGAATAAAGGAGCTAACACTTTGGTTGAGATAACGAATTCGATAAATGTTCGGCGCCACGTAGCCATCCTTCGGGATCCGTCCCGCAATATGCGAACTAGACCGAGCGCGCGATGCTAACCGAAATACGCAATCGGGCAACTGGATGGATTGCCTGGTTCATCGTGATCCTCATAACCATCCCATTCGCGTTGTGGGGTATCAATTCATATTTTGAGGGTGTTGATGCCATTACTGTGGCCAACGTAAACGGCGAAGATATCGATCAGCAAACATATCGATACGCATTGGAGGATCAGCGCGCGAGGTTGACTCGATTATACGGTTCCAACGTAGATCCGAATCTCATCAATAGTCCGGAATTCAAAAAGAGCGTCGTAAACGGTTTGATCGATCGAATATTGTTGTCTACGGAAGCAGATGTCCGAGGCTACCGCATCAGCAATGAACAGCTAAATCAATTTATCCAGTCGGCACCACAGTTTCAACGCGATGGACAATTCGCATCCGATCTCTATGAGAATTCGGTGCGAACACAGGGTTTCCAGCTCGGTGATTTTGAACGCCGTTTGCGGCAACAACATATCGTCGATCAAATCCGAATTGGATTCACCGATTCCGAATTTGTTACCGAAACCGACCTCGATAGCTTGCTGCGTCTGGTACTGCAACGCAGGGAATTTGATTACACCATGATCAAGCCGCAGCAGTTTGTGGAGCAGATGGAAATCACCGACGCGGACATCGAAAAACAATACCAGGAACACCCAGAACTTTATCAACGGCCAGAAAAGATCAAGGTTCAGTACGTTCGTCTTGCAGTAGCCGATCTCGCTAACGGTATCACCCCGCGGGAAGATGAATTACGCCAAGCTTATGAAAGCAGTCAAGCCCGCTACCAGGCGCCGGAACAGCGCAGAGTTAGCCACATATTGATTGCGGTCAAGCAAGACGCTGACGAAGAGACCACGAATGCGGCCTTGGAAAAAGCTCTATCATTAACAGAGCAGGCACGTTCGGGGGTGGACTTTGGGGAATTAGCGAAGCAACACTCAGACGATCCAGGGTCCTCATCAAAAGGTGGAGATCTTGGAGTAATAGCCAAAGGCGTCATGGTCAAACCCTTTGAGGATGCCGCGTATCAATTGCAAGAAGGCGAAGTAAGCGATCCAGTAAAGACCCGTTTTGGTTATCACGTCATCAAAATAATTGAATTGGTGCCCGAGTCGATAAAGCCGTTTGCAGAAATCCGTGATCAGATTGAACAGGAGGAACGCAAGCGATTGGCGGAGCTTCAGTTCGTCGAACACGCGGAAACCTTTAGAAATCTGGTCTATGAGCAGCCAGACAGCCTCGAACCGGTCGCCGAGGAGTTGGGGCTCTCGTTGCAAACCTCGGATTGGTTTTCAGTTGGAAGCGGAACCGGCATTGCCGAGAATCGGCGTATACGCGACGCGGCCTTCGGGGATGATGTCTTCATCGAAGGGGTCAACAGTGAAACCATCGAGATCGATGTCAATACCTTAGTAGCGCTGCGCAAACTCGAATCTCGACCGGCCGCTCAGATCCCGTTACCGGAGGTTCGCGGCCAGATCGAGGAGATACTAAAACAAGAGCGAGCCCGCGAGCGGGTGGCGCAGCTGGGTAGCGAACTTCTCGACATGCTGAAGCAGGGGGGTGCGTGGGACGCCCTGATTCAAGAACATGGCCTGGAGGTCGCCCAGTCCTCCCTGGCACGGTCTGAGCAGACGTCTACTCCCAGTCGCGAGGTCGTCGAGGCCGTCTTCAAATCCCAACGGCCGAAGGTGGGTGAGCCCGCCTATGGCGGGGTCAACACCGCTACCGGAGATTACGCGCTATTCCGATTGCGTAGTGTGGAAGATGGCGACCCGGCAAATGCCGATAAAGAGGACTTGGATCGCTATCGGTCAGTGCTGAGCCGTCGTCGTGGTTATGATTACTTCTTGAGTTACCAGAACGGATTGCGAACAGCGGCGGATGTCAAAATTTTTCAAGATCAACTCTGATCTCGAATAAGTGGTCTCAGGCCTCAAAGTGATATTTGATCGCTGCTATTCCAAAAACCTGTCACTCATCCCGACAATATTGAATCCTGCATCGACGTAAGTGATTTCACCGGTCATTCCCGACGCTAGATCTGAGCACAAGAATGCAGCGACATTGCCCACTTCATCAATGGTCACACTACGGCCTAGTGGCACCATCTTCTCGTAGTATTCCACCATCTTTTTGAAACCACGGATACCGGACGCCGCGAGGGTCCTGATCGGGCCTGCGGAAATGGCATTCACGCGGATGTTCTCGGGCCCCAGGGACTGGGCTAAATAACGCACGTTGGCCTCGAGACTGGCCTTGGCGAGGCCCATTACGTTGTAACCGGGCATCGCGCGCACCGATCCGATATAGGAAAGGGTCAATAAAGCCCCGTTACGCCCAGACATCATGTCACGGCCGGCTCTGGCCAGCGCCGAGAAACTATATGAACTTATGTCGTGAGCGACGGCGAACCCTTCCCGGGTTACTGTGTCCAAATACAATCCATTCAATTCTTCTCGTGGTGCATAGGCGACCGAATGGACAATGATATCGATGCCGTCCCAATAATTGTCCAGTTCCTTGAACACGTTATCAATCTGTTCATCACTGCCCACATCACAGGGAAAACAGATATCGGATTCGACGGTGGATGCAAATTTTTCGGCTCGCGGCCGAAGCTTTTCGGTTTGATAAGTGAAAGCAAGTTCAGCGCCTTCGCGATGCATGGCTTTGGCGACTCCCCATGCGATGGAACGATCACTCGCGACCCCAACAATGAGTGCTCGTTTGTTGGCTAGAAATCCCATGGGCTCCCGTCCTCGCTGGTGAAACTTAGTTATAATCGGTTTATGGTTCCGTTATTGTGTTCCTTGTATAACATCAATAACGGTCTGTCAAAGCTCATCACGAATACGAATAGCGTTCCATGCACAGGCTGGCGACATTATTTTTTTGCGTTTCGATTTCCCCCGCATCGCTCGCACTCTGGAACAACCCCTATCCAGACTCAAAGACCAATGAGAATATTCTGTATTCGTCATTTTCAGAGCGTCCCAAACACCTGGATCCGGTTAGGTCATATAGTTCCGATGAGTATGCTTTCATTGCGCAGATATATGAACCGCCGTTGCAATACCATTATCTAAAACGGCCGTACACCCTGGTGCCGTTAACGGCGGTGAGCATGCCCCGGGTCATTTACATCGGAGCCGACGGAAGCAGACTTCCGCACGATGCACCGGTAATCGATATAGCGTTCAGTGACTATGAAATTCAAATACAACCGGGCATTCAGTACCAACCACATCCCGCCTTGGCAAGAAACATACAGGATCAATACCTCTATCATTCATTGAGTGGTGAGCAAGTAAATCAGGTACATGAGCTTAGCGACTTCAAGCAAACGGGCGCGCGTGAACTGATAGCGGCGGACTATGCATATCAAATCAAACGCATGGCGAATCCACGATTGCACAGTCCCATTGCCGGGGTGATGGCTCAGTATATAGTCGGATTCTCTGAATTAAGCGAAAAGATTGAAGCCGCCCTCAGCGAACTGGAAGACGGCGCGTTTCTGGACCTACGTCAGTTTCGGCTCGAGGGTGTTACCGTTGTTGACCGTTATAATTACCGAATCCGCGTCCGGGGTAAGTATCCGCAATTTTTGTATTGGCAGGCAATGCCATTTTTTGCCCCGATTCCCTGGGAGGCGGAGCACTTTTATGCGCAACCTGGATTAAAAGAAAAGAATATTACCTTGGACTGGTATCCGATCGGCACGGGTCCATTTATGTTGGCCGAGAATAACCCAAATCTACGTATGGTCATGGCCCGCAATCCAAATTTCCACGGCGAGCATTACCCTGCCGCGGGCGATGAGGCGGATCACGCCATAGGGTTATTGGCAGATAAAGGAAAACCGATGCCATTTGTGGATAGCGCAGTTTACAGCCTGGAGAAAGAATCGATTCCAAGATGGAACAAGTTTTTGCAGGGGTTCTACGACAACTCGGGTATCGCTTCGGATAGCTTCGATCAGGCCATCCAGTTCAATCCCCAGGGTCAAGCGGCGTTAACAGCGGAGATGAGCGACAGAGGGATTCGCCTGTCTACGGCGGTGGCCACCAGCATTTACTACATGGGATTCAACTATTTGCACCCGGTACTCGGCGGAAATGGCGAGCGTGCGCGCAAACTTCGCCAGGCGATTTCAATCGCCGTTGATTTCGAGGAATTTATATCGATCTTCCGTAACGGCCGCGGAGTCGCGGCTCAAGGTCCTATTCCACCCGGCATCTTTGGTCATCACCAGGGGCAAGCCGGCATTAATCCTTATGTTTACGACTGGGTCGACGGCCGTCCGCAGCGAAAACCATTTGGCATCGCCAAGAAACTCTTACGCGAGGCCGGTTATCCCGATGGCATGGATAACACAACCGGTAAATCCCTGGTGTTGCACTTCGAGGCAATCGGCTCCGGACCGGACGAGAAGGCCAGACTCAATTGGATGCGTAAACAGTTTCAAAAATTAGGCATACAACTCATTGTCCGTGCCACCGATTACAACCGATTTCGAGAAAAAATGCTAAAAGGTAAAAGTGAGATATTCTTGTGGGGCTGGAATGCCGATTATCCAGATCCCGAGAATTTCTTGTTTCTTCTTTACGGCCCGAATTCGAAGGCTAAAAAGAATGGGGAGAATGCCAGTAATTATGCGAACCCGGAGTTCGATCACTTGTTTGAGCAGATGAAAAACATGGAAAACAATGCTAAGCGCAAGAAACTGATCGATCAGATGGTCACCATCGCGCGCCGTGATGCACCGTGGATGTGGGGTTTTCATCCAAAGGATTTCTCCTTGCACCATACCTGGGTGCGCAACACGAAACCCAATCTTATGGCGAACAACACACTGAAATATGTTCGCGTCGACCCAAAGTTGCGCGCTACTCAGCGTCAAGACTGGAACCAACCGATTCTGTGGCCGCTTGGATTAATTGGTGGGCTGTTGGGGATTAGTGTCATTCCTGCAATTATCAGTTTCCGCCGCCGCGAGAAGAGCACCGCGCTGTGATCGCCTATATCGTGCGGCGTATGCTGTACGCCATACCTATATTGATTGGTGTTAATCTGCTGACCTTCATTTTGTTCTTCGTGGTTAACACGCCGGATGATATCGCCCGCTCGCAACTCGGGGACCGGCGTGTCACTGCGCAGGCCATTGATACCTGGAAGCGCTCTCATGGGTATCACAAGCCTATGATTTATAACGGAAACGCGCAGGGACTCGGCAAGTTAACGGATACCGTATTTTTTAAAAAATCGGTGCGGCTATTTGCGTTCGATTTCGGTCGTTCCGACAGCGGCCGCGATATCGGTTATGACATCGGTCAACGCATGTGGCCTAGCCTGGCGATTGCGGTGCCGACTTTAGTCGTTGGCATCTTGGTAAACATCACGTTTGGACTGTTCATCGCATTCTTCCGCGGCACCTACATCGATTTTTGGGGGGTCGTGACATGTGTCATCTTGCTTTCCGTTTCCTCCTTGTTTTACATCATCGGAGGGCAATATTTGTTGAGCAAGCTGTTTCACTTGGTTCCCATATCGGGCTACGACACCGGTACCAATGCGCTCAAGTTTCTGCTCTTACCCGTAATTGTCGGTGTCGTTAGCGGCATCGGCAGTGGCACACGCTGGTACCGAACTTTGTTTCTGGAAGAAATTGGCAAGGACTATGTGCGTACGGCGCGAGCCAAGGGTCTGAGCGAACAGAGAGTGTTGTTTCGCCACGTATTACGAAATGCCTTGATCCCGCTACTCACCGGTATCGTCGTAGTGTTGCCGTTGTTGTTTATGGGTAGTCTCATCGTGGAATCGTTTTTCGGTGTGCCCGGGCTTGGGAGTTATACGATCGACGGAATTCAACGCCAGGATTTTGCGATTGTTCGTTCAATGGTCTTCTTGGGGTCGGTGTTGTACATCATAGGCCTTCTGCTCACAGATATTTCTTATACGTTGGTGGACCCGCGGGTTCGATTGCAATAATCACGCACACAAACAGATTCACTCTACAACGAGATCACACGTAGTTTTACCCGATATTCTTTACTTTCAACGCAAGGGTTTTTGTAAATGCTGGTGTTATTTTGGACCGACGTTCTGATTTTTCTGCTGGTCGGCATGGTTTTGATATTTGTACTCTATGCCCGTCGGCGGGAACATCTGTGTGCACCATGGCGCGAAGTCGCGCGAAGTGGTGTGGCGATGGGTTCGTTGGTTGTGTTGGGGTTCTACATCGTGATTGGATTGTTGGATTCCATACATTTCAGGCCAGCGATGAGTCCCAACCAGGACAATGGCCAGGTCCAGTATGCCAATGAGATTTTAAGCGTCTTCGATAGACTGGTTACGCCGCTCAGAGTTCGGGGAGAAAAAACTTATTCGGCGCCCTTTGCCGCATTCCTCTATACAAAAGAGACGGTAGAGCTGCCGGACGGTCGCCAACGGCGGCAATTTCCGAGATTGAAATACGGTGCCAGTCATTTGACCGATCCGGAGACAGAGAAAACTGCAGACATCGTTATGACCGGCATGTTTGCAGCCGCCAAGGGACTACTGGTTTGGGGAGTATTATGCACCGTACTCATCACCGCCCTTGGAAAGTGGAAGCACCAGGCATTGCGGTCGGTTTTCGCGCAAATGCGTGCCGGTCAGACAACTGTGCGCTGGCGATCGATGCTTTACACGTTGGGTATTTTGATGGTGATCTCCTTCGTGGCTGCGGACCTCAGCATGAAATATCACATCCTCGGCACCGACAAAGTCGGTGAGAACGTGTTCTATCAGGCGCTCAAGAGCATTCGTACTGGTTTGGTAATCGGCACTTTGACCACCCTGATCATGTTCCCGTTCGCTGTGTTGTTGGGGCTTATGGCTGGTTACTTTCGCGGCTGGGTAGACGACGTGATTCAGTACCTCTATACGACTCTGAGTTCCATTCCAGGGGTGTTGCTGATCGCAGCGGCCGTACTCATTCTCCAGGTGTACCTGGACAATCATGCTGACGAATTCTCCAGTGTGTCCGAGCGTGCCGACCTGCGATTGCTATTTCTGTGTTTGATATTGGGGGTTACCAGTTGGACTAGCCTGTGTCGCTACCTTCGCGGTGAGACCTTGAAACTGCGGGAGGTTGATTATATCCAGGCCGCAACGGCATTGGGTGTGCGGCACTTTACGATTCTCACGCGCCATATCTTGCCGAATGTCATGCATATCGTGCTCATCACAGTGGTACTCGATTTCAGCGCCCTGGTGCTTGCCGAAGCGGTCTTGTCCTATGTGCAGATCGGTGTGGATCCGACCATGAACAGTTGGGGCAATATGATCAATAGCGCGCGCTTGGAAATGGCGCGTGAGCCGATCGTCTGGTGGTCTTTATTCTCGGCATTTATCTTTATGTTCAGTTTGGTGCTTGCCGCGAATCTGTTTTCTGATGCGTTGCGAGACGCTTTCGACCCTCGTTTACGACAACAGCGCTAAGCCGTATATTGCACCAAGGATCCCGGATGATGGCGAATGGATCGGGCGGCAGGTTCCCCTGCTGTGCGAGGACAAGCCCCCTGCTGTGCGGGGACGAGCCCCCTGCTGTGCGGGGACAAGCGCCGCGCTGGAGCGAAATGCATAGCCGTAGCTATGGATTGAGTGAAGCGCAGGTCCAGGCGTTCGAGACCGAGCCAGCGCCGGGATAGGCGCATACTTGGGCACAAAGCGTCATACCGGATATTGATCGAATACCTTATGCTAAAAAAATGTTATCTATTTTTTTGTCCACCTTGGTGCAATATACGGGTTAACCATGTCAGACGCATGTCTATCGGTATCTAATTTGAGCACCCACTTGGGGAGTGACACACGGCCGATCCGGGCTGTAGATGGAATTAGTTTTGAGATTAAAAAAGGCGAAACGTTTGCGTTACTGGGTGAATCGGGTTGTGGTAAGTCGATAACCGCGTTATCGCTGATGCGTTTATTGCCCACATCGGGACGGATCATGTCGGGGCAGGTGCAGTTTGGTTCACAAGATGTTTTGAAGTTGAGCGAGTCGGAAATGCGCGGCATTCGTGGTGGTGGAATGACGATGATTTTTCAAGAGCCGATGACATCCTTGAATCCTGTTCTTACTATCGGCGTACAGGTGTCTGAAGCGTTACGCGTTCATCTTGGGGAAACTGGTATAGCGGCCAGGCAGCATGTGCTCGATCTGTTGGATGCGGTACGTATCCCGGATCCTGAGAGGCGTATCCAGGAATACCCACATCAATTGTCCGGAGGTATGAAACAGCGAGTCATGATAGCCATCGCCCTTGCGGGTCAGCCGGACCTGTTGATTGCAGATGAGCCGACCACCGCGCTGGACGTCACCATCCAGGCCCAGGTGTTGGATCTCATGCAACAGTTGCAGCAGCAGCAGGGCATGGCAATTTTTCTGATTACCCATGACCTCGGCGTGGTGGCGGAGATGGCTGATCGCATTGCGGTGATGTATGCGGGACAAATTGTGGAACAAGCTGAACGTGACACGTTTTTCTCCAATCCGAGTCATCCTTACAGCCGTAAGCTATTCGAATCACTACCGACGATGGCCAAGCGAGACCAGGCGCTATTCGTCATCAAAGGTTTCGTCCCTTCGTTACAGACCCAGTTCGAGGGTTGCCGGTTTGCGCCACGGTGTGACCATGCGATGACAGTATGTCATGAGCGGCCACCGACCTGGCATGTAGACGGGAGGCGGCAAGTACTTTGTCATCTGTATACGCGCGGAGAGGATGTGACGCGGTTGAATGAACCGCCGACCCTATCCATGCCGGTTGGTTCTATTGCCCAAACAGAGGCAGAATCTGAGCTATTGCTGCAAGTGCACGCCCTACAGGTCCATTTCCCCATCGAGAAGGGTCTTTTTAAACGCACCGTCGGTCACGTGCGCGCTGTGGATGGTGTTGATATGACCATCCGTAACGGACGCACGCTGGCGCTGGTCGGTGAATCGGGTTGTGGTAAGACTACCGTCGGTAAGAGTATCCTCCAACTGATACGCCCCACTGGAGGTTCGGTCCGGTTCGACGGTGCTGAACTCACCAGCTTATCGCACTCGGAACTGCGCCATCGGAGAACGGATTTTCAAATCATCTTTCAGGACCCCTATTCATCAATGAATCCAAGGATGTTGGTCAACGACATCATAGCCGAGGGCATAAAGGCGCAGGGTGATAGAGACGCACCGGAACAGCGCCGGGCGCGAGTGGAAAAGCAATTGCAGCAAGTAGGATTATCCGCAGACAGTGCGGCGCGGTATCCACATGAGTTCTCGGGTGGCCAACGGCAGCGGATTTCGATTGCTCGTGCGCTTGCCGTAGAACCAAAATTAATTATCTGCGATGAGCCAACCAGCGCCCTGGACGTGTCGGTCCAAGCACAGATCTTGAATCTGCTTCAAGAGCTGCAAAAGGAATTTGGAATTTCATATCTATTCATCACCCACAACATGTCTGTGGTGTCATATATAGCCGACGAAATCGCTATTATGTATCTGGGACGTATCGTTGAATGTGGCACGGTACGTGACGTACTACGAAGTCCCCGCCATCCCTATACCCAAGCATTATTGTCGGCGGTACCGACACTCGATCCTGGGACGAAGCGCGAAGTCATCCGTCTACAAGGCGATATACCATCACCATCGAATCCGCCCACGGGGTGTTATTTTCATCCCCGATGTCCAAAGTCCATGGATATCTGCAGACAATGCTACCCAGGGCGCAGTTCAGTCAATGGACGACATCATGTCGACTGCCATCTATACACCATTGATGAGCCAAATCCCGGTGGGGTCGAGCGTTGACCCCGTGTGATGCGGCCGAAGGTTGCGATCCGACGCGAACACGGGCTCAAGGCGCAGCGTGCTGCAGCGCTTTCCATACGCCTCGGACTACCATTGATTGATACGCCGCAGGCGGACGGACCAGCACTAATGTTGGAATATCGCGGCGGCCGGCTGACACTATGCGATCATCGGGAGCGCCGCGCGAGACCAGTGTTCGTCGACATTGAAGCGTCAATCCGACGTTACCCGTCGTTACCGGCTCCGAAGCGCGGGCCTTTTGCCCAAGCCATAGGTAGACGCACTCGCACCATCATCGATGCCACGGCGGGGTGGGGACAGGACCTTGGCTTGCTCGTGGCAATGGGGTACCGCGTCACTGCAGTGGAGCGTTCCCCAGTGATGGCCGCGCTGCTGGAGGATGGATTGTCCAGGCTTGCTGTTAACTCCGATGTTCGCGGGCCTTTCGAACTCCCACGGCTGGTGGTTGCGGATGCCATCCATTACCTTTCTGATTTGCATGAACCACCGGATTGTGTCTACTTGGACCCGATGTTCCCGCCGAAACGCAAGCAGTCCGCGTTGGCGAGGCGTCGATTACGGCTGTTACGGGAGGTGGTGGGAGACGATGAAGATCGTCGACGGTTGTTCACCAGCGCGCGACAAGCGGCAACAAAGCGTGTCGTAGTAAAGCGGCCAGACGAAGCGCCGCCAATCGCTGATCACCCAGACGAAACATATGCCGGGAAGCTGGTGCGTTACGATGTGTACATGCATGGCTACCGGGAGTAACTGAACAATGGGTCTGCCAGTATTCTACTGTGCGTCTATTCCACCGCCGGGCCAATGCACGGAGCTAGACGCCGCGGAGTCGAAACACGTCACTGGCTCGCGCCGGTTGCAATCCCAAGACCGCATATCGATGATCGACGGTGCCGGTGTTATTGCAGAAGCGGTGATCCGTGCGACCAAATCACGCGGACACGAAGTCTCCGTAGAGATCGTCTCTCGTACCCTCCAGCCGCTCTCATACCCGCGTATGCACCTGGCGGTGGCGATGCCCAAGGGAGAACGCCAAAGAATATTATTGGACATGGGTACCCAACTTGGCATGGCGAGCTTTACGCCATTATTGTGCGCACGGTCGATCGTCAAGCCTTCCACCAAAGCGCGAGGCCGCTGGCGAAGAACCTGTTTGGAGGCGTGCAAGCAAAGCTGTCAACCTTACTTGCCGGAGATTCATGACCCCAAGACACCGGAAGAATTCGTCGGTAACATGCAGCCGAACCACGTCGGAAGCTTTGTGGCGCATACAA
>CAMYNX010000071.1 GCA_947259875.1 uncultured Gammaproteobacteria bacterium | reverse complement strand
CCCGGGCCTCGAACACCACCACGGTAGCACTCTTGGCGCCGAGTCGGACCGCCGAGCGCGCGACGTCTATGGCGGTGTTGCCGCCGCCGTATACCACGACTTGTCCACGTAACCCGGTCGGTTCCTCGAGTTCCGTGTTACGCAATACCATCACCGCATCGAGCACCGTCAGTTCTCCGTTGACCTTGATGTCCACCCGCTTGGGTAGTTGGGCGCCGATCGACAGAAACACCGCGTCGAACTTACCCTCATTGCGTGCGGCAATTACATCGTCAATGCGAGTATTGAGTTGCAGGTTAGCCCCCATCTGTTCAATACGCGCGACCTCGGCGCGGAGTTTTTCTCTTGGCATGCGATACTTGGGTATGCCGTAACGCACCATGCCGCCGGCCTGTGGCGACGCATCGTAAACCGTCACCTCATGGCCCATACGCCGCAAATGGTAGGCGGCCGCCAGTCCGCCGGGACCGGCACCGACAACCATCACCCGTTTCCCGGTCGGCGTACCGGCCTCCATTTGCCACTCATTGATCAGGGCCTGGTCACCGAGGAACCGCTCCACGGCATTGATTCCCACCGCCTCATCCAACTGGCCGCGGTTGCAGCTCACCTCGCACGGGTGATAGCAGACCCGTCCCATCACCGCCGGGAACGGATTGTCATCCATGATCTGTTGCCACGCCTGTTCATAACGGCCTTCTTCGGTCAGGTACAGCCATTGCTGAATGTTTTCGCCGGCGGGGCAAGCGTGGTTGCAGGGTGGCAGGCGGTCCAAGTACACTGGGCGCTCGGTACGCCACGAACCGGTCTTGTTTAACAGGCTGCTGCCGGCGTCTAGGGTGATCGCAAACGGCGTTTTCATTCTTGACCTCCTTGTTCCTCAATGAGGCTGAACTTTTTGATGTTGCGGTTGGCGATCGCCTGTAGCTGTTCGAGCTGATGGGTATTGGCCGGTTTCAGTACGTGGGCGAAACGTCGCTGCAGCTTGAGGTACTCACCCACTGGCACTTGCCGCCGGATCTTGGTCACCCCGGTGAGTTCACCGTGCTCTGCCTCGATCAGTGGATACAAGCCACACTCCACCGCCAACCGCGAGATCTTCACTGTATCGCTCGGTTTCGAGCCCCAACCCAGCGGACAGGGTACAAAGAGTTCAATGTATCGCGCCCCGTGAATACCCATGGCCTTGGTGACTTTGTGTTCCAAGTCGTGCAGATCATGCACCGAGGCAGTGGCGACGTAGGGGATCAGATGGGCCATGGCAATCAGCGGTACGCTCTTGCCGGTGTTGAACGCGTTACCGGGGTCTTTGCCCACCGGCATGGTAGTGGCGGTGCGTGCGGCACCGGGGGTCGCACTGGAACGCTGCACACCGGTGTTCATGTAGGCCTCGTTGTTGTAGCAGATGTAGAGCACATCGTCGTTGCGATCGAACATGCCGGACAGGCAACCGAACCCGATGTCGGTGGTGCCGCCGTCACCCCCCTGCGCGATCACGCGAACGTCCTCGCGGCCTTTCGCCTTCAACGCTGCGGCAATGCCGGCACCCACTGCGGCGGCATTCCCAAACAGCGAATGTATCCACGGGACGGACCACGCGGTCTCGGGGTAGGGCGTGGTGAACACCTCCAGGCAGCCGGTGGCGTTGGCGGCGATGAGTTGGTTGTTCGTCGCGCGCATCGCCGCATCGATGGCGAACCGGGCCCCCAATGCCTCGCCGCATCCCTGGCACGCGCGGTGCCCGGAATCCAGGGAGTTGGACCGGTCCATCGTGCCCTGGACCGAGCGATGTTCGGCATCCAGAAGCCGGTTGCCAACGGTCAGTGTGCCGGTCTGATAGAACCTGACCTTTTGATGTGTTTCGGGAATTTGTGGCATTGCACTCTCCTGCTAAATCGTTTTTGCTGCCGCAACTACGCCGACGTCTTGAAGAATATTTTCGGCAATTGAGCCGGAGCGGCGCTGGGCCTGTTCACGTTCGAGTTCACGTTCGACGATATTCATATGAATGTCATGAAAATGGGGTTCTTCCATCTCGTCCCTGATCCCCTTCTCGAACATGCGCCGCAGATTCGCGCGGGTAATCGGCCGTCCACCGAGCCCACCGATCGCGGAATGTACGCGAATTGGAAAATCCTTCAGTGCCATGCGCAGGTTCATCGCCAGAATGCCACCCATGCCCACGGCGAGGCACTTTTCGAACACGATCACCCGGTCGGCGTCCTTTAGTAGCTCGCGTAAGGTCTCCTTGGGAAACGGACGGAAAGAACGGACGGTGAGGGCGCCGATAGAGATGCCATCGTCGCGCATCTCTGCGAGCACCTGTTTCATCGTGCCGATTACCGAACCCATGGTGACGACGACCGTTTCCGCGCCGTCACAGTTGAAGGTCTTGACCACACCGCCGGAGTCCCGCCCAAAGATCTTTTCGAACTCGGCAGCCTGCTCGGGTATGAGCTCCAACGCCTCCATCTGCTTATGATGGGCCAGGTAACGCACCTCGGCGAAGGCCTCAGGGCCAACCATGGCGCCCATGGACAGGGGTGCGGCGGGATCGAGGAGCTGTCGCGGCTCGAAGGTTGGCAAAAACGCATCCACCTGTTCCTGATCGGGGATGTCAACCTGGCTATAGGAATGGGTGAGGATGAAACCATCCATGCACACCATTACCGGCAGACTCAGCTGTTCCGCCAACCTGAAAGCCTGGATGTGCACATCCACCGCCTGCTGATTGCTCTCCACAAATAATTGAATCCAACCGGCATCGCGTGCCGACATCGAGTCACCCCAATCGTTCCAGATGTTGATCGGCGCACCAATCGCGCGGTTGCCCACCGTCATCACGATCGGCATGCCCATGCCAGAGGCGTTGTAGACGGCCTCCATCATGAACAGCATGCCCTGACTGGAAGTCGCGGTATAGCTGCGTGCGCCGGCGGCCGAAGAGCCAATACAGGCGCTGAGCGCTCCGAACTCCGACTCCACCAACAGGAACTCGCAGTTCTTGATCGCTCCGGCCTTCACCATCGCGCCCAAATCCTCAACGATGTGGGTCTGCGGTGTAATGGGATAGGCGGAGATCACTTCCGGTCGACACAGGGCGACCGCTTCGGCCACGGCATGCGAGCCTTCGATTTGTTTCAGCATGATAGAGTCCTCCTAATGCAATTCAACTTGCGGTGGCGGCGTCATAGGCCGCCTGGGCCGCAGCAACATTCATTTCGCCGATCTTGCCGGGAAACTTCTTTTGTATCGCTTTGAACACCGATTCCAACTGGACGACATCGCTCATTGCGGCGAACGCCCCCAGCAATACGGTGTTGGGTGTCGAGCGCTGCAAGTGGTGCATCGCCAATTCGGTGGCCGGCACCGCAGCAAAGTGACCGTTGGGAAGCTGCTTCGTGGCCTCCTCGATTGCTAGCTGTTCCGGGGTCTTGGTGGTATTCACCAGCACATAACCGTCGTCGCGCAAACCAGCGAACACGTCAATGGCGGCGAACAACGTCGGGTCCTGTACGATTAGAAGGTCGGGTTCCAATACCGGTTCACGCAATTCGATTTCCTTATCGTCAATGCGAACATAGGCCACCACCGGCGCGCCCATGCGCTCAGAGCCGAAACTGGGGACCGCCTGGGAATGTTTACCTTCTTCGAAGGCCGCGACCGACAACATCTCGGCGGCGGATACCACCCCTTGGCCTCCGCGGCCGTGAATACGGACTTGAAACATTGTTGTCTCCTCTTTCATCTATCGGTCAGACATGACTGTATGCCCTCATAGGCAGCAAGCGGGTGGCGGCAACGGCGCCCGTTGATCCCATTGCGCGGAAACGTTAACCGCATGGAATTGGGAGCCAATTCAACAATGTGAATTCCGCTGTTGCCGGTCCTCGGCGATGGATCGATGTCCACCGCTTAAGAACTCTCTTCCACCGTTTGCATCTGCGCCTCTACGGTGGTCATTGCCGTCATGTTGATCAACCCGCGCACGGTGATTGTCTCGGTTACGACGTGCGCAGGTTGGGCGGCGCCGACCAAAATCGGACCCACGGAGACACCACCTCCCAAGACCTTGAGCAGGGTGTACGAGATATGTGCGGCGTCGACATTCGGCATCACCAACAGATTGGCAGACCCCGAAATGCGGGCGTCCGGAAACGTGAGTTCGCGAACCTTCACATTCACTGCCGCCTCAGCGTGCATCTCCCCATCGACCTCGAGTTCCGGTGCACGTTCGCGCAAGATCGCCAACGCCTGCCGCATTTTTCGCGCCGAAGAGGTGTCCCGGTTGCCGAAGTTGGAATGCGACACCAGTGCAACCTTGGGGGTAATCCCAAACCGCCGCACCTCTTGCGCCGATAACAACGTCATTTCAGCCAAGTCTTCAGCGCTGGGTTCATCGGTGACATGGGTGTCGCAGATGAAATAGGTGCCCGTCGGGAGAATCAACGCCACCAGGGTCGAATAATCGTGCACCCCGGGGGCTTTGCCGATGATGTCATCGACACGCTCCAAGTGCTTGTGAAATGCGCCGACGGTGCCGCACAGCATCCCATCGGCGTCGCCACGGCGAACCATCAGCGCGGCAAAGGTGCTGCTGCGGCTGCGTAGCAGGTGTTGCGCGCGCGCCGGCGACACCCCCCGGCGTCCCATGACCGCATAGTACTCACGCCAGTATTCCTCATACCGCGGATCGTCTTGTGGGTTCACGAGTTCGAAGTCTTGCCCCGGCCGGATGCGCAAACCAAGTTCTGTCAGCTGCGTCTCGATCACGTTTGGGCGGCCGATCAGGATGGGATAGGCGAGCCCGGCGTCGACTACCTGCTGCGCCGCCTGTAACACACGCTCCTCTTCGCCCTCGGCATAACAGATCCGCATCGGTTGTTCCGTGGCGCGCTCAAAAATGGGTTCCATCACCGCGCTCGACCTGAACACATAGTGGCTGAGGTCGTCGCGGTAGTGTTTAAAGTCTGTTATCGGACGCGTTGCGACGCCGGAGTCCATAGCCGCCTTAGCGACCGCCGGCGCCACCACGGTGATCAACCTCGGATCGAACGGTTTAGGAATCAGGTAATCCGGGCCAAACGTTAGCGGCTGTCCGGCATACGCAGTCTTCACCACGTCGGAGGGTTCGGCCATGGCGAGTTCGGAAAGCGCATTGACACACGCGATCTTCATCTCCTCGTTGATGGTTGTTGCACCGACATCCAGGGCCCCGCGAAATATAAACGGGAAGCACAAAACGTTATTCACCTGGTTGGGAAAATCGGACCGGCCGGTGGCAATCACCGCATCGGGACGCGCCGCCTTGGCCTCATCGGGCATGATCTCCGGAACCGGATTGGCCAGCGCCAGGATGAGCGGCCGGTCGGCCATCTTTTTGACATGTTCCGGGCGCAACACCTTGGGCGCCGACAGACCCAGAAAGATATCCGCATCGCCGATGACCTCGCCCAGAGTGCGTGCGTCTGTTACCTGGGCGTAGCGTTCCTTGTACCGGTCCATGGAAGCGGTGCGTCCGGTGTAGACCACACCATCGATATCGACCACCGTGATGTTTTCCCTGGGTAACCCGATTTTTACCAGTAGATCCAGACACGCGAGCGCCGCCGCACCTGCGCCGGAGGCCACCAATTTCACTTGCTCGATCTGCTTGTCAACGACCTTGAGTCCACTGGTGATCGCCGCGCTGACAATAATGGCGGTGCCGTGTTGATCGTCGTGAAACACCGGGATGCGCATCCTTTTGCGCAGCGCCTGTTCGATGTAAAAGCATTCTGGCGCCTTGATGTCTTCGAGATTAATGGCGCCGAAGGTGGCTTCCAATCCGGCGACGATCTCGATGAATTTGGCAGCATCCCGTTCTTCGATCTCGATATCGAACACATCGAGACCGGAAAATTTCTTAAATAATACCGCTTTGCCCTCCATGACCGGTTTCGCCGCCAGCGCGCCGATGCTACCGAGTCCGAGCACCGCGGTGCCGTTGGTCACCACTGCGACCAGATTACCGCGCGCGGTGAGCGTTGCCGCCTGCTTCGGGTCTGTGGCGATTTCCTCGCACGCGGCCGCTACGCCGGGCGAATAGGCCAGTGTTAAATCATGCTGCGTCGCCATCGGTTTGGTGGCGACAATAGCGAGCTTTCCCGGCGGCTCTGCACGATGATAGGCAAGTGCCGCATCTGTGAGCTTGTCTGACATCTTACGTGTCCACCCTCACAGATCGTGAGGTGTTGTCTTAGCGAGGCTGGTTGGCTTGTATCGCCTGCTCTATGATCTCTATTCCGATCTGCGCCTCGAATTGCTTCCATATCGGTGTGAGCAACGTGCGCCACTCCGCGAGTTCGGGGTCGGTCAAGGTGATCACCTCCGCCTTTTTAGAATCAATCACACGCTGACGGTCGGACTTGGCTTTCTCGCGGGCGTTCTTGTTTACCTCGACAGTCACTTCCTGAATGATCTTGTCTAATTCGCCGCGGATTTCCGCAGGCAGGTTGGTCCAAAAATCTGCATTGGTGACCAACATGTAGCCGAGAAATGAATGCCGCGCTTCGGTGAAGTACGTCTGAAAGTCATGAAAGCCCTTGGAGTGTATATTGGACCATGCGTTCTCCTGCCCGGTCACCAAGCCCATTTTCAAGCCCTCTCTGACCTGCTTGAACGGCATCGGCACGGTCGCCGCTCCCAAGGCCCGGTACTGGGCCTGCATCACCGCCGAGGGCTCGATACGAAACCGCAGGCGTTTGAAGTCTTGAGGTGTCCGCAACGGACGGTTTGCGGACATCACGCGCATGCCATTATTCCAGTAAGCCAGTCCCTTGATGCCGTGAGACAGCATGGAATCGAGCAGCTTGACGCCGGCCTCGCCGCGCTGGAATCGGTTCACCGCGTCGACATCCGAAAACAAGAACGGCAGGTCAAAGACCTGTATCTGTCGCGAAAAACTGCGGAATTTGGCAAATGACGGTGCCGCGAGTTCTATGTCCCCGAACAGCAGGGCGAGCAGCGCCTGAACATCGTTGAATTTTAATGCGCGCGGATAGATCTCGACGCGCACTTTCCCGGCCAGCCGTTCTTCCGCCAGTTTCTTGAACAACAACGCGCCGTGTCCCTTGGGGGTGGCCTCGCTGGTGACATGAGAAAATCGGATCAAGATGGGTTCAGCGGCGTGGGCGTTGACCGCATGCAAAATCAACACGCCTATCAGGACCGTCAAGCGCATGCGCCAACTCAGCCTAACCAAAGACCACTGGGTTCGCATTTACTTGTAACCTTTCAGATAGTCGATGTACTCGGGCAGGAACAACGATATCTGCGGGATGTAGGTGATGAAGATCAAGAACACCAACAACAAGGAGAGCCACGGCAGCGCGGCCTTAATTGCCCACTGCAGGTTCTCGCCGGTGATCCCGGCGGTCACGAACAGGTTGAGTCCCACCGGGGGTGTGATCATCCCGATCTCCATGTTGACGACCATGATTATGCCGAGATGGATGGGGTCGATGCCGAGCTGGGTCGCGATCGGGAACAGGATTGGCGCCATGATCAGGATGATGGCCGAGGGTTCCATGAAGTTACCGGCGGCGAGCAACAGCAGGTTGACGACAATCAAAAAGCCCCATGCCGGCAAGCCCCAGTTAACGATGGTCTCAGCGATGGCATGGGGAATCCGCTCGGTGGTCAGCACATGCGCGAACAGCATTGCGTTGGCGATGATAAACAGCAACATGATGCTGACCTTGGCCGCGTCCATGATCGTATGCCGGACTTCTTTGTCGAACACGCATTTTGGTAGCGCCCACAATACCTGACCGGTATTTCTGGCCACGATACCGCCGATTCCTTCTCCGTCTTTGCGCCATGGGATGTCTTTCATCGGACCGATGTCGCGGTAACCGAGACACGCCACCATAAACGCATAGACCGCGGACACGGCGGCCGCTTCGGTGGGGCTGGCGATGCCACCGTATATCGCACCGAGCACAATCACGATCAAAAACAACCCGCCCGAGGCGGAGAATCCGCTGAGCACCAATTCGCGAAACGAGGCCCGCGGTTGGGCGGGCAGCCCCTTGATACAGGCGACGACATAGATGGCGACCATCAGCAACAGACCCATGCCGATGCCGGGAATAAAACCGGCCATGAACATACGCGCTGCCGACACCTCGGTGGCCGCGGAGTAGACGAGCATGACGATAGAGGGTGGGATCAAGATCCCCAGGGTGCCCGCATTGCAGATGACGCCGGCGCCGAATTCCTTCGGGTAGCCGGCCTTCACCATGCCGACTATAACGATACTACCGATGGCCGCCACCGTGGCCGGTGACGACCCGGATACCGCGGCAAACAACATGCAGGCGAGTACCGAGGCCATCGCCAGGCCGCCGCGGATATGGCCGACGGCATCGATGGCGAAACGGATCAGGCGTCTGGCGACACCGCCGCCCGACAGGAATGCGGAAGAAAGAATAAAGAAAGGAATGGCGAGCAGCGTGTAGTGCTCGGACACATTCTCGAAGAACTTGAGCGCTACGGACGCCAGCGAGTCATCGGAGAACAACAGTATCGTTGCCACGCTGGATAGGCCGAGTGCAATCGATACCGGCACGCCGATAAACATGCAGGCGAAAAGCAGAATGAATAGTGCCGCAGTGGTCACCCTTTAGTCTCCCCCTGCTGTTCCTTGCCGAGTTCTTCCAGGGCCTCTTCGGCTTCGTCGGCGTGGCGGAAGCCTGTTTCCTCGCCTTTGATGATGCGCCACAACAGTTGTAGCAATCGAAACGCGAGCAGCGCCATACCGAGGACCAGTATCGAGTGGGCGGTCCATGCCTTGCTTGAGCACCCACGAAGTGCCGAACAGCACCATCCACGCGGACAGATGTAGCGTCAGTTCCTCCATCCATAGAATGCCCTGACCGAGTACGAAGCGGTCGAAGACCTCAATGAACACCAGTAGGGTCATCCCGACCAGCAGGAGGGCGATAACGCCCTCCTCGATCTGGTTGAGGATGCGACTGATCATGATGGCCGACGCCTGTTAACGTTTGACGTTGGTTGGCTATATGGCTGCGCGTCGTTACTTATTTGCCGCCAGCGCCGCGTCGATCAAGTCCTTGCCGATGTCGCCTTCGAACTTCTTCCATACGGGCTTCATCGCCTCGACCCACTGACCACGCTGGTCTGCGGTCAACTCTATGATCTTGCTGCGGCCGGAATCCATGATCGCCTTCTTGTCACTAATTGCCTTTTCGTTGGCGACCTGGTTGCCAAAGGTGATGGCCTCTGCCAGGGCCTTCTCGACTTCACCGCGAATATCACCGGGCAAGTCGTTCCAGAACTCCGACGAGGTGACCACCATGTACCCCAGGTAACCGTGATCCGAGTGGGTGATGTGTTCTTGGACTTCGAAGAATTTCTTCGAGAAGATGTTGGACCAGGTGTTCTCCTGACCGTCGATGGCCTTGGTCTGCAATAAGGTGAATACCTCCGAGAACGGCTTTTTCTGCGGGGACGCCTTTACCGCCTGAAACTGGGCAACGAGCACATCCGAGGTCATGATGCGGAATTTCATGCCGGCAATGTCTTCCGGCACCGTAAGCGGGGAGCTGGCCGACAATTGCTTCATCCCATTGTGGAGAAAGCCTAGGCCTATTAGCCCCTTTTTCTCGGTGGCGCGGAGTAATTTCATGCCGGCGTCGGTGGCCATGAATTTGTCCACGGCGCCGATATCGTTGAACAAGAAGGGCAAGTCAAAGATCTGCAGACTCTTGGTGTATTTTTGAAACTTCGACAAAGATGGCGCCGCCAGGTGGACGTCGCCCAGCAGCAGGGCCTCGAGCACCTTGTTGTCGCCAAACAGTTGGGCATTGGGAAACACGTCAACTTCGACCTTCCGACCAGGGCCTTGAATTTTTCCGCCATCTGGCCCTTGGGCGTGTTCACCGCCACCACGTGCGAGAACTTGATCTTGATCGGGGCCGCGTTCGCCGCCGGTGCGGACAACATGAATATAAATAAGCTGAGAGCGCTAACTAGAAATCGCATTCGATTTATCCTCCTAAAACTTATAAATGATTGCTATATGGGTATTAGAACAAGCGATCCCGGATCAGGGCCAGTCCTTCACCTCTGTTGCGCAATAGTATGCAAAAAGAAGGCCAGGTCCTTGGCCGCCGGGCCCGTTAGCCGCGGTATCCCAATCCAACTTGAGTCTTAACCGTTTCCAGCGGTAAGGCGGCAAGCCCCGGGACCCGCGATTAGGGCGAAAATTCGCCCATTTGTGATGTGATGTGGCGATATTTCGCCCATAATAGGGGTTCATTGAAGCGAAACGGGAGCCAGACTGCGGGGATACCGGGGGTCCGAACCAAGCATTTCGGTGCCGTTTGTCACCTCACAAATCGCTGTAACCAAAACTCGAAACGGAGCGCGGGCGGAATTGCTGCGCGCGTTGGACTCACTCCCGAAGCAATCGTGACCGTCTCTGGTAAGAATCTTGCTAGTTGATGTTCGCAACGTACGAAGAAGTGGAGATTCCTCGCAGACGTGCGGATCGAAAATCCTAAAGATTAAAAAAAACTGGCATGCAAAAGAGTCCATGATGAGTGAACAGCTTACTGTGCCCGGCACCATTCAGGGAAGCATCATATTCGTCGATGACGAAATGCACATACGTCGTGCGGGGGAACAAGCACTGAAGATGGCGGGCTTTGAAGTGCACTGCTTCGAATCTGCAGAGTCGTCACAGCAGCTGCTGTCCGAAGCCTGGCCAGGGGTGCTGATAACCGACGTCAAACTACCCGGAGCGAGTGGTCTCGAGTTAATGAACCGGGCTTTGGCAATCGACCGCGATTTGCCGGTGGTCTTAATTACCGGCCACGGTGATATCTCAATGGCGGTGCAGGCTATACGTGACGGCGCCTACGATTTTATTGAAAAGCCCTTCGGTGCCGATCGACTCGTGGAGGTCGCGAAACGTTCGATCGAGAAACGCCTGTTGATACTCGAAAATCGGGCGTTACGTAACGAACTGCGTGCCCAGCTCAGTCAGTTCAATATTATTGGCAACTCGCCACAGATTGAGTTTGTGCGCACACAAGTGGCCAAGATCGCGGGCGTTGACGCTGATGTGCTTATATATGGGGAGACAGGGACAGGAAAAGAGCTGGTAGCACATACCTTACATAAGCAAAGCCAGCGCCGGGACAAACCCTTCGTAGCCGTTAATTGTGGCGCCATACCCGAAAACATTATTGAGAATGAATTGTTCGGTCATGAACCTGGCGCATTCACCGGCGCCAATTCGCGACAGCTCGGTAAGTTTGAATATGCCAACAAAGGCACCATCTTTCTCGACGAGATCGAGAGCATGCCTCAGGCCCTCAGTGTTAAGCTGCTGCGTGTGTTGCAGGAGCGAACGATTGAACGGCTGGGATCATCCAAGACCCTTCCGGTAGACGTTCGCGTCATTGCCGCTACCAAAATCGATCTACGAGAGGCCAATACTCGCGGCGAGTTCCGCGAAGACCTTTATTACCGGCTCGCGGTTATTCAGCTCAACCTGTCGCCGCTAAGGGAGCGGCGCGATGATATTCCGATATTGTTTCAGTATTTTCTCGATAAGGCCGCACGCCGATATGATTGTGCTCGCCCGGCGCCAGGGCCGGAGGTAATTGCGGAATTGATGGCGCATGATTGGCCAGGCAATGTTAGGGAGCTGCAAAATACCGCGGATCGTTACGTACTCGGTTGTTTTAACGACTTATCGGGCCTCACAAACCTGTCGCAAAACGCCAGCAACGGCTACCCACTGACCCTTACCGAGATGGTCTCTTGTTATGAAAGACGGATCATCGAACAGCAACTGGTACAACACAAGGGTGACGCGCGGGCCGCATACACGGCGCTTGGTTTGCCGCGTAAGACCTTTGAAGACAAGCTGCGTAAATACGAATTAAATCGCAAGGATTACCAATAGCAGCGCTTTAACGTGTTATTCGGGCTTTCTTACTCAGCGAGCGGCGTTTCTTCGGTGCACCAAAGGGTATAGACTTTCCAGTCGAAATCAATTATTTCAATCGGGCATATCAAACGCTAAAACGCATTCACTCTTGATCGTGCCTGCGAAATGTTGGCATATGCGCTCGGAACCCGTTGATCATCGGGCGCCCAATAAACGAACTGGACCGTGATATCGCGGACCGCATCGAGAGATGACCAAGTTTTCGGTAAATCTGCAAAAGCGACAACTGCTGGTCGCACTGGTCTTTGTGATCATTCTGTTCGTGGTTTTATGGCAGACCACCGTGTTAACGCGCACGGCTGCTATCGAAGAGATGCGACACGCAAGCGCAAATAAATTAACTTTATTCATATCCAACCTTACTAGTGAACTGGAGAAATACGAATTTCTTCCCCAGATTCTAGCCAAGGATGAAAGAATCATTCGCTTGCTGCGAGATCCTTCAGATGCTGCACACATTGATTTGGTCAACAAGTATTTGGAGAACGTGAATAAGATTGCGGGAGCATCCGACACGTATGTAATAAATAAGGACGGACTGACGCTGGTAGCGAGTAACTGGAACTCGCAGACACCGTTTGTGGGACAGAACTTCAGTTTCAGACCTTACTTTCAGGCGACAATGCGCGGCGAGGTCGGCCGCTATTACGCGCTGGGGACAACGTCGAAAAAGCGCGGCTACTATTACGCCTCACCGGTAAAGTCGCACAATGAGATATTGGGTACCGCAGTCGTCAAAGTCAGCCCTGAAAGTGTCGAGGCTGCGTGGCAAAGTGCGCCGGAGAAGGTAATCGTGACGGACTACAACGGCGTCGTATTCATCACCAATAACCCCGGTTGGAAGTTCAAGACGTTGTCCCCCCTCACCGACGAGGTGCTGCAGCAAATTAAGCAGAGTCGTCAGTATTCTGACGCCGTTATGTCACCTTTGCCCGTTATCAACGAACAACTATACGACAACGGTGTAAGCCTGTTGACGTTTCGGGAGTCTATCAATGGTGTATCGCAGAAGGAGATAACTTATCTGACGCAGAGTCGAGAGATGTCCAGTCACAGGTGGTTGGTGCATTTGCTCGCGGATACGAAGAGCGTGGATGCACGGGTCGCACATTCAATTGGTTACGCAACCGTGTCGGTGATTACTATATTTCTCGTGCTGTTGTATATTTTACAACGTCGTCGCAATCTGTCTCAACGCCTGCAACACCAAAAGCACATTGAAGAAACTCTGCTGAATGCCCAACAAGACCTCGGGGTTCAAGTCAAGCAACGCACCGTCGAACTCTTGAAAACCAATGAACAATTGGATAACAAGATCAAACAACAAGAAAAGACAGAGCAAGAGCTACGTAAGGCACAAGAAGAACTCCTGCAGTCGGCGAAACTTGCCGTTGTAGGCCAAATGTCTGCAGGTATCACCCATGAGCTCAATCAACCGCTGACCGCTATTCAAACTTATGTCGGTACTGCACAGCAGTTACTTAAACATCAGCATTACGATGAACTTGCCGAAAACCTGGCGAATGTTCTATTACTCACGGATCGCATGGCGGGGTTTACTAGTCAACTGAAGACCTTTTCACGAAAATCCACGCAAAATATCTCCATGGTCTCCCTCAATCAGACCATCAATGACGCGCTCATGCTGATACAACATACCCATAATGAGGACATCGACGTCATTGAATCAATGCCGGAGCGGGAGGTTTTTGTACTTGCAGATGCGATTCGTTTGGAGCAAGTGTTCGTCAACATAATTAAAAACGCAGTAGACGCGATGAAGGATTGCGGCACATGCAAGTTGACGATCTCCATGCAGACACTTGGAGATTCGGTAAGTGTTCGGATTGGGGACAGCGGATCTGGTATCCCCGAGGCAAACCTGGGCAAATTGTTCGATCCGTTCTTCACCAGCAAAGAGGTGGGTGCAGGACTTGGCTTAGGGCTATCCATATCTCAAGAAATCATCAATGAATTCGGTGGCTCAATTACAGCGAGTAACCAGGAACAGGGCGGCGCGCTTTTTACAGTGACATTCCCGACGGTGACGGCTGACAGCGATTACGCGGCGACAGTTGCATCCGATGGTTAGGTTCTGAATTCCGGGGAATTCCCCAGAATTCAGAATTCAGACTTTATTTCTCGGTATAGGTGAAAACACCGTCCCAGTCGGGACCCGGCGGATCACTGGAAAACCGCTCCAGTCGTTTCAGGTAGACTTGGTAAAGCAGACAAGCGGGGGCTTTGGACGAGAGGCTGCTGAAGCGTGAGCGCGCTGTATCCCACTTCCGGGCGCGATAGGCGGACAGCGCGGCATGATAATCTTCGAGCTCCAGCATTACGTCATCCCCCAATCTGTTCCAGTGACCGAGCGGCTGGTAAATGGCGACCTTCTTCGTCTTCCCCATTACCCGGACCAAGTCCAACTCACGATAAACGAATCGCGGTGCCGCGGCCTTGGTGGCGGCACTGACAACTATCGCGACGTCGTAGTTCTTGCTTAGCGACTCAAGGCGCGAGGCGAGATTAACGCCGTCGCCGATGACCGTGTAATTCATACGTGTCGTCGAGCCCATATTTCCAACCACGACTTGCGCGGTGTTGATACCCACACCGATACGTAGACGGGGCCAGCCACGCCTTTCGAAATCTTCATTCAATCCTTTCAATTGTTCACACATGCCGAGCGCCGTGTTCACTGCCCGGTCGGCATCGCCGTCATGCTCCAGTGGCACACCATACAGCGCCATCATACAGTCACCGACATACTTGTCGACAACACCGCCGTTGGCTTCCACGACCGCGCTGACCTTGGTGAGGTAGGCGTTAAGCAACTCAAGGATCTGTTGTGGCGAGCGATTTTCACACAGACCCGTAAAATCGCGAACATCTGAGAACAGGATGCTCACTTCGCGTTCCTCACCTCCAAGCTCAATGTCCTTGGCCAATAGTTCCTCCGCGATTTCGGGGGATACGACTTTACCAAGTAGGTCACGTACCCGGTCACGTTCCGCTAGACCGCGCCCCATATGATTAAACGTGTTGGCGAGGACGCCGATTTCATCTTGTTGACTTAGCTCAACGGTTTGCTTGTAGTCTCCCTCGGCAATGCGGCGCGCGCCGGCGGCAAGCTTGAGAACCGGCCGCGTCACTGTCCGGGCTATCAATGCCGCCCCAATAACAGATAGCGCTATGCCCACTGCGAACAGTCCGGCCAGCACAACGCGCAAACGGAGATAAGGTTTCAGCGCCTCCTTGAGCGGTCGCTGCAAAACGGCGACTACCTGGTTCGCCGGCGTATCAATTAGCGAGGTTACCAGAGATACGTAGGTCTCGTTGTCTAATGCAAATTCGGTGCTTTGTCCGATCTCCCAGGATGTGCTGGAGAGCGCGTCGGGCAAATGGGCGCCTGAGGACGACGGCAGAGTGGATGCAAAGACGCTCCCAGGCGTCCCGGAATCGCTTCGTATCAATGACACATGCGACAGCGTGGTCTTTTGTAGATTGGCGACAAACGTATTGTCGATTCGGAAACCGATCGACACCCAGGCGTCTGGCTCCGGGAGATACAACGGCACGACAACCATCTGGTAGGGACTGTCATTGACGAACACGATGTCCGAAGCTTCCCCGTATTCGCTATGTTCAGCCTCGTCGATCAATTGGGGGAACGCGCAAACGGTGCCCGAGGCCCTCGGATTCAAGGTATCCGCAATGACCCTTCCGTCCGTGGACACCAAGATCATAACATCCGCGCCGATACGTTCTTGATGATTTTGGAGCGCCGAGAGAACGGTGGCATGGTCGTGGGTCGCGTAGGCTTCCTTAAACGCGAAATCATTTGATAACAATCTAGCGGCAAGCAGCAGTTCCCGTTGACGGTCAGCAATCTCGCGCTCGAAAACGCTTGCTGCGACTACGAGGGCCTGGTCGATAACACGCCGAGCGTTGTTGATATTGGCCGTGTTAACAACAACAAAAACGCCCGCTTGCGTGACAACAAGCAGGCCTACGATAAAGACCAGTACCCGGGTACGAAAGCTGCGAAAACGAAGGTTCAGCGCGGCTAGTATCCTCTTCTCAGGTTGCTCGATAACCGCCGGGCGCGCCATGCCTTTTTTTGTTTGATGGAGAATACGACTTTTTGGGGGCCGGTAGGATTCAATGATACTTGATGCCGCCTAGGTGTTGGTGTGCCTCTCATTTGTGGATGCCAGACTTCGACCTTGTAGGTGCCGGTCGGCAACTCCTTGATGGTCGTGGTACCGTCTTTTTCGGTGACGGCAAGGTAGGGCACGTCAGACACGTACACATAGGCCGTCATCCAGTCGTGAATGTTGCAACCCAGTACCACAACGCCTGGTTTGTCGAACACAATTGGTTTGGCTGGGGTGCCCTTATACAACGGTATTTCGAACTTTTTCGCCGAGGAGAAGGAATACACGTGGTGCCGGATGTTGTCGCTGTTGGGAAACTGGACTTTGGTACCTGCACGGATGGGGCTGACGTGGGGGATGAACTCCTTGCCCTTCTGGTCAATGGTTGCGAGTTCGCTGGTCACCGGTCTCACCTTGACATCATCGGCCGGCCTGGCGATCACGACCGCGCCCTCAACGGGACGACTTTTATCGTCCATTACGGTCACCGTCAGCCCGCTGGCGCCACCTGCGTGAGAGCCCCCCGCAAGAAGCAGGATGAACCCCAACCTAGACAACGTCATACTCATCTCAAGACCACCGCGCTCTAGCGCACGTATGAGAACCCGAACCGGACGATGGTGGCGTCGTATTCCAGTACATCCCCCTTGCCGTCGTGGTATTCAATGCCGAGTTCAACCGACCAATTGGGATGCAAAGAGTACAACAGACTAACATCGAAGATATTGGTCTTGCCATCCAGCTTATATGCACACATTGGCACCGAGAGGTTGAAGGCATCATCAAATGTGATCGCCTTGACGTTTTCAACAGCCAACACCGTAGCGACGTTGGGGCCCGTACAAGCGGAATCAAAGTCCCCACTGCGGTAGGAATAGCCAACTGTCATTAGTGCTTTCTCGCTCAAGAGAAATCCGCCCTCCAGCACCAGGGCCACACTTTCCTGGTCAAAGACGTCCGTAGGGATAGCGGGGTCGACCACTGGCCCGTTTTTTCCGTCCCGCTTGGTGTATTCGAGACCTATCTGGCCGTCGAGACGCGGCGTGAACCGCTTGCCGCTGCGTATACCGAATTCATATAGCGTACTGTCATCGCGAATGTTCGAGTCTACATCTAACGCCGATAACGATACTTCCCCACTAATCCACGGCACCTCGAGACCTAGCCCCAGCTTATGCCGCAATGCTGCTGTCACGCCGAGCTTTACGTAGTCTAGCTTGTCAAACTCATCAAACTTGCCAAGTTCTAAACTACCCGCCAGGCGCAGCCGGGTGTTATCGCCGATCTGCTTGAAGCGGCCGATAGACAGCGACGGAACGATGGCATTGTCACTCAGTTCGTCGTTGGAGAACGCCGAGTAATTTATATTGTCGCTGTCGAGATACTTGAGTTCTCCCTCCGCGATCCATTCGGCCCACTCCGCGTGAGTGCTCACAATACTAAAAATAGGTGATATGCAAATGAACGCGGCGAGTATCAACCTGGGAGCGGTATTCGTGTTCATTCCTTGCCCTCTGGCCTTTAAATAGCTGGGAAGCGGTCGTCTGCTTAGTGGTCGGTACCGCTTTGCTTATCGTCGTTGTTGGCGCTGTGGATCGATTGACATCCAATTTTCCGGATCATAGATTCTACGAAGTAAGGACGTGATTGACAAATATTGGTTATTACCGCGCATTTGAATGACAAGTAAACGATACCGTGGACAAGCGAAATATCAATCAGCCTATCAATCCAATCGATTGCTAATAATGGATAATATCTCCGTGGCAAACACCAAAGGGGCATTCATATATGGCACAGGTAAATACAATTGGCGTCGATTTGGCAAAGAATTAAAAACTTTATAATCTAGTCCTACCTATCCGGACTACTTTCAGACAAAGTCACAGCATTTTTCACGGATCATATCTTCGATTGAAGCCCCGCGCCTTGCTCACCCCGGAATGTAGATTCCCGCGCTGCGTATTGCACGCAGGATATCCTTGGTTGATTGCTCCATGGTCTTCACCGCGGCGTCGTAGTCGCCTTTGCCGGCCAGCTCTTCGGCCTTGTTCCGGGTGCCAGCTGCTTTGTCGATAAATGATTGCACCATCTTTTTGATTGTTTCGCTCCCTTCCATCTTCTCCCGTAACAGAACGTCCACGAGCATCCGGTGCGTGTCATTGCGATCCACTTCATAGTGGTACTCCTCCTCTTTTGTATCGAAATGCAACGCACGAACCAGCGTGTCGCCGCCCCGTAGGCTCTCGATAGCCACTTTGATCGCTACGTAGGCCTCATCTAACGCGCGTCGTCCCGCGACCAGCTTGCCTGCTTGCCGTAACGTGTGGGCTTGGGAAACTTTACGATCGACTAACTGCCGCAGTTCAGAGTTAGCGGCCCGGGCGTCCTTCTCCTGGCTGACGCGGTTGTGGGCATCGGCCAGGGCGTTCACGCTGGCAAGCCGGCTCTGAAAGTCTCGTTCTCTTTTCTCAGCGAGTACTTTATCCGGATCAGCCATGCGCACCGCCTCGAACATGGTCCGCAAGGCTTGATTCAATAGCTCAGCGGCGGCCTTATAGTCATTGATGTTGTAGGCGGATAGGGCTTTCTGATACAGCGCTCGTGTTTGTTCATGACGCGCCTTCGCATCTGGATTAGTGCTCTCCTTTACCTGGTCGGCGGCCGAAGAGTGTTCGGTCAGCTTCTCCACGAACTTGAGACGCGCACCAGTCTGTTCCTTACCCGGTACCATGGGCCCCTGACCCCAGGCATAAGTGACCATGACCGACCACAAAGCAATGGCTAAAAACCTTACATTGAATCTGGGCATGTTGGATACGATTTCCGTGTTAGCCCGCAGATCGCAACCAGACAGCGAAAAGGGGAGCTAACAGTTTGTTTGAGATAACGAATTCGATCAATGTTCGGTGCCACGTTTTGTATCTAGAGTCGCGCCTATCCCGGCGCTGGCTTGGTCTTGAACCCCTGGACTTGCACTTCGCACAACCCACAGTACGGCTCCGCATGTCGCTCCAGCGCAGCGCGCAGCCGCTCGATCCTGCGCTTGTCCCCGCACAGCACAAGTCCCGCCGCATCATCCGGGATCGTTGGGGCAATATGCGGGTGAGCAGTTGCCGCGTGGATTCGCCGTACGTACATATGTAAGACGCGTAGATACCGGTCTGGTTCCAGATGCGGACCCGTATGGTCTAATCTCAGTAGAGTTCCCTGGGATTACCCGAATTGATCAATCTTTGTGCTGAGACAAGTGCACACTATCGGCCAAACAACCGGACGCCGGCCATTTGTATTGCATTTTGATACCGGACAGTCGAGTTCTGTACGGTCTCTATGGCAAGTTTGAAATCACCTTGGGTAGCGCTTTGATCGGCTTTGTTGAGCAGGTTGTCTCCTTGTTTGCTGAGCACGGTGATCAGGGTCATCTTGGTTTGCGGTGGATTCAACTTCTCGATCACTGTTGCTAACAATCTCGCGTATTCCTGGTTGCGATTGCGTTCATATTGATATTCGTCTTTAGCGGTCGCGAAACTGAGTTCATAGGTGAGGGTCTGGGCCTCTAACATCTTTGCCACCGCCGTGTCGAGGGACTGCTGCGCCGCACTTAAGAGCTTATTGGCGGCCTCGTAGTCCTCTTTCTTCGCCAAACGTTGGGCCGTGACCAGATCCTGCCGGACCTTCGTTGTGTCCACCTTGGTTTGCTCGCTGTCCTTCTTTTTCCCCGTGAGTTCATATGATTGATACGATGCAAGGGATGCCTCGACACGGCGCACGAGCGTCTCATAATCCGCTTTCGCTCGCTTTTTGATCTCACGTGTGTCGGGCACCATCTGGAAAGCGGAACTAGAGGTGCGGATGGCCTCGTCGATGAGCGCTTGGGCCTTCGCGGCTTCGCCTGCTCGTAAGGTTGTTTCCGCTTCCGCAATCATGCGGTCTGCATCGCGCAACATCGTTTGGGCTTTGGAATGATCACTCGATTTGACGCGCTTTGCGCCTGAGGAACTTCGAACGTTAAGTTTGGCAAAGGCGATTTTGTTCTTGACCATCTTGATCAAGGTTTGGGGATCGACCTCGGGTTCCTTGATTACTTCACTCGCTTCGTCCTCCAGCGCCGCGTGCTGTGGCGTCTGGCCCGCTTTATCCACTATAAAAATCCGGCCACCCATATAGGTGTGGTTTTGACATTGATAGTAGACGACGTTTGGTGTCAGCGCCGTGGGGGTGAATTGCACCGTCCCATCGAAGGTAAAGTTTCCTTCTACTCCTTCGACCAAGACCTTCCGCCCCCGGCCGACGGGGCTGGTGGATAGGTAGAAATCGTGTAATGGATCGCTGCGTATTTCGAACTCATAGGTCTGTCCCCGCACCAGGGTGAGTTGCTTTCCCGGCACTTCATCGACCGCAAAGGCAATTTCATGCCCGCGGCCGACGAAGCCCTTGCCGAACCACGGGTGACGCTCATCCTTTTCGACGAGCGTCACTACAAACCGGGTTGGCGCGCCGGTGGCGGTACGCTGCTGTTGACTGGACTCGCCCGTTACGCTGTCGAGGTTGATCAACAATGCGAGTCCGCAAAGGGTCGAAACATATAAAGATCGGTGAGCGGTCATCGCAAAACTTTATCCATACACTACTTCGTGGCCGTTCTGGTTTGGTTGCGGCGCGATTTAGCCCAGTTATTATCTCACGAGCCAGCGCTTTATTTCAGCCAATATTAGGAGATATTAACCTCGGTGAACTTAAAGATGATTATTGTATCGTGGTGCAGCACTCCAAGCGCCGGTATTCCTTTGATTGACACGCGATTTTTGTGGCCACGATAATCCTCTGTAGAATCGTGGCGAACGATCTTCCCCGTCGCCATAGCGCAACGCAAACCGAAGACAATCTCCATTTCTTATTGAATCTCGAACCTGCACTGCGTGGCTGTGAGGAGCGTTTCCTCTTGGACAGAATTGTTGATCATGGCGTTAGAGAGTGCTTACATGCCATGGTTTCAAAAGCGGGATTCAGCGTGCATGAAATCCCAGCGGATTCAGCTCCTGCGTAGAATGTAGCAGCGATAGGCGAAAGCCTGAGTAAAGTTTTTCCGTAATCGATTACGATACAGCCTCGCCGGCACCGCGTTTCACCAGTGTTTTTCCTTCCTGCTCCAACTCGAACATCCGTTGCAGGCTGGCCTGGGCGCGATCGGCTATGTCGTCAGGTATCTTTATGTATTGCTCCGGGGCGGGATTTCTTAATGCTTGTAATACATCGACGAGCTGGATTTTTTTCATGTAGGGGCACAGGATACAGGTGCCCACGATCTGCTTGTCTGGAAATTCCGCCTTGAACCGGTCGGTCAGACCACACTCGGTAACCAGCATGAATATCGCGGCAGCAGAGGCACGAACATAGTTCAACATGCCCGATGTACCCCCGGCATAGTCGACCAAGGCTACTACCCCAGGCGCGCATTCCGGGTGGGCGAGGATTTTAACGCCCGGGAACCGCCGGCGGATGTCACGAACGGTTTCTTCACCAAAGCCTTCATGCACGACACAGATTCCATCCCAGATGATAATTTTTTTGGAGGTCATCGTGCGCAGGTTCAGACCCATCAATTTGTCCGGAATGAAAACGATTTCCTGTTGCGGCATCGCCTCCACAACTTCAACTACGTTAGATGAAGTGCAGGACGCGTCACTCTCCGCCTTCACCTCGGCATAGCTATTCACATAACACACGATCCCCGCGTGGGGATACTTTTTTCTCGGGGCGCGGACCTGTTCGCCGGTTATAGAATCCGCCAGCGAACAGCCTGCTACTCGGGGTACCAGCACCTCTTTATCGGGATTGAGGAGTTTTGCGGTTTCACCCATGAAATAGTCCGAGCAAAAGATGATTTTTTGCGCCGGATGAGTAGTGGCAGTCACACTGAGGCTGTAGGAATCTCCGATGAAATCACCGACGCCATACATGATGTCCGGGGTCTGGTAGGAATGCGCCAGAATGACGGCATGTTGCTCGGTCTTGAGCTGCTTAATTTCTAAGGTGGTAGGCGCGATGAGTTCGCAGTCGTCTAACGTCCAGCCGAGTTTGTTAAGCCTCTGGTAGAGACGCTGGGCCTCGTTTTTTAACGCAGATGGAGAACACCGCATTTCAAATTGATTCAAATGCTTTTATGCATATTGGACTCCATGCAAGCCTCAATGTCCTTGCTCGGAGTCAAAAATCTGTTTCTTAATTTATAGTCAAGTGCGGAGGCGTTCTTGGGTGGTAAAGAAACAAGGCAGCGCCGGCCAACCCTTTAGCCGCTGTTCATCAGCGGATAGCTGCTCGTGGGACCCCAGCATCAAGGCGCCGTCGGGCACCAATGAATTGATCAAATGGCCGACAACCGAGCGCTGCAGGGTTTCGTCAAAATAGGTAAACACCAGGTTGCGGCATAGGATTAGATCAAACCGAACGCTGGGCGGCGGGTCGCGCACATCATGAAACCGAAAAGTGACACACCGTTTGAATCGCTGGCGAAGACAGTAAGCGTCAGCGATCTGCTGGAAAGCGATCACGCGCCAGTCGGCCGGGAGATCTTTGAGACTGCCGCGGCCGTAGCAGGCTGTCTTGGCCCGTGCCAATACGGCACGATCAATGTCGGTGGCAAGCACGCGTAGATTGAGCGACGGAAACCGGTCGCGAAGTTTCAGCTCCCACACCAATGTGACCGAATATGGTTCGTCGCCAGATCCACAGCCGGCGCTCCAGATCCGGAGCGTGTCGTCGCCGCGCTGGATTGCTTGCTGGGCCAGGGTGGGCAAGACGTTACTTTCTAGAGAGAGGTACGCGCCTTTGTCACGCCAAAAACGGGAGATGGTAATCCGGCACAGGTCGCGCAACAGCAGCCACTCATCTGCGTGTTGTTCGAGATGGTCACGGTAGAGGGCAACATCGGTGATCGAAAGCTCACGCATGCGCCGCTGGATGCGCTTGCAGACTTGACCGCGCACCTTGCGAAATCCGCGCCACTGCATGTGCAGGCGCGGGAGTGCCCATTGCAACAGGCTGATGCAGTCGCAGTCCCTCATTCCCTACCTATGAGCATGTTTGCTTGAAAAAATCTACGCCCACCCCAGCGAAACGCCAACAAAGGCCTCGTGGTGCCGCATAGCATAAACACAAAACATGGCGATCCCTTTGATAAGAATCAAAGGATCTATAGCGGTAATCCTTCATTATCTGGGGTATGAACGCTGAGTTATCCGATATCAAGGATCTCTCCTTCGCGGAACGTGGCCGCGAACGGATCGAATGGGCCTTGCAGGAGATGCCGGTTATGCGTGGCCTGATGACGCGCTTTGAGCAGCAACGGCCGCTCGCAGGTCTACGCATGAGCGGTTGTCTGCACATCACCACCGAGACCGCTAATCTTGCCCGTACCCTCAAAGCCGGTGGCGCCGATGTGGTGCTGTGCGCCAGTAACCCATTGAGCACCCAAGACGACGTTGCCGCGTCCCTGGTGCGTGATTTCAATATTTCGGTCCACGCCATCCGTGGCGAAGACACCGACGTCTACTATCAACACATCGAGGCGGCGCTCGATCACAAACCGGTGGTGGTGATGGATGACGGCGCCGACCTGGTGAGTGAGATGCACAAATCTCGTCCGGAGTTGTTGCCAACCATGTTTGGCGGCACCGAGGAAACCACCACGGGTGTGGTGCGATTGAGGGCTATGGCCCGTGATCGGGCGCTGCGATTCCCCGTAATTGCGGTCAATGACGCGATGACCAAACACCTGTTCGACAACCGCTACGGCACCGGCCAGAGCACGTTGGACGGCGTGATTCGCGCCACTAATATGCTGGTGGCGGGGAAGGTTTTCACTGTAGCCGGTTATGGTTGGTGTGGGCATGGTTTGGCGATGCGCGCCAGCGGCCACGGCGCGAGGGTGATTGTCACCGAGGTTGAACCGGTGCGCGCGCTCGAAGCGATGATGGACGGATTCGAGGTCATGCCGCTGGTGAAGGCGGTGGCGATATCCGATTTTGTGGTCACCGTTACCGGTGATAAGCATGTCATCGATCGTCAACACTTCGAGGTGATGAAAGACGGTTGCGTAGTCGCCAATTCGGGACATTTTAATATAGAGATCAATATTCCGGCGCTCGAACAAATGGCTGCCGGTAAACACCGGCCGCGGGCAAACGTCGAAGAATATAGATTGACCGATGGGCGCCGAATCCGCCTGCTGGCCGAGGGACGGCTGGTCAATCTCGCCGCTGCGGAGGGTCACCCAGCGGCGGTGATGGATATGAGTTTCGCAAACCAGGCGCTATGCGCCGCATATCTGGCCGAACACCACGATCAGCTAGAGCATGCTGTCCATGGGGTGCCGCCAGCAGTGGACCAAGAAGTCGCCCGCCTCAAATTAGCGGCGATGGGAATCAACATCGATTATTTGAGCGGCGAGCAGGAGGAGTACCTGGCATCCTGGCGGGAAGGCACGTAACCGGCGGCGGCACCCGTTAGCGATAAATTGAGGCCGGAACATCCAAGCGGAATAGCTAACCGGATTGCAAACCGTTCATGGCGGATGGCGGGGGAAATTTGGCAATAATCTCGATCATCGTCTCACCACGCCGCACCTCCAGCGGCAACCAAGTTCCCGGCGCTTGCCGGCGGATAATGCGCCCAGTTCCGAGCTTTTTTTGACGTGACTCCCGGCAGCGCTAATGATCACATCGCCTTGCTTGAGGCCTGCGGCCTCGGCAACGCTGTCCGGAACGACACGTTCTATCAATACGCCTCCATCGGCGCTCGTGATGTGTACGCCCAAAAGCGGATGATCGGGTTTGTGGATGGTGGTCTCCGGCAAAATGAACACCGCGTCCGCCACACCGGGTTGCATTTCTCCGCAGCCGTCGGGAGGAGAAATGGTGATCGCCGTCGCTACGTCGGCGACCCCTAGGTCAACCAGCTGATGGGCGACGCCGCTTCCGTAGGCGACATGACCACTGCCCATTATGCCGACCGCGAGTGTCGCCCGGTGCATTTTCAATCCCGCCGCGAGGCCCTCGGCCATGGCCCGGTCCCACGTCGATTGGGCCTCCACAAAACGCTGAAAATTGGGGTCGTGCAAAATCTCGTCGAAACCTTCGTGACCAACATCACCCATGGGCGGCGCCTTATGTATGGTATGGGGATCGGTAGACTTCTTGATCTGGTACACGTGCGCCAACTCGTGCCGATAGGCGTCGCTCACCGGTGCCGGATCCGACACGCCTTCACGTTCAGCGACGGGGATGTTCGCCCAGCCTTTGTCGCCAACGCGCTCAACGAGACTGCGTTGAACATTGATCGCTAATATCGGAATGCGATTTTGTCGGGCGAAATGAAATATGGGTAAGTAAAGTTTTGCATCGTAGCCCCACACCTCGTCCCATTTTACCTCGTCCAAGAACGCGCGCTCGTCAAGCTCTCCATTTATCCACCGGTCCAGCACCGGCTGTGCCGATCGGGGAAACATCTCGAAACCAATGACCATGTTGGGGTTGCGTCCGATCAGGGCGGCCAAGGTGTGAAGTTGCCAGCGGTGATCCTCGGCACTGGGATGGCTTTCGCCGAGCAACACCGCCGACCGCTGCGCGAGTGAGCTGATCAGTGTGGACGAATCGAGGGCAACGCCCGCGTCAGGGTCGAACCAACCCGTCGCCTTCGGGCATGAATGATGCGGGGAGTTGACCGCATCCGCATGGAATCCGTCCTCGGGGCGTGGTTTTGCCAACAATGCGCACGCGGCCACGATTGTGCTGAGGCCCAACAGCACCACGAAGTAGAGGTGATATTTCAACGATGATGTCATGGCATTTTCAATGCGTAACACATGGCGCCCATCCAGGGTCGCGGGTTGATGCTTATTGGCTCATGCGGGTACGCGGCGATGTCGGGCTGACTCTACAGGATTTCGCATTTGTACGCAGCATCCAGGGCAACGACATCCCGTTGTATATTTCATTTATCTCCCGTGCGTTCCGTATTCCTCAACGGCGTTCTGCAATGCAAGCGTTTGGTTCTTGGTTAATTCGACTGTTACGAAGATTAAAATCTAAACTATGTCAAATTCATGTGATGATTCATGCTACGACCGCGTGACGCATTGATTCTTTGGGTCAATAAGTCAAAGTTAGCAGGTAACGGTGATAACAGCTGCCGCCATCAGCGGTTCGGAGCTACCCGGGACGCGCTTGATCAATAAAACCGCGAGTAGGATGAGCAAACCCCAAAAGAACAGCATTCCCAGTCCGGGAATGCCAAAGATGCCGGCCATCATGATGTTGTTTCCTTGATGTCGGGAAAAAGTAAAATGCAAAGGTGTCGAGAGTTGCCGCCGGTTGGGTCTATAACGCGACCGGCGGCAAACCCGTTACTGGTGTCAGAACGTCTAGCGTAGACCGCTAAAGTGGTGTGGACCAATCCATCGATCGGCGGTGGCTTTTTGCTCCTTGGTCAGCGCTGTATACAACTCGCGAGTGGCGGTTGCCAGTTGCTGCATGTGCTGCGCTCCTTCCTGCATCATGTTGAGATGCTCTTCGGTGTCTACGGTTCCGCGCGCGCCGCCATGCATGGTTTGATGATGAGCATCCATGAGTTTCGCCTTGGCTTGTGATGCCTCCACGTAAGCATTCCAAACCGTTTCCTGCTCTGCGGTGATACCCAGCGTTTGCTTGAGATTGGTGAGCCACTCATTAGTATACGCAATGGGATCTCCTCCCTGCGATCGTGGACCACCCATGAAGCCGTGCATGCCGCCGGGCCGCCCATCATCCCGCCGCGCATGCCATAGCCGCCGCCATGCATGCCGTAACCACCACCGTGCATACCAGGCCCGGTCCATCCGGGTCCGAATCCACCGTGGGCGAACACCGCACCCCCGGCAGCCAGGATCAGGCCGGAGACCGCCGCGGCGCCAATCAATTGTTTGGTTTTCGTCTTCATCAATAGTTCTCCTATGTTGTGATCAAATCAATCAGTCTTGCGACTTGTTGGGTATTAGAACTGACCCGTGTAACCCATTGATGTCTGCAGGAGGCTTTTTTGTAAGTGTGTGTAACAGTCCTTTTGCTATTTACACAGTGTTACCATTTTTCCCTGCGCTATATCCCGAATAACCGTAGAGTAGCGATCATGAATCCACCAACTGCTGGATCTGACCCAAGGCCGGGAGGCGGGTCCTTTCGACCGCAGCATCGACGTGCTTATCGGCCGGCTGCGCAAGCACCTCGGAGACGATGCCAAGCAACCGACGTTGATCAAGACCATACGTGGGCGCGGTTATATCTTTTCCGGTCAGGTCAGCGTAAAGGATTAATCGAGGTCGATGCCCGTGCGTTTGCTGCCCCGCTCACTATTCGGAAGACTAATCTTAGTGTTGCTCACCGGTCTGATCCTGGCCCAGCTCGTTTCGGCGTTGGTATTGCTGCGGGACCGGGGCCAGACGTTGTACCGATCGGTGCAGACGGATGTCATCATGCGAACCGTCGGTATCGTACGCCTTTTGGATTCCATCTCATGGCAGGAGCGAGTGCGGTTGGTGCCCCTGCTCAGTAGCGACGATATGCGGATTACTCTGGCGCGGGTGCCGGCGCCGAAACCGGAACAGGACGCCGATGCCGAGGCCGCGGCCCGATTGATACAAACGCGGATTGCCCGCCATCTTGCACCTGGTGCGCGTGTTGCAGTCTCGTTTCAAGGCGTGTTTGTCCCTGAGGCCATGTCGGCCATGCACCATCGGCACATGATGGGCCGTGGGATGGCCGGCCCGAGGGCGTACATGCATGGGCTGCATGCAATGGGAGATACCTTTTATATACAGGTCGGACTCAAAGACGGGACCTGGGTACGGTTCGAGCGACAAGTGCCCGAGTCTTTATTCGGCTGGCCTTCCCGATTGTTGATCACCCTTGGAATTCTTCTGGTCAGCGTGGTTGCCTTATCATTACTGGCGGTGCGCTGGAGTGTTGGGCCGCTGCGCTCACTCAGACGGGCGGCCGAGGCGCTGGGGAAAGACATCCACCGCAAACCACTTGCCGTCGAAGGTCCCAGTGAGGTCGCTGAAACCGCCAAGGCTTTCAATACCATGCAACAGCGACTCAAAAACTACATCGAAGACCGCGCCCGTATCTTGGCGGCGGTATCCCATGATCTTAAGACGCCTTTGACGCGCATGCGCCTGCGTAGTGATTTGTTGGAGGACGAAGGGTTGAGGGAAAAAATCCAAACCGATCTCAATGATATGGAGTCGATGGTCGGTGCGACCTTGGACTTCATGCGCGGCACGGAGACCAAAGAACCCAGTCAGCCGTTGGATCTCATGGCTTTACTGGAAAGCATCCAGGGTAATATGAGCGAGGCGGGTTGGGAGGTAACACTCGCCGGTCAAATAGAAAAGCCCATTCATGGCAAGCCGCTGGCACTCAAGCGATGTATTACCAATCTGGTGGATAACGCGGTGCATTACGGTGAACGTGCCGATATCACTGTTGACGGACAGGATCAACACATTGTGATTGCGGTGAACGATAATGGCCCCGGCATAGCGGAAGAATCTTTGGAGCGGGTGTTCGATCCGTTTTTTCGTGTCGAAGCGTCGCGCAGCCAACACACTGTCGGCACCGGCCTGGGCCTGGGGATTGCGCGCAACATCGCTCGTGCCCATGGCGGCGAATTAATGCTGGAGAATCGGCCCCAAGGAGGGCTGACGGCAAGGCTGCTCCTGCCCCGATAGCGCGCGCGGTAACGCAGCCCGAAGAACACACGCCCGGTTGCAGCGATGCCCATCGCTAACGTTTGATCCGAACGTTGATCTGTTTTGCATCCGCACTTCGCATTGGCCGAGGCTGTGAAGCGTTGCCGGTTTAGCTACTTGATACCCGCTTTACGTTGCTCGTCGCGAACATAAGCCACGATATCACTCACCTGCTCGGGTGTGACGCCGGTCATCGGAGGCATGTGCCCGAACTGCCAATGATGCTGTTTGACGCCGTTTTTGACCGCCAGATGAAAGGCAAGATCATGATGGTGAGCGGGATGATAGGTACTGTGTACCAAGGGCGGTCCCTGGCGGCTGCCGCGCGCGCGTGTCCCGTGGCACACCACACAGGTATCGTGATAAATGGTCTTACCACGGCGCGCGTCCGCGACATAGTTATCTTTGGGCAGAAACAGGTTCTGTCTGACTTGTTCCGGGTCCGGCTTACTGCACGAGACCAGAAGCAATACTAGCGGCAGGGCCGGCAGCCATGGCAGATACCTCTTTAGCTGACCGCGGGCCCCAGCTTTCTTGAATTGATAATTCAAAAAGCAGGTTGTCATAACCCGGCTACCAGTGTCAGCGATAACACCGGGTAAGGTGCGCCAGCTTTCGGGCTCTGTCAGTGTGGACCTCAGATGGATGGTTAAATCAACCCGGCATCATACTGAGCAACCTTGCGAGCGTTTCCCGCGTGAGCCGGGAAGAAGATCCTTTCCCGCCAATTTCCTGACGATATTTCCCTTGAATCCGGATCCTGAAGAAAACTTTCGTGACAGCACATCTCGCGCAGGAGCGTCCATTAGGCTTTTGTCTTCAATCTCCTGGAAGTAGAGTGCGATTTTCGAATACTGACCCGGAAACCAATAGAGATTCGCTATCAACGCCGCCGCATAGAGTTCTTCCTCACTCTTTCCTTGCGCGGCCCCGAGCTGCAGCAGCCCCAACATGGCCGAACCGTGATTACAGTCCTGGAAAAAGGTCGAGTTGTTACAACACGGACGATATATGCTGTTAGCCGATTGATGCACCAATTTTTCCTGATCCTCATTCAACTCGATATTCGCCACTTTATTGAAATAGGCAGCGCCGTTTTTTTTCTTACCCAATTGCCATCCTCCGGTACTCGCAAATTGCGTCAGACGCTTACCCTGCAGCGGGCTTCGTTCGTTGAATCGGGTCTTGTTGGAGATCCCAAGCGCCCACAGGATATTCAACAGAAACGGCGCCGAGACCGGGTCCATCTGAATGGGCTTGCGAGAATCCGTCAACAAACTTTGTCCGATCCATTCCGGCACGGATAGCCTCCGCTTGGAATAAAGTGCGTTCCATTTTTTTAGATCGATCACCCCTTCCTCAACCAGTCTTTTCGAGGCCCCGTTGAAGACGATGGGAAGCGTTTTACCTTCAATGGGAAGTAACCGCTGCTCCAGTTCTTGGTGCTTCGTTTGCAAAACATGCTGTTTTCCCACTTGCGTGTGGTTAAACAGCCAGTAACGCGATGAATAATAGGATGCAAAAGCCCCCAAACCGAGACCACTTGCGCCAATAAGAAAGTCTCTTTTACTGATTCCCCTCATTTTGCTGCTCCAATTTCAGTCTTTGACATCGGCCAGATCTTATTTGACCGGACGGAACCACGCTGAGAGCAGGCCGGGATACAGTCCGCTCTCAGCGCTTCGGCCCTTGGGTATGCGTTATTTGGGCCTTGATAGCATAAAACATTAGAGCAGCTCACACGTCAAGATTGCCAATGTGGCAGCGCGCCACCTCAACGAAGACAGGGAATCGTAGAAGACGTTATAGAAATCGACTTGCGTTTAAGCCACTAAGCTGGCCTCACCGCTTTCGTTATCTTTGATGAATTTCTCTGGCGTTGCTTCGAAGTCGTCGAAGCATTCTCGGGAGCAAAATTTGTATACGCGACCATTGTAAGACTTACTGTAACCCTGATCATCGGATACTTCATTGCCGCACACACGATCAATTTGGTCAACTTGTTGCGTTGTCTCGCGACCGCAACATCCACCTTCATGACCACGCGAGAGTTGTGATCCACGCGCGAATCGCGTCATTACAAAAAAGGAGGCGCCGATCAGTACCAGTAAAAATAATAAACCGTCCATCAGTGACCCTCCGACAAGATTACATCTTCTCAGGTTGTGTTTATCCTAGAACATATTACCTGGAACCAAGTCAGACGGCTATTCGTATTTCTTGTCTGCAGCCAATGACGCCCTTGCTGACAACAGTTCGTTGATTGAGGGCCGGGTCCCTAAATGTTTTTCGACTGCAAGCCTGTTGAAGCTAGTGCTTGCTGAACTTCAAACCGGCAATATAGCTCGTGGCCGTCTGGCCGGTCTGATCGGTGTCATTGAGTATGCCGATGAAAATCAGGCGACGCGGCTCCTCACCGTATAATGACAAAAAATCTTGATACAAATTGCGTTCGTAGGAGCGCCACTGGCCGACGTTTCTTTCTCCGCCCTCGACAACCATCAATTTCTGCGAAGGTTTATCTGGATCATTGATGGTCTCGCCCGCCTCGAGGTGACTGCTCCATACATATTCAGTGAACCCCCCTCCAAATGGATGACCGTGAGCCCAGTCCAGGTACAGGAACCGTTTAAATCTAAACCACCACGACTGCTTCGAGTCGTCGGGCTCAAACACAAAGAAAATGCGTATCGGATGGTCATCCCCCGCGTGGGTGCGTTCATCGATGCCCTGTAACGTGTTCTCGATCTTCCACTTCCAGCTGACAATGGGGTGTTCCTTAACGTCTATGTTCACGGTCTTTTCGAGAAAAGTCAGCGCCGCGTCTGAATATAGTCTGACTGCGTGTACGTCATCATTGACGGACCACTGCGCCTTGCCCCGCTTGGAAGCGCTAGACGATTGTCTTAGTTTCCATCCCGCGGGGATTTCATCTTGTCTATAGCTTTCCGTGGAGAGCCCGGTGTCCAGAACGTCCTGGCTTGCAAGCGCAGTAGTGCTCGTTACGGTGCCGCCTACGAGAATAAAGAGCACAGCAGTCAGTGGGATCCCTGCACGGTCACAATTGATAGTTGTGTAGGCTCTGGCCATGGTTCCCGCAAATACCAAAAGCAGATATGTGGCCGACCTACGCATCGTTCATGCCCTCCGCTTGGATTATTTCAACCAGCCGTAATGTACAACGTGTGAGTTACCCACAAGTCAATGGCGAACGGCGTCCCGACTACCATCAAATAAACTTCATCTGGCCTTTCCTAAGCACAGGTGTATACGTTGGTTGCGTTACCGCCTCCGATCGACTCGAGTTAACCACTGAGTTGGAATATTATTGTATGGACGGGAGGGAAGGGCGGTAAACCAACCATGCTGATTGACCTACGAGTAGCACACAGGTTCTAAACTTTACCTATGCCATTTACATCGTCGGGGTAGGGGGTTACTTGATTTGGCCCGTGACGTCAGAATATGGCGCTTCGAAATAGGGCGCCATGAGAGAAATTTTACGGTCCCGGCGGCGCTTGCTACACAAAAAGCCAACACTAAAAAGTTTCCTTTCGATTATTGTAAGATTCGGCACCGGCGTTAGTACAAGGCGGTAAACAATCAGTTCACCCAAGTTTCAAGCACAATGAGGCTATTCATAACCCTATTCATGACATTGATACTATCTGTGCTGCTCGCCGCTTGTCGCAGTGAGCCGGAATCGTTTTCGGTCCTGCCACCGGCGATGGAGATTGCTTCCCCGGCGGGTAATCACAGCGCGGTACCCAACCTGGTGACGGACGGTTCGGGGAGTTTGCTGTTGAGCTGGACGGAAACAGTGGGCGAGCAAAGCACGATGTATTTTTCGACACTGAAAGGTGATGCATGGCTGCCGCCGGTGAAAATTGCCGCGGGGGCCGACTGGTTCGTGAACTGGGCTGACGTGCCGGAGATCGCCGGCGACGGCGCAGGCAACTTGATCGCCAACTTCCTGCTCAGGAGCGGTTCCCGCAACTTTGGCTATAATTTGAATCTGGTACTGTCCGCTGATTACGGCCGGACTTGGACCGACCCGGTGATTCCCCATGATGACCGCGCTCCGATCGAACATGGCTTTGTTACATTCTTGCCTATAGGGGAAGGGCAGTTCTTTGTCGCCTGGCTGGATGGCAGAAACAACACACCGAGTATGCGCAAGAAAGGTGGGTCACAAAGTTTGCGAGCGGCGTTCATCGACAACCAGGGTACGATGACCAACGAGGGTCCGGTGGACTTGCGTGTCTGTGATTGTTGCCAACCTGCGGCGCTGAAGATGCCACACGGACCGGCTATAGTGTATCGGGATCGATCGGGGGCGGAGATCAGAGACATCTCCATCACGTGGTGGGACAACGGCAGATGGACAGGCCCTTTTTCGGTCGCCCACGACAACTGGGAGATCTACGGTTGCCCCGTCGATGGCCCTAATGCCGATATCGTGGACAACACATTGGTGGTGGCGTGGTTTACCGCCGCCCAGGGCCAGCCCAAGGTGCAAGTGGCGTTTTCCGATGACCAGGGTCGGACCTTCGGAAAACCCATCCGGGTGGATGTGGGCAGACCAGTGGGTAGGCCGGATGTGGTGCTGCTCGATGCTGCTACGGCAATGGTGAGCTGGCTCGATTCGGATAAAAATGGTGAGCAACTTAATGTCAGAAAAGTGTTCAAACAAGGACAAAGTGAGGGCGCACAAGTGGTCAGCAAGATTTCTGGGGCCAGCGGATTCCCGCAGTTGGTAAACTCGAACGGCAAGGTTTACCTTGCCTGGACTGATGGTGATCGGCTCAGGACCGCAGTCTTGCAACCTTGAATGGTTTTAAATCGGAGAGATGTGTGATGTTTAGAAAGATAGCGATACTGATAGTTGCGGTGCTAATACCACCGGTTGTTGCTGTGGCGGGCGATCCAATTCCCGATGCTGTGCTCGCGACCGGGAACCGGCTGATTACGGATTTCTCCACGAGTAACGTGAAGGCGTCGCCGGTTAGCGGCCTGTATGAAATCATCGTGGGTCCTCGGTTGTTGTACATATCGGCAGATGGTAGATACATCATCCGCGGTGATGTCATCGATATCGATCGCGGCGAAAACGTCAGCGAATCGGCGCGTAAGCAGGTGCGCATCGATGCGGTGAATGACTTGGGTGAGGACGGCATGATTGTGTTTGCGCCACAAGACGTGGAACGGACGATTACGGTGTTCACCGATGTAACCTGTCCCTATTGCTCGAAGCTGCACAACGAAGTCGGACAACTCAATAAGGCCGGGATAAAGGTGAGGTATCTCGCGTTTCCGCGTGCGGGTGTCTCGTCAGCGGCCTATGACCAGATGGTGTCGGTATGGTGCGCGGATGATCCTCAAAAGGCGATGACGGACGCGAAAGCCGGTAGACCAGTTGATCCCAAACGCTGCGATAATCCCGTCACGGAGCACTTTCAGATGGGGCAACTGGTTGGCGTGAGTGGGACGCCGACGATTATCCTGGAGGACGGTTCTATCATCGGTGGGTACGTGCCCGCGAAAGAGCTGATCGGCTATGCTCAAGAGGCTCGGGTTGATAACTGAGCACGGGATATACTATCGTATTGATTATGCTCAATTCCGCGTCGGCTGTGCGTTAGCGTATACTGTGCGGTAGTAACGCGAATGAAAATATTAAACAATAGGCGAAAGAAAACGGGCTGGATATTAGCGGCGGCGCTGTTGCTAGTCTCGGCTGTGCACGCTGAACAAAAAACAATCACATTTGAGGAAGCTCGAACCGATAAAAATGAACAGGTTCTGCTGGAGATCTTAGATGATGTGCGTGCAGCGCGGCTTTCGATAGCTCTCGCGAAGGCAAAGCGTCTTGTGGAGCGCAACCCCAAATTTCGTTTGGCACAGCTGGTCTATGCGGATTTGTTAATGGCTCAAGACCGGCCCGTTGCTTCCTTCGGAGGTACTTTCGCTCAGACGGACAACAAAGTCACCGCATTGCTCGACGAGGCACGGCGAAGGCTCGCACATCAACAGCAAGCACCGCATTTGGGTCAGGGTATGTGGCCCGAATATGTGATCCAATTGTCCGCCGATCGGCGCCACGTCATTGTGGTGGATGCTTCTTTGTCGCGGCTCCATGTCTTTGCCAATCAGGGTAACCGGTTAAAGTTGGTGGGAGATTCCTATGTGTCGGTCGGCAAGAGAGGTATGCTGAAAGTCAAAGAAGGAGACCAGCGCAGCCCGGTTGGCTTGTATTTTGTTACCTCACGGCTGGATCCCAGCGGGTTGTCCGATTTTTACGGATCCGCTGCGTTGCCTATCAATTATCCCAACGAATGGGACCGCCGGCTGGGGCGGACCGGCCATGGGATCTGGTTACATGGTGTCCCATCGGATACCTACAATCGTGCACCCCTGATTAGTGACGGGTGTTTGGCGCTGCCCAACCGGGACATGGCGCTGTTGTCCAAGATGGTGGACACGGGGACGACGCCGGTAATCATCGCGGACCGCGTCAACTGGGTGTCAGCGGAAGACATCAGCCGGCAACGCAAGGCATTTCTCGCACGCCTCGAACAATGGCGGCAGGACTGGGAGAGCCGCGATGACAGACGTTATGCAAGACACTATGCCAAAACATTTCGTAGCGGAAAGATGGACTACGAACGGTGGACGCGGCACAAGCATCGCGTGGCGAAACAGAAAACCTTTATCAAGGTTAGGCTCGATGATATCAGTGTCTTTCGATACCCCGGCGAATCAGATTTGATGGTTGTGACCTTCGGCCAGGACTATCGTAGTAGCAATTTTAATACCCGTTCGCGTAAACGACAGTATTGGCGGAAGGAGGCCGATGGCGTGTGGCGCATTGTCTATGAGAAAAAGGCCGGCTTTCTGCCGATTCACTTTCGTGGGATACCGTACTCGGCCCGGTCAAAGCTTTCGAAGTCGAATTAGGCGCAGCGCGGGGGTGACGTGCGACGTTGGTTCTGCTTGTTCATCGAAGATACGCACCTGGATTTGAGATTATCGTTGCATGAATACAATTTGGTTATTTGTTTTAGCGGCTCTACTGTCTGTTTCCTATAATGCAAGTTCCGATGAAGCGGCGGCGACTACAAACGCCCAGCAGCGGGCGGCTGACGAGTTGAAACAGGCGGTGGACGAGCGTCTCACCAGCGCGGCGAAGAACGCGCCCGAGAGACCTGGGGACTTTTCGATGTTGATAAACGGCGCGAAGCTATTCGCTAAAAACTGCGCGCAATGCCATGGTCCCCGCGCACAAGGTTTTGTCAATTGGCAGCGGCGTGACGCCAGCGGCAATTTCCCACCGCCGCCGCTGGATGGCAGTGCACACGCTTGGCATCATCCCCGGCGGCATTTGGTCAATACCATCAAGAACGGTGGGCGTACGATGCCATCGTTTGGTTCGAAACTGACTGAAATCGAGATCTCGAATATTATCGACTATCTGCTTTCGCTGTGGCCGGACGAGATTTACTCCGTGTGGGCGGAACGGAACGCGCAATTCGAGAAGCGATCGCCATAGCCCGCCTCTATTTATGGTCTGCACCGGAGAGACCCACAGCGTCTCGTCTATGAAATGGCGACATTTGTTTTTGCAGGTTGCGCGAGTCCTGCGTCAGCATCCCGGATCCTGGTTAGAAATGCGGGCTAGATTTGTTGTTGAATTCTCACGCGAACGCCGAACAAATTTTGACACCGAATCCCTGCTGCGTTACCAACACCGGTGGCAATGAGACCCGGGCATACCTCGAGGCGGAGTTGCTCCGTTTCACCCCTTTCTAAGAGCTCTTTTACGATCGCAGCAGTCGACAATCCACCATTACGGCAACGCGGATTTCCGCACGGGATGATCCGGTTGCTGCCACCACGAATCATGTATCTTCGCTGAGAACCCGGGCGGTTTGTTCCCGGACCTCCTTCGCGTATATCCACGAACACGATGATTGACCTCGACCTCGATGAACGTCTTTCCCGGTCATCTTTGCCGGCGTGTCGCGAGCGGGAACCGCCGCGATCTGGTAGTGAGGCGCCGGTTTTCGATCGCGTAGTCAGCCCCATAATAGATACCCGACGAGCAACCCCGGAACAAAACCCACAGAAAACAGGAAACTGTAATAGAGAATACTTCTGTAAACAGGATCTTCATCATAAGTGTGATAACTCATGGGCATGCTCATACCCCCTATAGCGGTTGAAAAAAGTTGTCACAAAGATTGGGTGACCACTGCATAAAAACCGTAAGCAGTATCATCATTGATCGCATCCTTTTCGCCCTACGCTAAGAGCGCACCGGTCCAACCGGCAACCCAACGATCGACCTCTATCGTGTACCTTGGGCCTGGCCCGCACCGGCCACGTCGTGACGCTGTAATCACTGTCCACGGTGCAGCCGGGCACCACCGATGAATTGAATCTAGTTTCACTACCGCCGGTTTCGTTTGTCGGTCAGCGCTATTCTACGAAGTGAAACTTAAGGAATGATTACGCTGGATACGAGGTATGTCCGATGGATGCTGCGGCTGGGTTTTGCGTGAAGACGCGTTGGTGCGCTATACGGGCTAGTGTTCGGCAACCAAACTTGTGGTTACAGGACCTTCATCACTATACAGTATGGCAAGGTCCGATGTTTCTTTCGGCAACGTTTCGCGGCGACAAACCGGCAGCAACACCTGAACGCACAGACCGCTATGGTCATCACGTTGTTGTATGGAGATCTTGCCCCGGTGCAAGTTGACAACGCCTTTTACTATTGACAGTCCCAGACCGGTTCCATAGGTATCCGCCTTGGTGCGGCGGTGAAACCGGTCAAACACCTTGTCTTGGTCACCGACAGGAATACCCGATCCCTCGTCGGTGATAGTGATTAACCAGTTGTTTTGTTGTTGTGTCAGCGTCAGCGATACCGCCGAGTCGGTGGGTCCATAACGAATCGCATTATCCACGAGATTACGAAACAGGATATAAATTGCCTCGGTGTTTCCAAGAATGGGAAACTTGTCTCCAGTGTTGGCCTGGAAAACCACGGCGATAGCCTTCTCGTCGGCCGATGCGCGAAGATCGTTCAAGACTGTGCGCAGGGCGTCGCCAAGATCCACGATCCGATCGGCGGCCATCGCCGATTCATCGAGACGGGACAGAGTAAGAAGTTGATTTACCAAGTGACTTGCGCGATCAACGCCTTTGACAATATTTGATAGCGCGCGTTCGTTCCCTTGTGTTTCGTGCGCCAAGCGCCACCTCGGCGTGCGCTCTCAATCCTGCCAGCGGTGTACGCAGTTCATGCGCGGCGTCGCCGATGAAGCGGCGCTCCTTGTCGATTTTTTGCTCGAGCCTTTCCAGTAATATGTTCAACTCCTCAACCAGTGGTCTGACCTCGTCAGGGGCATACGGGGCGTGAATTCGTATCAGATTCTCCGGGTCTCGTTCGTGCACCTGCGATGTCAGACGCCGCAGCGGAGTCAATCCTCGTCCCACCGCGATCCAGATCAACACTGTAATCACCGGTAGCCCAAGGACTATCGGGTAGAGCGTCTGCACTATTACGTGTTGTGTGAGGTAATTCCTGGGCCGGTAGGGTTCCCCGGCGCGGATCGTCAGACCATGGGAATCATCCACGAAAGAATAGGTGCGCCACGCCTCGCCATTGAAAAACGCATCTGTAAAGCCGACCGTCGTATCGGCGAGGGGAAGCAACGGTGCATTTTTCGAGTGAAGCACCAACTCGCCGTCTTCATTCCATATCTGCACCGCCAAATATTTTTGATATTGATCTCGAACTTCCTGCTTTTCACTGGAATCGTTCGGCGCCACCGTATCGCGCGTTTGATCTGCGGACGGCACACCAAGAAGCGTGCGTGCCGCGACTCGAGCTGACTGTTCGAGCTGGGTATCGAACAAGGCGCGCACCTCGCGTTTTGCACCGTAGTAAGTGATCGTCACCACCAGTGCCCATATGACGACGATCACAAGGGTCAATCCGAGCGATAAACGTAGACGTATTGAAGCGCGCATATTGACCTCTTTAATCGATGATGTATCCGACGCCGCGGATGGTCTGTATCACATCGTGACCCAATTTTCGTCTTATATTGTGCACGTGGACCTGTACTGCGTTGCTGCCTACATCGGTTTCCCAGCCGTATACGTGTTGTTCGAGCTGCTCCTTTGATATAACCCGTCCGCGTGAGTGCAGCAGCGTGTGCAGGATTTTGAATTCGCGCGGAGACAGGTCGATCTGTTGGGAACCGAGGCTTACCCGGTGAGCATGTGGATCCAACTCCACGTCTGCATGACGCAACACCGACGTGCTCCGCCCCTCTCGGCGCCGTAGCAGCACATGGAGCCGAGCTGCCAGTTCGCGTATGTCGACGGGCTTGATCAGATAATCGTCCGCGCCACCTTTCAGGCAAACCAATTTGTGGCCGATCGCGTTGCGGGCAGTGAGAACCAAGGTCGGTATTCCCTCGCCTTGCTTTCGGTAATCTAAAAGTAACTTCGTGCCATCCATATCGGGGAGTCCAAGATCCAGCACGGCGGCATCGAATTTCTCGTAACGTAGCGCGTGCAGCGCCAGATGGCCTTCCTGCAACCAATCGATGGTAAAACCATGTTGCGATAAACCTGCGCGAAGTCCTTCGCCAAGCAGGGAGTCGTCTTCGACAATAAGGATCCGCATATCAAAATCGGCAGCTCAATACGCAAGCTTGAAACCGACATATGCGCCAGCTGCTGTTTTGGAATCGGATTTCCTCGGTAGCGCGGTTGACGGATGGTCGCCCATGTTGCGGTCCAAGGTGATGGCGCCACCGAACAACCACCGGTTACCAAACGGCACCAGAAATCCGGCCTTAGTCTCCAACGAAAAGTGTTGAAGCAGATCCCATCTGAAATCGAACCGATCATCGCTGTAGAAGTCTTGCGTTGACCCGATCGTCCAAAACCATTTAATTCTTTGGGGACGCCCCAGCGCCAGATCAGTGATCTTGTGGGGACGATCGGAGAAATCATATACATCGAAGTCAGGCCGCCATTTGTTCAGTGGCCGCCAACGTCGCGGGTCGTCGGCAAGATCCACCGGCGACACACCAAGACTCATGCCGAGTAACCAGTCGTTGTTCAGTTGATACCGGACTCGACCGTCATTCGATCTATACAACTCCAAAACCGGTGCCCCATCACTGGTTGCAGTCAAGCGGTGACCGCTGTCACCGTACGCGGCCGGGGCAGCGGCGATCGCGGCCAGCGCGATCATACGCATGCCAGGTTCCTCGCTGGTCGTGTCCCGCTTTGCCCAGTGCTCAGAATCTTCCATAGTGCAACATAGCCGAACAAGCTTAAGATTTGATTAAGGACAAGATTATTTTTGTAACCCACTGATTTATCGTTGTTCATTGAACGAAACTCGTGGACTCGGTGAAAATAGAGACCCTCGAGTCTCAAACAAGCGCCCGCAATTCTAGCCTAGGCCCCCGATGGCCTAAAGGAGAAGAGGGCGGTTACCGCGATTTATTGTTTCCTGTCGGTTGCCGACTGCGCGGGGCAAAGCTGTCGCCGGTCACAATGAGGGGGGCGTATTAGTAAGTTGAATCGCCGCGCCGGGTCGCTCACGTGCAGGGGATGAGGTCTGGTTTTTGTGACCCAGCGGAATGGCAGTTAGGGCTTGTCGCGGCATCGTGACACAAAAAAAGTGCTGCCCGCGTGTCGTGAACCAAAGTCACACAAGTGCTAAGTGGGCGCCTCCGCGGTGTTTCAGGCTTTCCGCTATAGTCGGACATGCACAACAACACCGTCGTTCCGGTACCCTCGAACACGTAGTTTAGGTTCGACACTCCAAGGGCAACACTTGCCGGTAAGTATAGCGCAATTGTCACTAAAGAGCGCGCGATTTTCGACAAAGAGAAGCTTGACAAATCGCAATCATTGTCATTTTCGTGGATCCTTATTGTTTTAGCACTAGTCGCCGACACATGCACGTCGCTTTGACGAAAAGCACTCTTGTTCAATAAAAGCGCGCGTCACTGCTGAAGCACGACTCGGCAGTGGTGCGTGCAGGGATTCTTGTGACGCGTTAGGTTGTTGCACAAAGCGCGGGTTGATAGAGTTCTGTGACAACCTCACAGTAGAGGTCGTGAAACCGGATGTCTGCCGCGAGTATGCTGCTTGGCGTCGATTTGGCGGGGCTTCCCTTCGTCACGGCAAAATAAAGAGTTAAGACATAGGTGCAGTGTTGTTCGCTACAGTGCAGATGTAGCGGCGCGTGCGAAAATTATCCATGTTTGGGGTAAAACAGAAATCGGCACTAACAATAGATGGACGTAATATTAGGCTTAGGATTACCGGAGGCAATTGGGCTGGCCGGCGCATTTTTGATTGGCGGGATCATCAAAGGCGCGATGGGATTCGGGCTGCCATTGGTGACGATATCGATTCTCCCCAACTTCCTGCCGATCGAACTGGCACTGGCAATCAACGCCGCGACAATGGTGTTCACGAACCTCGCCCAATTCGTGCAGGCGGGCTTCGTAACCCAGACGTTCACAAGGTTCTGGCCAATGATCCTCGGCCTCTCGGCCGGGGCGCTTGGCGGGGCCTTTTTGGTAAGGTCGGCGGACGAAGTTGCGCTGGGATTAGCCTTGGGTCTGTTGGTGATGGCGTTCGCTGTACTGACCGTATACGTACCGCGTTTTCATATCCCGCGCACATGGGAACGCCCCGTCGGATGGGGCGTGGGTACTATTGCCGGCATCGTCGGTGGGCTCATCACGGCAAATGGGCCGCTATTCGTCATGTACCTCGTAGGGCTCAACCTGACCAGAGAATTATTTATTGCGGCCTTGGCGCTGTTGTTTATGGCGACCGGCATATTGGTCGCTGGTTCCTACTGGACGCTCGGTATTTTGGATTCCACGCGCTTTATGATCGCGATGGCATGCCTGGTGCCGGCGCTCATCGGCATGAAACTCGGCGATGTCCTATCGAGCCGGCTATCCGCGGAAGCGTTCCGCAACATCGTCCTTGCTGGGTTGTTTCTGCTCGGTGCAAACCTGGTGCGGCGAGCATTATTCGCAAGTTAGACAGCCGGCAGTCATAAGTGATAGATGACGATGCGGTGTCGTGCATCGCACGCACACCCAGCCCACCCGGTCCGTCGCTCGGGTGCATCGCGCTGCGGCGCGATGCACGGGGCGGAACACTGCGTCATACATGACCTCGTTCGGTCCGCGTGGTGCCGGTTTTAAGCGCCTGGCGGAGACGTAACGAATGCGCGAAAACTTGAGCCAGATCATGTTAGGGCAAGACAGAGATACATAAGTATGTTATAATATACTTACATACTGAAGTATTTTTAGGAGAACCCATTATGTTGAAGATCGTGGCTGGATTTTTCTCTGGTATTGCCCTGGTCGCTATCGTCGGCTGGAACACCGCGGGCGGCTTCATGATGACCGAGCACGAGAGTCCGTTCGGTGTTGAAGAAACCGCCGCCCGCATCCAAGCCAACATCCAGGCGCTCTCCGACCGCGGCTGGAAGTTGTCGGGTATCAGGTCGCCCTCGGTGTCGGTGGCGGCAGCGGGAACCAACGTGCCTCCGGTGATTCTGGTGGAGGCGTGCAGCACCAAATACTCGGCTCCGCTGCTGGCGGAAGACGCGACCCGAATCCTCTCTATCCTGATGCCGTGCACCATCACAGTGTACAAAAAGGACGACGGCAAGACCTACATCGGCACCATGAATTCCGGGTTGATGGGCAAGATGTTCGGTGAAAAGGTCAGCAGCATCATGGACGAAGTGGCCAAGGATCAAGAGGCATTTTTGAGCTTTGACCCCAGCAAGCCGGCGCCGCCGCTGATCAAGACTCGGCCCGGTGGTGGTAAGGGTTCCGGCGGACAGGAGTTGAGCGGCTGTTAACCACCACTCAACAACCCTATGTCAACGTCAACGCAGCTATTAGCTTTTGGTGACACATCATGATCATACCAAGAATCATTATCGGCACGCTCATCGCCTCTGGCTTGTCAGTTGGGCTTGCCATCTCGGGACTGGCCTACGCCACCGCCAATCCTGCACCTGCGGCGGCGCTCAAACAAACGACCCAAGACGCGGCGCCGCAGCTCGACTCGTCGACGGCGGATCACACCAAGTTCGAGGCTTTGCAGGCGGACTTCAAGTCCGGTCCCGAGGTCACCAAGGCGTGCCTTAGCTGTCACACCGAAGCCGCCAAGCAGATCCACAAGACCAAGCACTGGACATGGGAGTACAAAAACCCGGACACCGGTCAGGTGCTCGGTAAAAAGCATGTAATCAATAACTTCTGCACCGCGGTTGCTTCTAATGAAGATCACTGCTCTGCGTGCCACATCGGTTATGGATGGGCCGACAAAAAATTCGACTTCACCGTCCAGGAGAACGTCGACTGCTTGGTGTGTCACGACACCACCGGCGTCTATAAGAAGCTCCCTGGCCTGGCGGGTCACCCCAACTATGAGACCATGGAATGGCCGCCGAAATCGGGTCGTTTACGGCCGCCGACGGACCTCAAGAAAGTGGCACAAAACGTCGGTAAGACCAGCCGTAAAACTTGCGGCGCCTGTCACTTTCGCGGTGGCGGCGGTGATGCAGTGAAGCACGGCGACCTGGACAGCTCGCTCGAGAACCCCAAGCGTTACCTCGATGTGCATATGGATACCGAAGGGTTGAATTTCGCTTGCGCCAAGTGCCACGTCACCGACGCCCACGAGGTGCCTGGTAGCCGCTACGGGCCCACCGCCAGCGACACCAGTGGCGCGCAGATGCGCGGCAGTAAAGAGGCACGCAACCCGGCGACCTGTCAGGCCTGTCACGGTAACACGCCGCACGACTCAGCCGACGCCAAGCTCAACGATCACACGCATAAGATCGCCTGTCAGACGTGTCACGTTCCGGCCTATGCCCGCGGGCCGCGGCACACCAAGATGAGTTGGGATTGGTCGACTGCCGGCCGGTTGGATGAGCAGGGCAAACGCATCCGCACCCGCAACAGCGTTGGCAAGGTCGAATACGACAGTAACAAAGGTCATTTCACGTACGATCGTTACGTGATCCCCGAATACAAATGGGTTAACGGCAAAGTAAAGTACACCCTGTTCGGGGACAAGGTCGATGGGTCGAGCCTCGTCAAGATCAACGAGTTCCTGGGTGGTCCCGATGATCCCGATTCACGCATTTGGCCGCTGCGCGTGTTTCGCGGTAAGCAGATGTATGACAAAGGACTGCAAACGCTGGCGGTGTTGCACACCACGGGGAATGACGACACTGCTTTTTGGAAAAATTACGACTGGGACAAGGCGTTGGCGACCGGGATGAAAGCAGTCGGCGCCGAATACAGCGGGAGTATGGGTTTCGTCGAAACCGAGATGAGTTGGCCTATCACGCATATGGTGGCGCCGAAAGAGGACGCGCTGAAATGCGAACAGTGTCACACCAAGGGTGGCCGCCTGGCCGGCATCGAAGGGGTTTATGTCCCGGCACGTGATCGTATCGTGGCGATGGACACCGCCGGGTTTTCGCTCGCTTTACTCGCTCTGATCTCGGTGCTTATCCACGGTGCGATCCGCATGTTTGTTAGCAGTAGAAAGAGAGGTTAGACCATGCAACGCATATACATCTTTAAAAGGTTCGAACGTTTTTGGCACTGGTCCCAGGCCGCTTTGATCACGTTCATGATGTTAACCGGCTTTGAGATCCACGGTACCTACGCGTGGCTCGGTTTCCAGCGGGCGGTGGATTATCACACGACCGCCGCCTGGGTGTTGATCACATTGTGGATCTTCGCGATATTCTGGCACTTCACGACCGGTGAGTGGAAACAATACATACCCACCATGGAAAAGGCAGAGGCGGTATTGCGCTATTACGTCACCGGGATCTTCGTCAATGCGCCGCATCCGTTCCGGCAGTCGACGTTGACCAAACACAACCCGCTACAGAGGTTGGCGTACCTGTTCGTCAAACTGGTGATCAACCCGTTGATCTGGCTGACCGGCCTGTTGTACTTGTTCTACAGTTCGTGGGCCAACTGGGGCTTGGGCTGGCTCAACCTGGAGTGGATCGCCCTCGGCCACGTCATTGGCGCATTTTTGATGTTGATCTTCTTTATCGCCCACGTCTACCTCGCCACCGTCGGTCACACACCGACCTCTCACATCAAGGCGATGGTAACTGGCTGGGAAGAAGTCGACTGAACGCCGGGAGGAATTCGAGGGAAGCGCAATGACTATTCGCCTGCGGCCTGTGCTCTGGCAGCGCCTCGCTGCGCGGACGATGCGTTGGCTCGCGGCCGGTGCTGCTGTGCTGGCAGTTCCCGCGATGACGATTGCTGCCGATCTATACGATGCCGGCGCGATCCCGCAAGTCGGCACCAAGGCGCAGGACAGCTACTATCAGCTGTTCCTAAACGCCGAAGGTCACCGCGCGTTCGCCATTGCACCGGGGGGTGCGTGGGCGTGGACATCGGGACAGGACAGCGCCGAGGAAGCCGAACAATCTGCGCTGGTTGAATGCGGCAAGCGTACACGTCAGCGCTGTGTGGTGTATGCAGTCGATGACCGCGTGACTTTCTCGCGGCAACAATGGTCACGGCTTTGGGGTCCGTACGCGAGCGCTGAACAGGCAGCCGGCGCTAAGGTAGGCACCGCGGTGGGACAGCGTTTTCCTAGCCTGGAGTTCACGAACCCTCAAGGGGAGACACATTCGGTAGCACGGCTGCGCGGCAAACTGGCGCTGTTGCATTTTTGGGGCTCTTGGTGTCCGCCGTGTGCACGCGAGTTGCCGTCGCTGTATGGCTTTTACCGCATTTTGCGTGAACGGCTGCCTGCCGATGTCGCCGTGGTGTTGTTGCAGATGCGGGAACCTGTCGAACAGGCCCGAGATTGGCTCACGCAACAGGGCATCGAGACGTTGCCGTTATTCGACTCAGGATCACGCGGAGCACAAGACCATAACCTCACCGCCGCCGGGAACACTAACATTCCAGACCGGGACATTGCGCGCGTGTTTCCGTCCAGTTACGTCATCGACCGCAACGGGGTGGTCATCTTTTCCCACCGCGGCCCGATCACCGACTGGACCGAGTACTTGGCTTTCTTCGAGGACGCAGCGCGCCGGACCTCCCCTTAGGTGGCCGCCCGGCCTGGAATCAGCCGGCTGCCAAAAACGCCTCCAGTATCTCGTATTGTTTTCTTGCCTCGGTGTCATCCGCGCCTATCCCGTCGGCAATCTTTGCACACACCCGCGCCATGCGTGCGTTCATCGCCGTACTCCATGCGACGCTCCCATCTGATCCTGCTTGCGGTTCGGGTGTCAGGCAGGCAGCCGCCGCCGCGGCCACGAAATGACTGGCCTGCCGGCGCCAGTCTCCTTCATGCCCACACAAGGTATAGCTGTCTATTGCCGCCGCCTTGGCCGCTTTATAGCCATCGGCAATCTCCGCCGCCGCCGGCAGTCCGCTTGTGGCAACGAACGTCACTGCCTTTGTCACCCTGGGGTTATCTGAAAGCTCGATGACGTGATCGATAAAGCGCTTCGCGACCTGTCTTTGCTGCGCTAACGACAGCTCGTAGAGGGCCGCCTTAAACTCTGTATCCGAATGAATTCTGGTCATGTTATCGTCTTCGCCCGCGGAGAGTTTTGTGTTGATCTAACCCGTTGCCGTATGCACACGGCGAGTACATTTCAACACGCCCGGCCTTCGGCAAGCCGACGCGTTTACACTGGGTCCAACGCGCGCACATACATCGTGCGCACCATACTTTAATATCACTTGTGTAAGAATCCGGCTTTGACGCAAATCAAACTTACGCGCAGTCATATCGACAAAAGGGGGAGCTGAAGGATCGAGGAGTAATTTCTACATCTCCAAGGAGACGCGCTTTACGGTATGTAGACTCCCCTCGCCACTGGATTTTGCATATTCATGCGCAGTTCATACCGCGCAAGACAATGGTGACGGTTGCGAAATCAGCGCGAATGCTTGACCTCGATCTTCGATCAAATCGTGATTATCGTCCATAATCGCGGTTGACGTATCGCGCAGATCTGAACCGAACATGTCGATGGTAGACTGCGTCAACCGTGGAGATATCAGCCCGTATATTGCACCAAGGCGTCCCGCAATTATTCCCCCTGAATAACCTGGAGACTCGTATGTTGCCAATTCATGGAAGTCACACCGCGGAGCTCTTAGTTGGGCACCATGAATAGTCGCGGGACTATCCCGGCGCTGGCTCGGTTTCGAGCGCCTGAACTTGTGCTTCACTCAACCCGTAGCTACGGCTATGCATGTCGCTCCAGCACGGCGCTCGTCCCCGCACCGCAGGGGGCTCGTCCCCGCACCGCAGGGGAACTTCGCGCAGCACAAATCCCGTCGCCATCATCCGGGATCCTTGGTGCAATATACGGGCTAAAGATAGTGATAACACCCAGGACCCAGGCTAACTGATGCTGTCTTTTATTCGGTCGAGTATTCGCGATCTGCTTCCCATCGTATTCGTCATTGCATTCTTCCAGTTCGCGGTATTGCGGCAGCCATTTCCCAACGTGGACGATCTTCTTGTCGGTGTCGTGTTCGTCGTGCTCGGGCTAACCTTCTTCACCCGGGGTTTGGAGCAAGGTTTGTTTCCCATCGGCGAGGCAATCGCGCACGGATTTGCGCGCAAGGGGAGTTTGGTGTGGTTGCTGATATTCGCGTTCGCCCTTGGCTTTGGCACCACGATTGCCGAGCCGGCGCTCATTGCGATCGCCGACGAAGCGGCCAAAGTGGCCGCGCAGGCCGGTGCAATAGAGTCAAACGAAGCGTCGATGCGCAACTATGCCAGAGGTTTGCGGGTGACGGTGGCTTTCTCTGTCGGCGTTGCCATTGTTGTCGGCGTGTTCCGAATTCTCAAGGGATGGCCGCTCCACTACCTCATTATTGGTGGGTACATTGGCGTGGTGGTCATTACTATTTTCGCTCCCCCGGAGATCATCGGCATCGCCTATGACTCGGGGGGTGTCACCACCTCTACGGTCACGGTGCCGATGGTAACCGCACTGGGTGTTGGCCTCGCCACGAGTATTCGCGGACGAAATCCATTGGTGGACGGATTTGGACTCATTGCCTTTGCATCGTTGACGCCGATGATATTCGTGATGATCTACGGGATGCTCATCTAATGGATCTTTTCACCGGACTCGCGCACACATTGTATTCAACGCTGCACGATGTGTTCCCCATCGTTGCGGTGGTGATCGGGTTCCAGGTCCTGGTGCTGCGGCGGCCAATTCCAAACCTTGGGAAATCGCTCATCGGATTCGTGTATGTGTTGATCGGCCTCACCTTGTTTTTAGCGGGTCTGGAACGCGCTTTGTTTCCGCTTGGGAAATTAATGGCATACCAATTAACGAGCCCGACCTTTCTCGGGGGCGACCCAGTGTCGGCTTCAGGACTGGTGCGCTGGCAAGACTATGGTTGGGTATATGTTTTCGCCGCGGCGTTAGGGTTTGCCACCACCCTCGCCGAGCCGGCGCTTATCGCGGTGGCGGTCAAGGCGCAAAGTGTCTCCGGTGGTACCGTCAGGGTGTGGGGGCTGCGGGTGGCCGTGGCGTTGGGGGTGGCCATCGGCATCACGCTTGGCACTTATCGCATCGTGACCGGTACACCCCTTCACTACTACATCATCGCCGGGTATGTGATCGTGGTAATTCAGACGGTGTTTGCACCGCGCGCGATCATTCCACTCGCCTATGATTCAGGAGGAGTGACTACCTCCACGGTGACCGTGCCGCTGGTCGCCGCCCTCGGACTGGGCCTTGCGAGCACGGTGCCCGGACGCAATGTGTTGATTGACGGATTCGGGCTGATCGCATTCGCGAGCTTGTTTCCGATCATCACAGTGATGGGTTACGCCCAGCTCAGTGACTGGTGGTCGCTGCGGCGAAAACAGCGGCAGGCAAGCGCGAAGGACGACGACAACTAAAGCTCACAACTACGAGAGGTAAATCATCATGCATTTCAAGTTACTCATCGCACTCGTGGACGACGACAAGACCGAATCGGTCATGAAAGCCGCGCGTAAGGCGGGCGCCACCGGCGCCACGGTGCTCAATCAGGCTCGCGGTGAAGGCCTGGAGGTAGCCAAAACGTTTCTCGGCCTGAGTCTCGAGACCCAACGGAACATGCTATTGTTTCTTGTCGAAGAACATCTAAGCCGTAACATACTCGAGCAGATCGCGGAGATCGGCGAGTTCGATCGCCAGCCGGGAGCCGGCATCGCGTTTCAAATCGATGTCGAAGATGCCGTGGGCATCGCCCATCAAGTTGAACAACTCACAGAGATCGTTGAGGATCAGTTATGAAAGATCGAGGCATTATTCGAGTACGCGACGTAATGACCGGCAAGTTTCAAACCGTAGACGGCTTGACGACCGTTCATGATGCGCTGCAGACCATGAAGCAACAAGGTGCCGAGGCCCTGTTGGTCGACAAGCGCAGCGAGGACGACGAATACGGCATCGTATTATTATCGGACATGGCCCGTCAGGTCCTCGCTCAGGATCGTTCGCCGAAACGCGTCAATATCTACGAGATCATGTCGAAACCCGTCATCTCGGTGGACCCGGACATGGATATTCGCTACTGCGCGCGGCTTTTCGACAAGTTCGGTCTGACGCTAGCGCCGGTAATCGATCACGGAAAATTGGTCGGGCTGATCAGCTATGCCGACATGGTGATGCGTGGTTTTGACGTTGACTAAAAAGCAGACATTTTACTTCTTACTTTCGCCTCTAACCGTCACTTCTTGTGAACGGGCATCAAAACGTACGAATTGACGTTACCGGACGCGAAATGCTTGCTAACAGCCTGGTGGACACATACGCGATATAAATGTCTTGTTGCGTAATCACCAACTTTGCATTGGCGGGCTAGAGTCGGGCACGGAAACTGAACGCGAGAAATGCCACGTCGTCGTGGTCGTCTTGTATGATCCGATCACCGTTTTCATCGTTGAGGCGAAGTTCCCCATCCAGCTCCAAACCACCCAGGATGGTCAATTCAACCGTGGGATTGAAGCGATAAATCGCGCCCAGGAAAAGTGGGATCGAACGGTCCTCACCGACACCCCGCGGCGCAGGTCCGTCCTCGTCAAGGCGAAAACGAAGTTTTTCGTAGCGGGCGCCCGCAAGAAATTTCCATTTACTGTTGGTCCGCCAGTTGAGCGTAAGCCCGGGGCCCACTGTCGCCGCCAAACCGCGGCCGGTTTCCAGACTGAGCCGATCGGTGATCTTCCAGTTGATCAACAAGATCGGAAATACATCGGTGCTATCTTCGATACGCGTCAACACCCCAACACCGGGTCCGATGCTCAGGCGATCGCTGACGCGGTAGCTAACCCCGCCCAGAGCGCCGCCGCTGACGCCATCGTCGAGACTGGCGCTGCTCTCTGCGGCAAAACGAAGCGTGGGCAATAAGAACAACGTAAGTTTGTCATCGAAGCGACAACGCACCGGCAAACCGAATCGCAGTGTGTCAATGTCGTTCCACGGCGCGAGACCGGCCAAACCGGTCGCCCCCGAAAAATCATAACTGTCGCGGCCATAACCGACCGAGATCGTCACGCTTCGGCCTGGTTTCGGAGAATAGGCCGCGCCACCTTGAATGAAGAAACGCTTGACGCTGAATGAGCCCCCGCCGTTCATATCGGCGTCAAATTGACGGGCGAACCCACCTTGCAATGATGTTGACCAGCCCGACCGAAAATTCTCTACGCGCGCGCCGTCACCAGTTGCAGCTTGTTTGGCTTCTACGATGCCGGTTGCCATGAGCAACCCCAACAAAACTGCAAACGTTGCAGGACGACCGGACATGCATTCAAAGCTGTGGGTGACGCGCATTGATGAGTTTAGATTTATTATTATGCCTAGCCGGATTATGCCACGTAATGCATGTCCAGTATTCCGACGCGGAGTCCACACCGAGACTTGTACTGCTTGCGGTGTTCGGCATCAGTCGATTGATGCAGCAGTCGGTGCGCGGTTAGTTCTACCACGCAGTATATGGGGGAAACCGCACTGTCGCGGTGCAACAGCGGTGAAACATTCCCCTGAAACCCAGTAAATTGCATGGGAATGGCACCCAATCTCATGCTGGAATGGCTTTATCGCTTGCCACCAAAGGGGCTCATGGTTTATACAGCCGGTTAGCGGGCGTTAGACGCGTGCACACATCCGACATCAATGTAAATAACTAAGAGGGCGCCTCCTGTCGATCAAGCCCTCGAAACACGATAGTTAAGGAGCACCAATGAACAAAAATGAGATGGCCGAAAAACTCGCCAACAAATGTGATCTGTCCCAGGCCAAGGCCCAAGAGATCATAAGTTGTATCTTCGACACCAAGCCAGGTACAGGTGTGATTGCCACCGAACTCGATGCCAGCCGCAAGGTGCAGATCGCCGGATTTGGTACCTTCGGTACCAAGAACCGCGCTGCACGCCAAGGGCGTAATCGGTACCTTCGGTACCAAGAACCGCGCTGCACGCCAAGGGCGTAATCCGGCCACCGGCGCAACGATTACCATAGCGGCCAAGACATACCCTTTTTTCAAGGCGGGCAAGGGGCTCAAAGATCGGGTCGAAAAGTAGCTCAGAGTTATCTCGCCGAGGCGACTGGTTATCGCGGCGGGGGAGATCGCGCGAAAGCGTGTGTTTGCTCCGTTAGCGATTCCGGTGTCGTTCATAGGGGTCAAAGAAACCGTTCGCTGAGGCGAACACGGTTTCCTGACATGTAGCTACCTGCGCAAGCTCGAGTGGTCGGCGTAGGCCACAAAGCGTTTGCAAGTCTACTTGGGGAGGTTACCGGCGTGCCGTCAGAGGGTGACGGGAAAGGTCGGTGGCTGGTGTGTACCGGGTACGCTCAAGCTATACACGCAGTGTGTGGTAGTCGAAGGGCTTATTCGCAAGCAATACCTGGTTCTGGTCGAGTCTTTTCCACGTTGATGAGGCAATGAATTGGGAGAACGCGACAGCACGTTGCGCAGCAGATCGAACATGCGCCCGCTTGCGGCGCTCGCTTTTGTTTCTGTTTTGTTGCTCGCATCATTCACCGAAAGCAAAAGCGGTGGCACCCCCGGCTTTGTCAGAGTAAGCGGCGTGAAGGTGCTTGATGGCGCCGGCGAACCTCTGGTCTTAAAAGGCTTCAACATCTCCTTAAAGGATTTCAAGGAGACGCTCGGGGAGGCCGACATAAAACGTATTGCGGATACGGGCGCGAACAGCATCCGGCTGGTGCTCGAATATCGCCAACTGGAATCATCGCCTTTCGAGTACGACGAGGCGGGCTTTTCACTCCTCGATGCGATCATTGCGTGGTGTGAGAAGTACAAGGTATATCTGATCCTAGACATGCACCTTGCTCCGGGCATACAGAATCCACACGACTTCGTTGTTCACCGGGAACAGTCGTATCAATTCTGGAGCGAGACTCGGTACCAGGAACGGTTCTACGCATTGTGGACGACGATCGCTAAACGCTACGCGCAGCGGAAAATAATCGCCGGATACGACCTGCTCAATGAGGGGACGGCGCCTGATGTGATGCAATACTTGAAGGTTATAAACACCGCTGTGCGTAAGATACGCGCGCACGATGGCAATCATATCGTGATCGTCGAAGAGGCGGTGTTACCCGATCGCAGCAAGCAGCTGCTCCCCATAGAAGATGATAATGTCTTCTACAGCATTCATTTTTTCTACCCGCCTCAGTTCACGTTCTATACGACGACGCGACAACGTCCGATCACGCGGTATCCCGGGAAGATGGTGACCAGCGGGGAAGCGATTGGGGTTGCGGAATCAGAACGTTTGAGTGGAAGCGGTGACTGGCGGCGTTTGACGTTTCAAGCGACGCCACCGGAAGGCGCCGAAATCTTGCGCGTCATCCTGTCATCCAACGAGCCCCACGGCACCGTGTGGTTCGATGATGTGGTGCTCGAGGCCGATGGACAGGCCGTTGACCTACCCGCGCCTTTGGTGGCAAACAACTCATTCGAGATCGATTATCCAGGGATCAGCTGGGAGCGGCGTGGTTCCTGCGGCCGGGTGGACGATACCAGCGCAAGGAGCGGGCGGCATGCGATTGTGTTTTCGCAATGCGCGGCCCGGGGGTCCATGCTCAGCAGCCCCATTGCAGTGGAATCAGGAGCGTATACACTCTCGGCATGGGTCAAGACAGACCGCGCGCGAGGGGATAATCGTTTTGTGCTTTCGTGGCACAAGCGTAAAACGCTGGCGTCGATCAACAAGATGACGCTTCGGGAAAGGATGGACTACGCGTTGCGTTTCAAGTCTTGGCACCGGGTGCCGGTCTATGTGGGCGAGTTCACCGCCCACGCAAACCCGACCACCGACAGCGCCAATAATTACCTGAAGGATATTCTCGATATTATGGAAAGCACCGGCCTGCACTGGAGCTACTGGACGTATTACTCCGAATATCCAGGGATTGGGATCTACACCGGTAACGACCCCTATCTTGCCAGGCCGGACAGCCTGCACGTACTCGAGCGCTACATGCCAAGGCCTGAACCAACGAATTGAAGCGTTTTTATTGTGCGGCGTACGTAACACCACTGGGAACGTTTTGGGTTCGAGTAAACCGAGCCAGCAGCGGGATAGGCCCGCCTCTATTCGTGGTCTGGACCGGAGAGACCCGCTTCGTTTGTTCATTGAAACGTAGACATCCGAGTCCCCAGGTTGCTTGGCAAGTATAGAGGCGGGACGCCTTGGTGCGATATACGGTTTAATATGATCGGCGCAGCCAAGTTAAGACTGTGGTTTTCGTTTCTCCACGCCGGTTCAAAAAGAAGGGTGTAGATTGTGGTGCTGCGATATGCCTCGGTAAACAAGGCTGGACACTTTGCGGATCACATTCGCGCGCGCGCGGATCCAAGAGGCATAATTTCGCGCACCCCGTCGTTTCTCGATGACACCAACGAGCGTGTATGGATAGCGTTTGCCGTCCTTGCCTTTCACGACCAAGATGCCCATGTCGCCGCAGAGCCGGGATGTGCTCCCGGTTTTGTTGTAGACCTTGGTACCGGGCGGGATGTTCGGGGTGCCGGTATAAATACGGTCGGGGCCGGGTAGCCTCATCAGACGCATGATTTCATCGGCGCCGGGAATCTCTTTGTTCCATAGTGCGATCAGAAATCGATTGTAATCATTCACTGAGGCCTTGTTACGGAAGGTGCGGCCGCCCGCCGGCATATACTCCACGATGTG
>CAMYNX010000070.1 GCA_947259875.1 uncultured Gammaproteobacteria bacterium | reverse complement strand
TTGCGGTGGAGTTTGCGGCCCTCTTTCTGGGCCCGGGTGAACACATCTCACCCCATGAATCGGTGCATCTACCGCAAGGCGGATCTTTGTGGGGTCCAGAGACCGTAACGGTGCGTAAGTTCGTGAATGCCCTCGGTTTCAAGTACGCCGACGAGTTCAGCGGGATACCTGATCACATCAGTGTCGAGTTGGAGCTCATGGCTGAGCTTGCGAGAAGAGAAAGCGTTGCCTGGGAACAAAGGGATACAGAAGGCGCCGCAAACAGTCTCGCTTACCAGTGTCAGTTCATGGCCGAACACCTCGCCAAGTGGGTGCCGACGTTTTGCTCCAAGGTGAGCAACGTTGCCGGCTTGCCGTTTTATCGCGATATGGCGAAATTGACGATGGATTTTCTGGAGAGCGAACAAACGGATATTGAACGGAGAATCGACATCGCCAAAGGTGGGTAGTGGGGAGCGGCGAAACAGGCATGACTGCGGAGGACTCGGTTCCTGATTTGCAGTGCCATCCTATTTCCATGGACCGATGGGATGACCTACAGCGACTCTTTGGTGAACGGGGGGCCAGTCACGGCTGTTGGTGCATGCGCTGGCGGGTACCAAGAGCCCAGTTCGAAGCCCAGCGTGGCGACGCAAACAAGCACGCCCTGCGCTCGGGGATTCGTTCCGGGCAGATATGCGGGATTATCGGCTATCTCCATGACCAACCAGTGGGTTGGTGTTCAGTGGGACCACGCGAGTACCTTTGCGGTCTCAGCGTCTCTGACTTGTTGGCCAAGGTTGATGAGAAACCCGTTTGGTCGGTTGCTTGTCTTTTCGTCGCCAAGCGACACCGGAAGAAAGGCCTATGCCTTAAGCTGTTGAAAGCGGCCGTCGATTATGCCGGGCAATGCGGCGCCGAGATCGTGGAGGGATATCCAATTAGACCCAGAGAGGGCGATATCAAAATCCCGGTTGCGGTAACCTGGACCGGTCTTGAATCGGTGTTTGCAGCGGCCGGATTCGTCGAAGCCGCGCGGCGAGTCGAGATGCGGCCAATCATGCGGTTCTATATTCCACGCGCCGAGAACCTTTGACGATTGTGGTCGCTCTCTATTCTATGTAAGACGGATTGCCGTTTAAGACTATGTTGCAACGCACAAGCGTGTCGCCACGGGGGGTTGCGGCCGTTAATGCAGTGCAAACCACGCCTGGCGCCCGAGTCACGCCAAGGTCACGCGATAGGCGATGTGCCACAATAGGAGTAGGATATTAACGGGTGGTTAAAATGGGTCTTTTTGCGCTATGGTCGATTCGCGACAGTTGCTAATCCCTGTTCTATGCCTGATGCTGGCGTTGGGCAGTTCGGTGGCAATGGCCGGGGAGCAGGTCCAGACGCTGCGTATCGGCCTGACGCCGGTGTTTCTGGATAACAAGTTATCGATCCTTAGAATTTGGCAACGCTACCTAGAAAACCGCCTCCAACGCCAGGTCGAGTTCGTTCAGCGGCAAACCTACCGGGAAATTATCGACTTACTCCTGGCGGGTGACATCCAGTCTGCTTGGATATGTGGTTTCCCGTTTGTTCGCTATTCAAGCCAGCTTACATTACTGGTGGTGCCGCTATATCGCGGGCAACCCCTGTACCAGTCTTACCTGATTGTCCCTGCGACCGACGAGTCGACCCGAGATATCTCGGACCTTCAGGACAAGGTATTTGCCTACTCGGACCCGGACTCCAACTCGGGATATCTTGTTCCCCGCGTGGGGCTGCGGCGCTTGGGATATGATCCAGACACGTTTTTCGCACGCACATTTTTCGCGTGGGCCCACCACGATGTGGTGATGGCGGTGGCTGAAGGCGTCGCTCAAGGCGGTGCGGTGGACGGGTATGTTTGGGACACGCTGCGACAGCTTCACCCGGAGATTACCCAACGCACACGAATTGTCAATAAATCACCCAAGTTCGGTTTTCCACCTCTAGTAGTAAACAACATGCTGCCGGACGAGGACGTCCGTTTGTTACGCCATGTGATGCTGAGAATGAAAGATGAGCCGGACGGTGTGTTATTACTGCGGGAACTCAATTTGGATAGTTTCGTATCCGCAACACCGGAACTGTATGAGGGGATTCGAGAAAACGTGCTTTACATGAACCAGGCTGAGCTCAATGTACGGCAGAATCAGCTTACGCTACAAGATACCAATTAACCTCAGTCTCGCCATCCTGCTGACCGCTTTAGTCATTGGGAGTGTGTTGATCTGGCGATCCTATGAAGAGGTGCGCAATGATCTGTTCCGAAGCTCAGTAGAGCTTGGCACGGTGCTTGCGCGGACGTTGGTTGCCCCGCTCAAACATGATGATGTCTGGAAAGCTTATCAGATACTGCGATCGGCGGGATCTCGAATATACATTGTTTTGGATGAGCAGCAACGCGTTTTTGTCTCTAATCAGCCGTCACAATTTCCAATGTTGCGTGAGTTGCGCTCACTGGGTCCGGAGCTTGCTGTGTTGCAGGGCGAAATCGAAAAGCATACCTTATTGACGCCGTTCCTTCACGAACGATTGGAGGACCAACGGCTGTATGTCGTGATACCGGTGGTTGATGATGGCATACAAATCGCGAACGTGATCATCGGCTATCCACGGACCATCTATTGGCCGCATTTGTTGAGCATCGCGGAGCGCGTCGGATTGACTTCGCTGATCGTCATGCTGTTCCTGATTCCCATCGGTTGGTGGGTGGGTAATCGAACCGTCGATCCGTTGGTACAGCTGTCACAGGTCATGAGCCAGGTCGGTAGTAAATCGCTGGAAGATATCGATTACAAGCCATTCAACCGGGATGATGAAATCGGCCAGCTCGGTCAGAGCTTTGACGCCATGCTTAAGGAGTTGAAAGAGAAGCAGCACCTGGAAGGGCAGGTGATTGTATCGGAACGGCTCGCGGCGATAGGCCGGCTCGCCGCCGGCGTCGCCCATGAGATCAACAACCCACTGGGTGGCATGATGAATGCGATCAACACATACCGTCGCTTCGGCCGGTCAGCTAGCGAAACCGAGAATACAATGATTCTGCTCGAACGAGGGCTCAAGCAGATCCATGAAACGGTCTCCGCCTTGCTGGTAGAGGCGCGTCAGGAAAGTCACGACTTGACGCCTGAAGACATCGAGGATGTTCGTTTACTGGTGCAATCCGATGCCCAGAAAAAAGGATTGCAATTGGTGTGGGATAACAAGTTGGACCGGCCGCTATCCCTGCCCTCGACGCCGGTACGGCAGGTATTGATGAATCTCTCATTGAATGCGGTGCAGGCGGCTGAACAGGCCGGACAAGTGACGCTCAGCGTGGCGCGCGTCGATGGCCTGCTGGAAATTCGCGTGTCCAACGACGGCGTAACCGTTTCGAAAGAGGAGATCGGTAGCTTGTTCGAACCGTTTGTCCACAAACGATCCGGCGGGACCGGTCTCGGATTGTGGATCACCTATCAGATCGTGCAACAGTTCGGCGGCGACATATTTGTACAAAGCGAAAACGGCACCACGTGTTTTATGGTCCATCTGCCGCTGGAGCTCGCTGCGTGAACACGATATTGAATAGAGCATTATGCCTGGTGGAAGACGACCCCATCATGGGGGAGTCCTTGGCTCATCGTTTGACTCTGGAAGGCTTGGACTGCGATTGGCACCGGGACGGCAAAAGCGCCTTGAACGCGCTGCGGCATCAGTCTTACGCGGCGCTGATCAGCGATATCCGTTTGCCGGATCTGAGCGGTGAGGATCTGTTTCAGGCACTTTACGACGAACAGGTGGCGTTACCGCCCACGCTGTTCATCACCGGTTATGGTTCAATTGACCAAGCGGTGAGATTATTGCGGCTCGGCGCTCGCGATTACATCACCAAACCGTTTGATCTCGATCAGCTCATAGAAAAGCTGCGGATCATCTCCCCGACCCTGTTCATCGACGATGAATGGCAGGACTTGGAGCCGGTTTTGGGTACATCGGTGTCCATGCGCCGAATTCAGAAAATGGCCCATGTGCTGGGAGAGTACCGGGTCGGTGTCCTGGTCACCGGAGAGTCGGGTGTCGGAAAGGAGTACGTGGCGCAGTACATTCACAACATTACGGACGACACCGGTTGTCTGCCTTTCATATCGGTGAACTGTGCTGCAGTAACGGAGACTTTGCTCGAGGCTGAGTTGTTTGGCCATGAAAAAGGCGCCTTCACCGGTGCCATCCAATCCCGTCGCGGTGTTTTTGAGCGCGCTGATCGGGGTACGTTGTTTCTTGATGAGATCGGCGAGATGTCAACAGGGATGCAGGCCAAGTTGCTGCGTGTGTTACAAGAGGGGCATTTCGAGCGAGTGGGCGGCCACAACCAGATCCAGGTGGACGTTAGGGTGATCTGTGCCACCAATCGAGATCTCAAGGCGATGGTAGATGACGGTTCGTTTCGTGAAGATCTTTTCTATCGAATCAATGTGGCACACCTGCATGTACCGCCGTTACGTGAGCGCCCGGATGACATTGGGTGGTTCGCAAACATGTTTGTCAGCAACTTTTCCAAGAAATCGGAAAAGTCGTGGACGTTGACGGCTGCTGGTGAGGTGTTCTTGCGCAAGCAATCCTGGCCGGGCAATATCCGCGAATTGAAACACGCCATGGAGCGTGCCTGCATCTTCTCGTCACAAGCGGTTTTAGGGCCGGGCGAACTGGGCGCCTCGCTACCCAACAAACAGGTAGCAGCAGCGACAGATACTGGCGAGTCCTTGCGGCTCAAGGGCTATCTCGAAGACTGTGAGCACACACATATTACCGAGACATTGAAGGCGCATGCGTGGCAGATCTCAGCGACTGCGCAGGCGCTGGGCATTAGCCGCAAGAACCTGTGGGAGAAAATGCGTAAGTACGGTATCCGTGATCAGGAAAAGACGACCTGATCTAAGTATTCTAAACTTGCGCCTTTAGCCCGCATTTCGCACCAGACGGCGCCAAGCTCCAAGTCCGAGGCAGAACTTCAGGCATTGAGCCGAAGGTTACGACACAGAGTGTTACCGCAGTCACGCCTACACCAGCCCTGGCTGGTTCTTGCACATCTACGCTTGGCCTTCGCTAAACTCGTCGCTGATATTCAGCAAAACGAGAACGAAAAAATACTAACTTGTGCCGAAATCTCCCCGGCATGTGACTAGTGATGGTCCCGACAACAAGGGTGATTATTAACAACGACACGCGATAATCCCAGACAACAAAGGCCAATGCCAGGAGTATTATTTTCACAACTACTGCAATGGCGTGTAACTCAAACAGTATTACTAGAGTTGCAAACAGGTCGGTAGCGAACAGCAACAAGCCACTGATCACAGCAGCCCATAACCACGGCTCGAGTACCGCAGCCGGCTCATTGAAAATGTAGCCGCCAAGCAGGACGCCGCTGGTAAAAATATGCGCGGTGCGCAGCGCAATACGAACACCACGGCGAAATGGAAACACTCGCGGCACGGTGGGAAACAGCGCGGGTATAAAATTGCTTCGGTTTGTCTCCATCTGCTCATCTTTGCGGCATGAGGTGAATGCCGTGAGCGAGCAATGAGACTGTGATGTGTTCACCCATCCCAAGGTGATTACGGTAGGCGACATGTGACGATAATGTTAAAGACAGCGGTAAATCCGGGTTATCCTCGACGAACATGGTGATACTCACGTCGCCGCCGAGGACCACAAAGTCTCGTATCACGCCGTGGACGGGATTTTCCCGTTCACCCCGCGAAGGCCGATCGCGGCGGTGCAAAATCACCTGTTGCGGCGGAATGATCCAGCTCACCGGCTGTCCGGGGCGAATTTCGGGGCGATGACGGCATTCGAGGGTATGGTTGGCCCAGCATAGGAGGGTGATTTTCGGTTCGGACTTGTGATCTATGACTTCACCATCAAAAAGATTCGTCAACCCGACCAAACGTGCGACCAAGTCGCTGTCAGGACGTGACGTCACATCGGCAGGCGCGCCGGCTTGTAAGCTCCGCCCATGGTGCAAAACACACATGCGATCCGCCAGGATGCACGCCTCGTCAAGGTCATGGGTGACGAGAACAATCGGCATCTTGAGTTGCTGACGCAACCGCGCCAACTCAAGTTGTAGTTTGCGGCGCGTGATCTGATCCACGGCGGAAAACGGTTCGTCGAGCAACAAGACGTCGGGATCCCTGGCCAGGGACCGCGCCAACGCGACGCGTTGTTGTTGCCCGCCGGACAGTTCCTCAGGGCGTCGGGACTCCAATCCTTGGAGGTTGACCAATTCCAACAGCTCTCGGGCGCGTTCCTCACGGTGGACTCTCGATGTTTCCCCCAACACGACCGTTATGTTGTCCAATGCCGACAGGTGTGGAAACAGCGCGTAATGTTGAAATACCATTCCGACCGATCTTTTTTGAGGCGCCAAATGAATACCAAGGTCGGTATCCAACCAAGCGGTTTCGTTGAACCGAACCAAGCCTTGTTTCGGTATTGTCAGTCCTGCAATACAGCGAAGAATCGTGGACTTTCCGCTGCCCGATGGTCCGACCAGCACGATCAACTCGCCGGTTGCACAATGAAATTGGGCATCCAAGTATATTGGCGTCGCCTGTTCTAGATGAACGTGCAGTCCCCCGGTATTGTTAGTATTCACGGCGACTTCGCCTTCGGTTGTTTATGATATAGATAAGGCTGATGGTGGCGAATGAGAATACAAGCAATATTGCCGACATCAGCGCGGCTTGTTGGTCCTGAAGCGCTTGCACACGGTCGTAGATTGAGATCGCGATTGTCTGTGTTTCTCCGGGTATATTGCCGCCCACCATCAATACGACCCCAAATTCGCCCAATGTATGAGCGAACGTGAGCACCATAGCCGATAACACCCCCGTCCACACCAAGGGGAACTCAATACTTCTGAAAGTCCGCCAGGAAGACATGCCGCAACACCAGGCGGCTTCACGGATATCCCCAGGAAGCGATTCAAATGCGCGTTGAACCGGCTGCACTGCGAAAGGAAGATTAAATATCAACGAGGCGAGCAGCAGGCCTTGAAAAGAAAAAACCAAAGGCCGGCCAATCAGCATCTCATAGATTTGTCCGAGCGGCGATGTACCGCTGAACACAACCAGCAAATAGAAACCCAATACTGTAGGCGGTAGCACCAGGGGGAGCGCGATGAGCGCCTCGACAAGACTCTTGGCTACGAATTGTCTACGCGCCAAGGTACGTCCAATCAGCACGCCTATGGGCATCAAAATCGCGGTTGTCCACGCGGCGAGTTCCAGTGATAGTGCCAGGGCCGACCAGTCCATGCGATTATCAGGGGATGGCCCCGGGCTTGCTGAAACCGTATCGTTCCAGGATCTGCGTGGCTGCTGGTGCGCGCAAAAATGAATAGAATGCAACAGCGATTTGACTGGCGTCGCGGAGCAGGACCATCCGGTGGCGCATGGGATCGTGCCACTTTTCCGGTAACACCACGAAGCGGCCGCGGCGGGACATTGCCGGCGACAATGCCATTGAATGAGATAAGATCGCCGCGTCCACTGAACCCGTGGCGGCGAACTGCGTGGTCTGGGAGATGTTTTCACCCATTACGAGTTTTTGACCCAGTCTGTCCCACAAGCCACGTGCTTCAAGGAGTTGTCGCGCCGCGCGGCCGTAGGGGGCATGTTCAGGATTAGCAATCGCCAAGCGCTTGAGGCTTCCATCTGCCACCGCGCGTTCAAGGTCTCGCATTTCTCGGTCTGCTCGAACCGGTGAGCCGTTGGGAACAAACAGTACCAGCCTGCCGATGGCGTACAAGGCGCCACGGTCAATGGTCAACGCGCGGTCCACCAGTGTGCGAACATAACGCTCGTCGGCGGAAAGAAATAACTCGAACGGCGCGCCGCGAATTATCTGCCGGGCAATATTCCCCGATGATCCGAAACTCAATCGTATTGCTTGGCCGGTTTCAGCCTCGAAGATCTGTCGTACTTCGTTGAGCGCTGGATTTAGGCTGGATGCGGCAGCAACGATCGGGGAATCGGCCGCCGCCGCAGGCGCCATGAGCCCGGCCAGTCCCCCGGTGACCAACCAGCATACTATTAATGTGTTGACTGATCGTAGAACCCTGAACCAAGCCAATCCTTTTATGCCTCATGTGCCCATGCTGGAAACACAAAGCTTATAACCGGGCTTATCGAACTGGGTCAACCATGGCTACCAAGCCGGGTGCGTCTCCGCGGACCGTGATAGTGCTCAGTAACTGATGTAATTCGGTCAATGCTTGATTTTATTTAGAATCCGCGGCAACAGCGTTACCAGATTGCACGGGCGGTGACGCGCGTCAATTTGTTCCAAGATCAAACGGTCCATGGCGAGGCGGCATGCGCCCGGTGAACCCGGCAACAGGAATATTAGCGTATTATCGGCAACACAGGCTTCGGCGCGCGATTCAAGAGCGGATGTGCCGACGTCCTCGAAAGACAGCATACGAAATAACTCGCCGAAGCCGGGTATTGGTTTTCTGACAAACTCCCTCACCACCTCCGGTGTCATGTCTTTGGTGGTCAGTCCAGTACCCCCGCTGGAGATGATCACGTCCATGCCAGGATCCCCAATCCAATCGTGAAACAGGGATTTTAATTGTTCGGGTTGTTCCGGATGTATTTCGCGTTTGACGACACGATGTCCGGCCGTTTCCAATCGTTCCGCAATCAGATCACTAGCATCATCGTTATCGGCAGTTCTTGAGTTGGAAACCGTGACCACTCCAGTGTTGAGTGGTGAAAAGGGTAAATGTATTTTTGCCATGACGTGACTCTCATACCGCTGTTTTATGCAAAATTACGCCAATCAGTACAGGACCGGGCTCGGTACTTTACGGTCAAATAAGTTAAGCAACGAATGTTATCGCAAGATGCTACAACTCGCAGGAAAGTTGCTAATAGCTTATTACTTGGACTGCTGCATTGTTCCGCCCGGTAAGAACCTGGCGATCATCTGTTCCCGAATGGCGTTCCACTTTTTGAGTTGTTCGGGATCGAGGACCGAGACTTGTTTATTATAGGTGGTGACTATGTTTTCAATCACCTGGCGTTGAAGATCGAAGATCTTTTGATAGGTGGTTCCAATTTTCTCGGCATCCGGAGTAGCGTTCACGAACATAGAGCGCAGTTGTGTCGCCTCATCCCCGATGCGCTTGATGAGATCGATGCTTGCTGCCTGTGCCGCTTTGGTCGTGTCTTGCATTGTCTTGAACTGCTCTTGGGTAATGTTTAAGGCTGCCAATGGATTCATCCCAGCGTGCGGTTGCATCCCGCGGGCCATTGGTGTGCCCATACCCGGCATTCCCATCTGCGGCATCCCCATCGGGGGCATCCCCATACCGGGCATTCCCATCTGCGGTATCCCCATCGGGGGCATCCCCATGCCGGGCATTCCCATCTGCGGCATCCCCATCGGGGGCATCCCCATACCGGGCATTCCCATCTGCGGTATCCCCATCGGGGTCATCCCCATACCGGGCATTCCCATCTGCGGTATCCCCATCTGCGGTATCCCCATCGGGGGCATCCCCATACCGGGCATTCCCATCGGGGGCATCCCCATCGGGGGCATCCCCATCGGGGGCATCCCCATACCGGGCATTCCCATCGGCGGCATCCCCATACCGGGCATTCCCATCGGCGGCATCATCGGCCCCTGTGCGGCCGCAAGCGGCGAGAGCAGCAAAAAGCTGAGAATACCGAGGGTAAATGTCATGCATGAATATAGACGCTTCGCCCACACGATGAGATCGAGGGATTTCATGATCATGTCTCCATACTCCTTGGGGTATTGGTTGTGTGTTGAAACCCGCAATTGGTTGGGGTGATGTAGTTTCTGCGTCGCACGGGATATCGTCATCCGGCGCGTCGATATGAGTTCAAATATATTCGGTTTTTCATGTGGTTGCAGAATATATTTGTATATTATAATAATCTTATTAATGGGTGACAAGCTCAGTCGTTTGGGGATACCTAAGTGTTAAGATTAGGAGCCCAACATGTGCGTTCGCCCAACCAAGACGATATCACGCATGAGATACGTATTTCTTTAATTTGGCGATAAATTGGTTGCGGGGCTGGCGATGCAGACTACGGCGGCGCGAATTTTTCAACTCAGTCCAGGCAGCAGGCGGTTCGCCTATCGACAATCTGGTTCACCTCATAGTCATGATCTCGGTCATTGTTGTCCCGCCGACATGGAGTGCGAACGCTTGATGTAATTTCGAGCGCAGCGAGGAATCTCGCCCTGGTTATTCATGGCAGCAAGTTCAAGCCGGTGAGATCCTTTCCTGCGCTTGTGCCCACACAGCAGGGGGATTTCGCGCAGGACAAGCAGCCGCGAGCGGCTTCAAGATGACAACTTTAGACGTTTGCCCTGAGCGGAGTAAGGCCAAGATCGCGTTATCAGGCGACCGACGACTTCGCCTCGCGCAAGTTGTGGTTTCGCAGGAACTTCGTAGCTTGCGTTGGTGGCAATGGCGTACTGATCAGATATCCCTGGATCTCATCGCAATTCAAAGTCCGCAGGAGGTCACGCTGGGCGTCGGTCTCGACGCCTTCGGCAATGACCTTGAGCCCGAGGCTGTGAGACATGGAGATGATCGCGCCGATGATGTTTTGATCGTGTTGGCTCGGCAGCACATCGCTGAGAAACGAACGATCGATTTTGACCCAATCGACCGGTAGAGATTTCAAGTAACTCAGCGATGAATAACCGGTTCCAAAATCGTCGATAGAGAATGCGACGCCTGCACGATGCAACTCGTTTATGGTCTTTATGGTTCTGCTGAAGTTCTCTATGAGAGTGTTTTCCGTAATCTCTAGATTCAAGGACCTCGCCGGCAATTTGGTGTCTTCTAGAATCGAGATAATCTCTTCCCCCAAACTTTCCTCTCGGAACTGTGCAGGAGAGAGGTTGACCGCGACCTGGATATTATTGAAGCCTTCGTCGTACCACTTGCGTGCCTGTTGACAAGCAGAACGGAAAACCCACGCACCCACTTTGTTGATAAGGCCCGTATGTTCAGCAATACCGATAAAGTCTATGGGTGGTATCATGCCCAGTTTCGGATGATTCCAACGGATCAATGCTTCCAAGCTGCGTATCTGACCGGTAGCCATGCTCACTGTCGGTTGATAGTGAAGTAGCAGCTCGTCACTTTCGAGTGCCCGATGTAACTGGCTTTCCAGCCACAGTTGCCGGTAAGCAGTTTTATTGATGTCCGCAGAGAAGAATTGCAGATTATTGTGCCCTATTCGATGCTTGGCATCGGTCCTTGCGGCGCTTGCGGCTCTCAACAAGATCTCTGCATCGTTCCCATCGTGTGGAAATATGCTAATACCCGCGCTGCAGGTTATGAATATTTCATGTTCATCGATGACAAACTTTTCTGAAAGGCTCTCGAAAATTCGTTTGATAATCCACGCGACCGCTTCAACCTCGGTCAAGTCGGTTAGAAGAATCCCAAACTCGTCCCTGTTCAGCCGGGAAAGAGCGGTGTTGTCGCTGCCGTTGCCAATTAAGCCGACTGTGTCAACCGAACGCAATTCGCCCATCAGTCGTATGGCCACGGCTCTTAAGAGTTGATCTCCCACGATTTGCCCAAGGGTGTCATTGATGCGTTTGAAAGAATCGATGTCGAGATAAACCACTGCGGCGATACGGCCATGTCGATATCCATGAGCCAGCGCCTGACGGATCCGATCGGTGAAAACCGTGCGGTCGGGCAATCCGGTTAAGTGGTCACAGTCGTGGGATTGTTGGCGCGCATGATGGTACTCGAGTGCCTCCTCCAATATCTTTACTTGATTTCGAAGCTCGACCAGTTCGCTACCGATCGATGCTTGTGCTTGGCGATCGGAAGGCCGGACTACCGACTCGTCAGTCGGCCGAGCTAGCATGAGATCTTCATAGTCGTCTGTCAACAAAGGATGTTTGTCGACATATTTTGGTTGCCACTCGATGACTCGGTTACGGCCTGCCTCTTTCGCGAGATAAAGTGCCTTGTCCGCGCGATTAATTAGATCGCTGGAACCCGCTATGTCTTGGGTGAGTTCCGCGACTCCAAAGCTCGCTGTGATGCGCACCGCTGGTTTGACGTCAGCAGGTGCGTGGATATGAATTTCCCTGCGCAGGTGTTCCGAGAATTCGGTTGCGTGTTTTAGGTCGGTGTCGGGAAGTGCCAGGCAGAATTCTTCACCTCCATAACGGCCTATTAGATCACCCGGCCGTGAGTTAGAACGTAGCATCTCCGCGACATACTTCAGGACTCTGTCCCCGGTGCTATGTCCGTGTTGATCATTGACCGATTTGAAATGATCCAGGTCTATCATCAGGCAAGCGAGCGCTGTTCCTTGATTAGAAGCTTCGGAGAATACTGTCTCGTATTTCTCCAAGAAGGCCCTGCGGTTGAGACAACCGGTAAGAGGATCCCGCGTGGCGAGATATTCGAGTTCTAAGGTTTTATCTAGCAGTTGTTCTTGAGATTTGTATAGGTGTCCTATCGTTTGTTTGAGCTCGGTGTGTTTCTTCTCCAGATTTGTCATATCGTCGAAGGTAGCAAGCACTCCTCGCACCGTGCCCTTGACATCAAGTATGGGGGCGGCGTTGACCATGAAGGTGTGGATCTTGTCATCTCTGGATTGGAATTTTAGTGGGATACCTATTTGTCGTTCCTGCTCCTTGAGGCTGCGGTACCAGGGAAACTCGGTTTCCATCGGCGACTCTACTTTCCATGCAAGCGTGGACGCTTTGACACCAACCAATGTTTCAACAGGTGTCCGTATCTTGTCCGCAAACGCGCTGTTGGCGAGAACGATATTCTCCCTTTCGTCGAGTATCAGTAGTCCTTCTGACAGGGCGTTGAACGCGGACTTGACGCGTTCCGGGACGACCGCCCTAGGATCCAACTCACGCGCGATCCTATTTATAAACAGAAAATAGAGGATGAAACCGGTCACCGATACGAATAGCAATAATCCGACTAAAGACTGTGACAGACTGCCGACAAGAGATTTTCCCAGTAGGCGTTCAAATGCCACTTCCACCGTGCCCCACTGCACATCCTTAATCAGGATCGGAACCTGGACGTGCCGCGACGTCGACTTACCCTTTGGGAGTTTGGTCCAGTTTTTGACATGATTTCCCGCTTCGGCGACCAGGCCCCCTTTGAAAGTGCGTAGCGCTGCAGAGCGCACATCCGGGTTTCTGTCCACCACAGCTTTTAGCGTCGCGTTGATCAATTCGAAGTCATTGCGCGTAGCGGCCATCGAGACCTGAATGGCGAGGGATTCGCAGAATTTTTTTCGTCCTTCGAGGATGCCGTCACGTTCATTGGGAACCAAACCCAACAGATCACCGATAATCAGAATACTTGTGGTGAGCAGCACTAATGCGAAGCTGACTTTGACAGCTGGTCTTATTTTCATTTCTATCGCTCCTAAAATCCGGACGCCACGGACAACAGGTCTGGCGTGTCGTCTACATTGTCAGCAGTTTGGGCCGATTGTTTGGGTTCAGCATCTTTGTCCCGGCCGCGCTTGGCGAGAATGGGTAATGGATCGAATTGAGCCAAAAGCGGCGAGAGCGACAACAGACTGGCCGCCAAGTAACCGAACCTGAGCAGCCAGGTCACGTATCCAGCCGAGAGCGTCAACGTAACGCCCAGTGCGGTAGCGACGACGGCGCCATGCTTGGTGAACATACCGTCGTTGTCGTTAATCTCCTGCTTCATGGTGTCCAACAGCTCCCACAGGGCGGTAGAGAGGTGCAGCGGCGGCAGGGTCGGGTTGACTAATGCCATTTGTGTTATCGTTTTGACCTGCCCGGCTGCCGGGCCGTCGTTGTCAGAGGATGGCTGCATCGCAGCATTGGCGTTCGGCGTGATCGTGTTGAGCAGCTCGTTAAACAAGCTGGGTATGTTGATCGATGACGGAAACGGCGAGCCCGGCGTTGTGTCTGTCGCGGTCGCGATGGCGAAGGTCTCAGCGCCGGGGCCGGCACTGGGGTTGCGCACGTCGCTGGGCGTGTTCTCCGTTATGACCGGGTCATTGGGATCTATCAAGACCAGCGGGTCGATGGTGACCACCGGGTCCGGGGTGATCTCGTCCGGGGGCTCGACCGGTGGGATTGGATCGGATGAGCCTATCCCGCCCGGATCCGGGGGATCATCCACGATCGCCTCATCGAGCGGTGGCAACGGCGGTGCGGCCACGACATCGATGGCGATGGTGTCCAAATCGTTGAGGGCGCCGCTGGCGCCGGTATTACCGAGGTCATCAGTAATCATCTGCAGGCTCGCCGAGCCCGAAAAACCAGTACTCGGCTGGAACGTCATGCCATCAAAGGCGTTGTTGATGTCGCTGACTGTGCCGGTGAAGCGCATCGCCGTATCGCCGGTACCGGTACCGGTGAGAAACGTCAACCCACCGGAGCTCGCCAGACTCACTGTGCCATCGGTGGCGTTGAGGGTGATTTCAATGGTATTGGTGCCGGCATCCACATCAGAGACCGCGATCAGATTTCCGTTGACGGCGGAGAACGTCAACGAGGTATCTTCATCGGTTGTTTGACTACCGGGGACCCCGTTTTCCGGGGCATCGTTGACCGCATTGAGGTTGACGGTAAAGGTGGTATCGACAAACTGACTGCCGGTGTCCGTGGCGCGCACGGTGAGATCGGCGCTGCCGTTGGCGTCGGCGAAATAGTCCAGGGTCAGGGTCCCGGCGGCACCGTCGATCATCGTGCTGTCGAAAAGCGCGGCATTGTTATTGGTGACGATGGAATAACTGAGCGCATTATCTGGGTCTTCCTGGTCATCGAAGGCGGCAAACAGATCGATGATATTGGGTGCCGAGTCTTCTTCCACGGTGACATCGGTAATTCCGGACGTAGTCGGCGCTTCATCGATGTCGTTGACATCGATGGTGATGTCGGCCGGATCGATGAGGCTCCCGTCGGTGGCCTCAACGGTGAGCACATACTGGTTGGTGGTCTCGAAGTCGAGGTTGGTGTTATCGAGGACGGTGATCTCACCGGTTGAACTATTGATGGTGAAGATGCCGTCGGTATTGCCGGCGGTAATTGAGTAAGTAATGGCATCGCCATCAATGTCGGTATCGTTGCCTGTATTCACGTCATTGACGTTATAAACACTCGTCCCGTTGACCGCGTCTTCGTTGACGCTGGTGGTGGCGTTGTCGATCACCGGGGTCTCGTTAACATCGTTGACATCGATGGTGATGTCGGCCGGATCGATGAGAGAGCCGTCGGTGGCCTCGACGGTGAGCACATACTGGTTGGTGGTCTCAAAGTCCAAATTGGTGTTATCCAGGACGGTGATCTCACCGGTTGAACTATTGATGGTGAAGATGCCGTCGCTATTGCCGGCGGTGATGCTGTAAGTAATGGCATCGCCGTCTTCGTCGGTATCCAGGCCGGAATTGGCGTCATTGACGTTATAAACACTCGTCCCATTGACCGCGTCTTCATTCACATTCGTCGTAGCGTTGTTGATCACCGGGGTCTCGTTGATGTCGTTGACATCGATGGTGATGTCGGCCGGATCGATGAGACTCCCATCGGTGGCCTCGACGGTTAAGACA
>CAMYNX010000069.1 GCA_947259875.1 uncultured Gammaproteobacteria bacterium | reverse complement strand
CGTCAACCAGGTGATGAAGGCCCATGTCTCGAGGGGGTCCCAGGCCCAATATCTGCCCCACGCATCCTGCGCCCACACCGCCCCCGCGATCAGCATCAAGCTGTGGAACACGAACGCCAACGCCATGAATCGCCATGCCAGGGCATCCAGAGTCTCGTCGCCGGGTAATGCCGTGAACACGTTGCGCACGGCCCCGCTTTTACGCAGCAATAACACACCGGCGATGCCCACCGCGACGAGACACGATCCTAGAAACACCTTGCCCACGCCCACGTGTACCCACAGCCAGACGTTATCGTAAGTAGCCGGCAGCCGGCTGGGTTCGGCAGAAACGATGAGCAACCAAAGCCCTAAAAGCAACAGAATCGGCAACGCGATGACAGAACCGGGACGCACCCAGGTGATGCGCCAATACGCAATGGTGTAAATCAAACCCAGACTGAACAGATTACTCAGCAGGATTTCGAACATGGTTAGAAAGGGTCCGTATCCGATACGCATCCACCGCTCGGCGATGCTGAACGCGAACAGCGCAACGCCGATAACCAGCGAGACCAAGATCAAACGGTCGTGAGACCGACGCGTAACAGCCCCATGCCAGGCGGCAGCAGTGCTCGCCGCATAACCAGCGAACCCGCCCCATAGCCACACCGATTCAGACACCAACGACGGAACCATCCGTGACTCGCTCCTTACCCGACTGGGTAACAACACCGGGCAGCGGCCGCGACCAGAGCTTGGTCCAGAAGTGCCACACAAGTCCCAACACCGCGATGAAGGCCGCCGCGAACAACCAGGTCAAGGTAGGATCGTAAAAGACTTGGTAGCCCATCCACATGCGCAGGCCTTGATAGCGTAAGCGGCCACCGGGCACACGAATCTCGTCACCCGCTGTGAGCAGCCGTACTCGTCCGCTTTGAAGTGCCACTTTGACCGCACCCGCCGCATCACGGCTGTCTAGTGTCCACGACTGGTCCATCCGCACCTGCTGCGGAAGCTGAAGTTCGACCTCGATTTCGCTACCACCCGGTGTTGTCCAACGGCGAATTTGCTTCCAATCCCGCAACGGATACGAGGAAAGATGAATCGCTGCGGTACTGGCTTGACCGTGGTCACCGAGCCAGTTGAACAGCACGGCATAACCCTTGTTGGAGGTCGTGTAGAAGCGGTAACCCGCGGCCTCGAACGGCACATTGTCACCAAAACTGACCAGGCCCCGATGCTCACGTGTTGCCACGTGACTTCGAGTGCGGCCGCGCTGCAAGCCCGGCGCGTACGCGACGGACAGCGGTCCCTGCCGAAAGTACACCATCGCTAGCCGCTGACGTGGATGCCATGGTCCCTCACGAACCGACTGCACCATGTCCGGCGTAAACATCTGACCCTGGGTAATCTCCAAACGCCCTTTGAACTGAGTCATCTGACCCACGGCGGCCACCACGATCACCGCCACCAGACCATAATGAAATACGAGCAGTCCAGCCTGACGGCGGAACCGGAGATTCGTGATCAGGGCGCTCACAAGGTTCAGGCAAAGCACCACCAGTGGCGCAACTACATAAGCCACCGGGGCATTGGGCAACTTGTAGCTCGCCAATACGCCAATCGCGAGTGCCAACATACCGACCAGAGTCAGTTTCAACGAAGCGAGGCGGTGCAGCATCATCATGGCGGATTCGAACATACCTGGGCCATCCACACCTTCCCCGGGTCCTCGCCGTTCAGCCCCGGCGCCACGATCATGCTACTCGATCCACAGTCGTTCACATCCCACTCCCCGCTGCGGGGAAAGCTGGTTATCTTGTTGATAGCGTTCAAGTAGTAGGGTTGCTGGGTGTAGTACTCGGGCATCTCGGTATCCGGCGCGAAACCGGCCTCGGGACCGACGTCATTGAGATTAACCAGTAACGCCTTGTTCTTGAAGCCGTGGGGAACTGCAGCGTGGCACCACGAGCAACGGATGGCTCCGATCTTCTCGACATGTAAACCGTGCCAGTTGCTATTGCCGTCACCGAAACCGCTGGAGCGGTTTTGGCCTTGGGTCGTCGCGTAGGTGGNNNGCTATTGCCGTCACCGAAACCGCTGGAGCGGTTTTGGCCTTGGGTCGTCGCGTAGGTGGTGTAATCGTGACACTTGAAACACAACCCGCTGGGATCACCGGTGCCCTGTTGTGCGTCCCAGGAACCCTTGAGCAGAAACGCATTGCTGGAGCCGTGCGGCCCCCACGGATTGCTACCGGACGGTTGCACGGTGCCCGCCTCGGTGTTATTGCCATGGCAATCGGAGCAATACATCGTTTGATTGCCCACATCGTTGCCCCACGGCGACACGAACGCCTGTGCATCCGTATTCCGGTCCGCCAGCGTCCGTCCGGTGCCGTCGATCACCGGATGCCAGGAGCGATGATTGCCGCCGGGTTCGCCGGTGTCTCCGCCTGGGGCCTGAAACTCCATGGCCTGGTTGGTGTACTGGGTCAAGCCGTTGGTGCCCGCAGGGGTGCTGCCCCCGAAACGTCCCAGATTGGGCCGGCTACCGGTTGGAAAGCCATTGTCATCGTCGAAACCATAATCCGAATGACACTTGAGGCAAATCTGATACTCCCGGGTCACATATGCGCTGTTGACGGACACACTGGCGCCGTTACCGCCGTCGCCTTTTTTCACCAAATACGAACTGGGTAGACTGAGGAACGATGCGCTCCCGTATACCGGCTCTACGCCCCACGTGCCGCGCAGCGCGCCGGAGGCGATATTTGTGCCCAGGGTGTGCGCGGAGCGAATTCCGGGGCCAGTGCCGTTAAAGCGCTCGTTGCGCATCGACCGGTGGGAATGGTGGCAGTCGCCGCATTCGGCATGCCGGTTGTTGGGTTTGCCCTTGCCTAAGGTCCGCTGATCCTCGACGAAATCGTTATCGGTGATGTCATGGGCCTCGCTACTCGAATCGTCGTCATCGCTGATCGGCATGTGGAAGGCAAGCGCAAAATCACTCTCGATGTCTTTGACCTCACCGCGTGGGTTGTTCACGATCGGTGTCGCCGAGTGGCATTGATAACACGTCTCCTCAACCGCAGAATTACCACCGGTCTTCGGTGTGTTGCTCTTGTCATTCGTGCCCTCTCTGAGCAGCCACCGGGCACCGCTCACGGTGTGGTTGTCGTGGCAATTCACGCATCCTGCTTGCCACACGGCAATGCCGGCGGGGAAGTCCCTAAGTTCGCTATCTGAACTGAGGTATGTCTCATCGGCGATAGTGGGATCGGCATGCGCGGACGTCGCCCATCCTCCCTTGTCGTGGCAGGCCAAACAGCCGATGTCGTTGGTTTGATCGAACACCCCGATCGACGGTGCCGCTTCTTGAAACCGGTTCAAGCGCAGGAACTTGATATTCTTACTGAGATCCGAGTCGCGGATGTGTGGATCATGACAAGTCGCGCATTGTATCTGCGGCTCGCCACCGGTGCCACTAATCTCTAAAGGAACGGCAGGCCGCACACCCGGCTGGCGCACTCCAATGTGGGTCTCTACCTCGGGGTTCAAGAGTTCGGTATCGGCCACCGCCAGGTCACCGTCGTAGGTGACGGAGATCGGGTGGTCATTGCGCAGATCGATCCCCAAATCCCGCGTGAAGCCGGTGTCAACGCCTTCTCCAGCGGGCATCCTGCCATCGCCCGCCGCGCCGCTCAATTGGATGGTCACATCTTGTTGCCCGCCGGTCACGTTAACCGTGCCGAGTGCAATGGTTCCGTCATGACAGGATAAACAAAGTTTGGAACTGCCCCCCGGCTGATCGAGTTGCGTTTGAATAGAGAGTGCATCCAGGGACGACGATGTATAGACCGTGTATGTGGCCCCGGACAGCTGACGATTCCAAAGCGGGGTGGGCGCACCGCTCGCAAGGGTCGCAGCATGCGGCGTATGGCAGAACACGCAGATCTTGGTTTCATTAATCGCGCGCACCGGACCCGGTCCATCCACTGATAGGTTGTGTTTTGTTAACGCGATATCGGAAATGATTTCGCCCACCGCCGGCACGCTCAAACACGCCAACATGGCGGTGCAAATCGAAATGATGACGCGACGTGGTGTGGTCATGTTCCTAGATATCTGAAGATTACCACTCTGCTGTTAAACATATCCGCGATGAACACACGACCAAGCTTGTCTGTCCAAGCACCCGCGGGCAAGAAAAACCGCCCCACGGCGGTTCCACAGATGATCGTAATAGCCTTCCACGACGTAGATATTCCGATCATGATCAACGGCAATGCCCTTGGGTCGGGTCAGATTGCCCACGAACAAGCCGCGTGTTCCGAGGCTGTTTACCGGTTCACCGGCAGCCGTCAACACCTGCACGCGTGCGTTCAAGGTATCGCTCACATATAAGTACCCGTCCCGGTATGCCAGATGCGTCGGCGCGTTGAACTCTCCAAGTTGCCTGCCACGCCTGCCGATCGTCTGCATCAATTTGCCCTGATCATTGAACACCTTGATGTTATGTTGGGCGGTATCGGCAACAAAAATGCGACCCGATTGGGGATCGCGTGCCAATCCCGTCGGCCGGCCGACGATACCTTGGGCAAAACTACCGCGCGGTTCACCGAAGCGGTCCAAACGCACGATACGCCGCAAACCGGAATCCGCCACCAGGATCTCACCATCCTGCCCGACAACGATACCGATTGGAGACACGAACGATGTGTATTCCTCGGCCTGGTCCCAAATAAACAACTTGCCCTGCGGCTCGTCGAACACGAACACCGCCTTACGGCCAACGTCGGTCACATAGATCCGGCCGTGGTCATCCATGGCGCCTGCCTGTGGCCTTACCAACTCCCGCGGCGCGTCCTGTGACCCGGCACCCAACCCCACCAACCAACGAAACACGCGTTCACCAGAGCCCTGCCCAGATTGTTCGGCCGAACTAAAATTCTGCTCACCGGCGAGTTCGCCGGCAAATTGGTAGTGCGGGGTATCCGGAGGTGCCGGCCATACCAGGTCTTGCGCTTGTTCACTGCCGCGGGGGAAGTAAGTCATCACCGTCGGCACCGAGGCACAGCCCGCGGTCACGGATACGGCAACGGCGAGGAGTAGAAATGCCTTGGCTGTTACTCGCATGGTGGCAGGACGTTAAAGATACTCACGCGGGCGTTCGCGCTATCTGCCACATAGAGAAAACCATCGCTGTACCATAGATCCAGCACGTTTTGAAACCCGGATCCCGCATCGCTATTACCGGCGATGACGGCTTGCAATTCAGTGTCACGAAACACCTTAATCGTATTGTCGAAACGGTCAACCACGAACACGCGCCGATAATCATCTACCGCGATGGCTTCCGGCTGCTCAAGATTATCCTCGCCGAATACTGCATGAAAACGCTGATCTGGTCCAAAGGCATACACCAACTGACCCAATTGATCCACAATGAACGTCTGCCCTTGGCCTCGGGCCATGGCAACGATATCTCGAAACGGCACTGGTTGCATCACACGTGCGCCCAAACTCCCAGTTACACTACCGAGTCGATTGAAAACTAAAACGATTGCCCTTAGCCCATCGGCAACCAGTATGTTTGCATCTCTGGGGGCTGCCACCACGGCTACCGGCTGTGGCAGGTTTTGCTTGTTTTGGTAGCGCTGCACGAGAGCCCCCTGCCAATCGTATTGCCGGACCTCGCGATTATGCGAGTCAGCCACGTACACGGAAAGATCCGTATCCACATACAAGTCGACTTCAGCATTGCTCGCGGGCAAGCGCGCAAAACCGTGAAGCACGTTTCGTGTCTGGTCGAAGCGGAAAATCATGCCATGTCCCGAATCGAATATAAACAGCTCATTGGCATGAGCGGCGATCGCCTTCGGATACAAGAAATAAACGTGTCGTGGCACGCTTTGACCGTTCATCCGGGGGCTAGAATCAAGATTTGTCTGTAACAGCCCATGACTCACGTGGCGCCAGAGCACTAAAGGACTCTCTGGGCCCTTAGCGCATGAACTTTTTGTATCGGCGTGGGCAGCGGTGAATAAAAACGGCGCTACATATACAAACATTACTATCGCAAAAGACATGCCGGTATTGCGTTTCATGATGAAGCTAGCACAAGAAACGGGGTGCTCACTTACCAGATACCCGGGCCCTTCGTTTGGTGACCGCCCTGGATTCTGGTGGTCAATCCCGGCTTGCCCGTGTGGCATAAGTCACAGTTTTCGACTGTCCAAGCTATTTCGCCGTTATGACAAGCACCACAAAACCTGCCCTGACTGATCTGGTCCATGGTTACTTGCGTCGCCCCGACCCGCATCTCGAATTTGAGTTCATTGTGGCAAACCCGGCACTGAAAACGTATGCGGTGAAACCAGTGCTGAAAAATAACCGGCCGCATGCCCTCCTGCTCCGATACGTTATTGAGGACAATGTCGCCGAATTCGGCGCGAACGGCCGCGCTTGCGACTAGTAACAACACCACAACCGGTAACAATCTCAGTATGGTTCTGTGGTTGGTGTCCTGCATCGCTGTTTCACCTAGCCCTCTTGCGGCAACAGGTGACAGCGCCTGCATTCGGTCAGGGGAAATGCAACCGCGCCATGACAAACGCCGCAGTGCTCGCCGCGGAGAATACTGCCCATGGTAACCGGCGTGGCGCCGGTTTTTGACTTGAACAGGCTTTCGTGACAATTCGCGCAGTCGAGCCACTGAGTGTGCACCTTGTGGGGAAAAAGCACATTGGGATGACCCGCTGTGTCAGTCATTACGATATTGAGATCCAGTATTTGTACTTTCTTGTCCCCCGCTAGAGCACCCCGCGGTTTAATGAGGCGCTCGTCCATGGCCCGGCTCCAATTCACTTTGTTGCCAGCGGTATCGGTGGGTAGCGAACCCAATGCGTCTTGCGGGCTTTGCAGCAATTCCAAACCCGGACTACGCCGATCATGTAAACCGTCTTTGTTCAATGGCAGCCACTTCCCGGCGTGAGCAAGTTGAACGCCGAACATGCCGGTGAGCAAGGCGATACCCACGCTCTTGGAAACACGCCGTGTTTTCTTTATGTCCATCGCAAACCACATGGCTGTGCTACCCCGCAACGGTCCCCACTCCGGGATGTAGATGCCAGAAAATCCCGCTCACGCTTGTTGGTCAACTCGCGCGGCTGCCCAGCTAGACGCACGGCCTGAAACATTGTGCTCGCCGCATTCGTAAACAACTCGTTGGCGAGTTGGTAGTGTTTCATTTCCAGGGCAGCATCCGTTTGACGATACAAGACCCGCACCTGGTCGCGCTTGATGATGAGAGGCGAGATCAATCTGGCGTGATGCGGTTGACTCTTCGATAAGCCTGTTAACAGCGTGTTGGCGGTCGGTCACCGCCGCAATGTCGCCCTCATCCCGGGCGTTTGCATCGGCCAATCCCCCACAAAATGCGAGTAACAGCAGCATGGATGCGAAATGCTTCACCTTTCATCCCTCACTGTCGGCTTCTGTTGGTTTGGAAGCTCAGTTAGAGGTTTAGTTCCATCCCGAATCCAGAACCAGATGCTCACGCAGATCACAACGGACACAGGATATCTGCGCGGCACCTAACACACTTCGTTATGTTACTTCTTCTTACTTACCGCCGGTTTGGCCGCCGCCTTGGCGGAGGTTTTGGTTGCCTTGCCTTTCGCTTCTGTATGGCAACGGCGACAATCGGCAACCGGAAACGCCACCTTACCATGACATACACCGCATGATTCACCAAGCATGATAGACGCCATGCTCATTTGATTGGCGCCTTTCTGCGGCACAAACGGCACCGGATGGCAGTTCGAACAGTCCAACCATTCGGTATGCTGCTTGTGCGGGAATATGACATCGGGCATCGATCCTTTGACCTGGCGCACGATGGTCAGATCCATAATCACCGGTTTCGCCTTGGGGTCCTTGCTATCGAATCGCGGCTGGATTTTCTTGGCATCGAAGGCCTTTACCCAATCGACATAGTTTCCAGACTGGCCTTGGGGAAGTGGTTTAAACGCCTCGCGCGGAGTCTGCAGCCCCTGGGTGCCGATTGAGCCCGGGTCATGAATGCCATCTTGCGTGGGTGGCGGATTACGCTTTGACGGTGGTTTCATCAACCGGTTAAAGGTGTTGGGATCCGCCGCCGAGGCATCCGGCACCGGCATCCAAGCTACAGACAATGCGATGATTACAAGCGAGAATATCAACGACGCTAAAAATTTTGAGCGAACCATAGTGATCACCTCCCGTTACTTCGGGGCGCCAGCGGGCCTGATTAATTTCTGCAACGTGCTTTCATGGACCTGAGTCGGTGTCTTGGGTTTAGCGGAATGGCACAGATCGCAGTTCTCCACCGACCAGGCAATATCTCCGTTGTGACACGCGCCGCAGTATTCTCCATCGATGATCTTCAACATATTTATGTCGTTACCGCCGGCTTTGAACTTGAATCCCAGATCCGCATGACATACTTTGCAGCGGAAGCGGATGCGGTGAAACCAATGCGGGAACACCACCGGGCGGATTCCAGAATCATCTGAATATTTGTTCATTACTACGTCACCATATTCTGCATGGCTTACATTCTGGGTCAATAAAACCAGACTCACTATCGTCAGGCCCAGGACCATTATGCGTTTACACAGTGTTAGCGCCATAGATGTCTTCTCCTTCTCGGTTGTTCTCTGGCTCGAACGATGCATTTTAAAAATTCCCAAAAAACCGGCGCACCTGAAACAAGATGAGCGAGTCGTCTCCTCGCTTGAATTCAGATGCGCGTGCAAGTACCGTAAAATTCAACCGTCCGATCCAGTATTCGACCCTATTTTCCCATACTAGCGTCTCCCGCTCGTTGAATTCTTGAGTTTCGTCAAGAAATGGGAAATATGAATCGCTCAACGCCCGCAACTCCGATCGTAACGTCAGGCGCGGTACTCCCAATAGTTGTCGATTATTATAGGCAATATTCACCGAAGCGGTAGGGTTCAAGTCATCCTCACCAGCCAAGCGCCCGATTTCGCTCCGTGTCACTTGGATCGTTGCGTTACCGATGAGACTCGACACCCGTGTGAGAGTCTGATTTAGCGAAGCCTGAAAATTGACGAGCTGAAAATTCCGTTCTTCATCGCCTTGCCGGCCGCCACCGCCATAGGTTCGTGAGTCATTGGCCGACAGGCGGACCGATGCGGTTGTCGCCTTTTTTGTTTTCCGCCACTCGAGGCTGGCGTTATGGAGCAACGACTGGACCGATCTACCGTCTGTGTCTTCGATTACATTCCCGCTCTGACGGGCGGTAATCCTGAAGATTGCATTGTTAGCCAATGGCATACTGCGGGACAAGGTGTGGCCGGCCGCGAATCCTGCAGAAAAGAGCGAACCCAAGTCATCGGACAGCGCGCTCGCCTCGGGTCCGGCAAACCAGCCATAGTCAAAACCATGCCATGGAATAGTTATTGAAGTGTAGGTTGCCGTACCGCTCAAGAATGCCGAATCCTTGCCAACGCCAGTGACATGTAGCAGCGACCCGTTCCCCGCCAATCGCCAATTCCGGCTCCAATCATAGGTAGCGCCGATACTCCCGAAATAACTCTGCTGATCGGTGCTGCTCGCTCCGGATCCGGAACTGGAGTCCACCAGCCGCACGGTACTATTGACCAATGTCGCCTTCTGCGTCTGGGGACGCCAAAAAGTATAACTCGTAAACTCCAGTCTGGTCGTTGTGGTTTTGAAGTCTCGATCCAGCAGTCGCTGGATCTGAGTGTCGGTGTCATTGTAGGTCAACCGGTTGTTGACGGTTAATCTTGCGCCATCCCGATAGCGATGGTTGACCGTTGCAAACAGCCGCTCAAAATCGTTACCGGTATCCTTGCGGTCGATCTGCTGCCAACTAGTGCTCGCCTTAATGTTATGTCCGTCTAACGAATAATCGTAGCCGAGCTCCAGCAAGTCCGCGATATCCCGGTCTACCTGCAGGTCCGAATCGGACTTACGCGTGGCATCGAATGTCTGGTCAGTGTGTTCGTACCTGGCCCGAAACCGGTGACCGATCTCTGTTCGGTACATCTGCACGATACCATAGCGCGTGAGTTCTCTATCCAGGCCCGTCAGATCTGTTTCCGTGGTGCTGTCGAGCTGTTGAAAATACAGTTCAGTCGGAAAATGGCTGCGAGGGAAAAGACGCAATCTGGCTTCGCCGTCGACTAAGTCTCCGGATGAATCTATTTCTCGTTCGTCCGTGTCTCTCACCTGCAGCCCGATGCGTCCCTCGACTTGAGCGATCCATGGTTCGGATATAAAGGTCGCCGCGTGTACATTTACCCGCCCAACGTGCTCGCGTCTGTCAGAGTCCTCATGGCGATATGTATACCCGAGGTCTCCCCACACGCGCACCGGCCAAATCGCCGCTTTGATGGGCCTGACTTGCACCAGCACGACAAACAGCGCCACCATGCACACCTTGATCAGCCGCTGTCTATGTTGCCTGGTGGCATGGCTGAGGAAAACGTGGCGCCCTGTACGGGAGTGACTTGGCAGCGCGCGGCCACGCGCATTGAATGCGGGTTCATCGTCGCCAAATGGGGTGGTTGCGACATGCCGGCAGATCACCGGTGATTCGGAACATCCAGCCGCCCGCATGGTGATCACTTCGTCACCGCACCTTAAACCTAGGGACGACTGGTCTTCCGACTCGTTAACTATGATCATTCAACCTGCCCTTGAGATGACCATGGGAGTTGCATCGTAGCCCTCTTCGACGCCACTCAAGCCGCGCGAGGAGGACGCCAACTCATAAATTTATATAATTCGTATAGATTGAATTATCTAGTGCGATGCGACTCTTTGATTTGTGTTATTCGAATTATCCAGCGAGTGACGGATCCAGCAGTTTGATTAACGTGGTCTCACGAAGTTTCTCCTGAAACGTTTGCCATCTGCCGTCGCTTTGTTTTCGTAACCATAGTTGGTTCGCCCGTTCTTGTACATCTTCGAAACGCTGTCGGATTGCCGGCACACGCTCATCGAGACGAAATATCGCAACCCCCTCCAGGATACGGACCGGGTCGGTGACATCACCAGCAGACAGTTTATCGATCACTTGCTCGACGCCCGGATTGAGCATGCCTCGGTGCACGTACCCCATGTTACCACCGTTTTTCGCCGACGCATGCGCGGAGTGCTCGCGGGCAAGTCCGGCAAAATCAGCGCCGCCCTTGAGGCGCACCACCAGTTGCTGGGCCTGTTGCGTGGCCGCCTCCCACGCCGCTGGCGGCGCTGACGGTGCGGTCTTAATGAGTATGATCGATACCCGTACGCGCTCGGGTTCGGTGAATTTGTCGAGATTGTTCTGGTAGAAATCGCGCAATTCCGCGCCGCTGGGCGCATCGACCCTGCGTACCTGTTGCTCCAGTTGGCGCAACTGGTCGTTCTCTTGCAGATACGTCGTGAGTGACGCCAGCTCTTCGGCACTTTGCTGCGCCCAGCCCGGGGTGTTCCGGTAGCGTTTCTCGATTGCGTCGAGCCGCGCCTGGACTTTTACGGCGTCCGGTTCGATGCCGCGCCGCCGGGCCTCCTGCAGCAACAGGATCCGGTTGATAAGCTGCTGCGCAACTTTACGCCGGAACACCTGTTCCTGTCCCTGGGGCGGTTTTCCGTGATAGAACGTTTGGCGGTTGGTGCGCCACACCGCTGCGGTCAACTCAGCTTGGGTAATGTCGGTGTCGCCCACACGGGCAATGATTTCATCGGGCTCCGCAGTGCTGGTTGACGGTTGCGCATGCAGCGGATTCAAGCCCAGCAGCACCATTCCCGCCAGGAGACTTACCCACGCACGCCACAACGGGGTAACGCGTAGCTGGATCGTCTTCGTGCACCACCGGATCATCGGGTCAAAGTTCCAAAAAAAGCCCGGGCGAGGTTGTCCTCACCCGGGCCCGCTTATTGTTTTCCGTTTACGTTGTGATCAGCGCGCACACTGAATTACTTGATATGACACGTCACGCAGACTTCGCTACCGGCGTTGGAGATCCGCAGGAACTGCACCGAACCTGGGCCACCGGTGTTCTGTCCGTCGTGCGGATCGTGGCAGCTGCCGCACTCTACGGTGGGCTCGACCGTACCGCCTGAACCGACGACGTCATTCCGTGCGTACAACGTCAGGTCGGTCTTCTCGCGCACCCCTGCCACGCCGATGGATGTATCGACCCACCACACCGGAGCACCGTTGATGGTGGTCTTTTCCGGAAGATTAAAGTCCGGATCCCCGAGCGGACCCGGACAGGTACCGTCGGCATCAAACTCATCGCAGCCGCCGCCGGCGTACTGGATACTGATCGGATGGTCGTTGGTCAAGTCCGTACCCAGATTACGCACCGGTGCGCCGCCCATCACGCCGATGGCGCCCCCGTCGATCTCGGTACCCGCCACATTGTAGCCGTAGCTTCCCGGCAGATTGACGACCACATCCATGGCTTGTGTGCCGTCGTGGCAGGACAGGCAGGCGACGGAAACGGAACCAACTGGCGCTTCCGCACCATCGAGCGTTGGTAGCAGCAAGGAAGAGTACCTTGTGTAAGCCGCCGGCGTGATTACCTTATTCCACAACGGTATCTGCGCGGAGGTCGCAGGTACGCCACCGTGGGGCGTGTGACAGAACACACACACAGCGGTAGTGTTGCCCGTGAACGGCGATAAATCGTGAAAGCTGCCCACCACCGTCGCCGAAGCGTTGTTAAAGGCAAACATTGCGAAGATGGCAGTCCCAAACGCGCCGATTGATTTCTTGAATATTGCTCTCATCACTAAGTCCTCTTTAATTACACCCCAATGTTAATAACAACGGTGACCGGACCAGCTAGCGCCGTGACGGTCATGAAACGAGAATCGTCGGTGATTTTATCACCGTCCAGCCACGAAATGGACAGTTAAATATTGATCATGGTCAAAAAAACTTATCTAACGGTCTAAAAAACAAATCTCAGTAGTGGATGACACCCTACCGCAGATTCCAAGGCTTGTACTAGCCTTTGTTATTAATATAGATGGCCCTGCGCTGTCCTGCCACCTATTTTCAGAGTAGATTTGACGCACATCATGCCCGACCAGTGGGCCCGAATTCGCTCTGATTTACAAGGACTTGCACGCGGCCGGACCAGTCCGCGGGTGCCATGTTGACAATATTTAACCGCGACGCAAAACCTCAACGGCGCCGCATTGCCAGGTGCGTCAAACCGGTGTGGTCGGCGATCACGATGCTTCGCCGGCCCAGCTTGACCCAACCAGAGCGCTCAAATTCCTTCAGTTGCCGACTCACTACCTCGCGCGCGGTGCCAAGCTCGGTGGCCAACTCACGGTGGGAGGACTCGATCGGTTCGTTTTTATCGCAATGGGTCAACAGCCATTGCGCCAACCGCGTGTCGACATGACCAAAGGCAACCTCTTCGAGAAGCACGATCAAGTCGCTGATACGTTCCGCATACCGTTGGTTCATGAACTGCCGAAATCCTTGGGAGTGATCCAACGCGTAGTGAAAGTATTTCGCAGGCAGCAATACAAGATGGGAATCCCGTTCGGCAACGGCCTCCGCTGGGTAGCGCTGCCCGCTCAATAGCATGGCCGCGGTCACCGGACAGGTCTGTCCATCGGTCACCCGGTACAATACGATTTCACGGCCCTTGCGCGAGACGCGATAGACCCGCAGGCAACCCTCCAGCATCATAAGGTAGTGTGTACACTCGTCACCCTGACGAAATACCAATGATTGCGCCGGCAACCGCATGGTCTTCGCAGCCATGCTCACCTCTTGCCATGCTACATCGCGAATTCTCTCCAGGGCAGGAAATGCCCGAAGCCAAAACGGCACCACGGTATCCGCGGTGTTTCGCCACACCTGGTTAGCCACTGCTCTACTACCCCCACAACTTAAAGACTTGTTATCACCTAGTACTTATAAATTTAGTCTAGGAATCGGCCTTTGTCACATTTAAATTGGGGTTTTGTGAGCGTTTTTGACTACCTACTTTTTGACCTGAATCAGATTACTTAGACGCATTCGACGTGTTCCGGGCACCCAGATATCCCTCGTTCTCGGCCAGGCGGGCGGGACGATACACATCGATCTTACGGAAATACTGATCCACTATATACACGCGGCCATCCTCGTCCACATGGATACCCAACGGCAGCATGTAGTTGGCGCGGCCAAATGTCGCCGATCGCCCGCCGATGAATAACAATAACTGGCCTTGGGGGTTAAAGATTTGAAAGTTCCCGTAGGACGCGTCGCTGACGTAGACATTACCATCCGCGTCGATGGCGATTCCCTTGGGACGGGCGAATTGCCCGAGCTGCAGGCCCAAAGCACCAAAACTTCTGACAAACGTGCCGTCCGGGCGTAACACCTGCACGCGAAAGTTTGCCGAGTCAACCACGTACAAAAGCCCGTCGGGGCCGAATTGCAGATCGCGCGGCATATTAAACTGTCCATTTCCCGTGCCGCGCTTACCGATATCGTAAAGATGATCTCCGGATACCGCATCGAACACCCTGATGCGATGGTTTGGACCTCTCGAACCACCTGTGTCTACAGCAAATATACGTTGTCGCTGCTCGTCAACGGCCACATTGGACAGACGGTCGAACCAATCCAGTCCTCCGATAGCCTTTATAAACGTGCCATCTTGGTCGTAGATGTTGACGCGCTTTGCGGTAAAGTCCGCCACATAGAGATTGCACTGGGAGTCTGTGGCCAGTCCAAGCGGCTTGACCAGCACACCGGGTTCGGTAACGCCGATCGGGAAGTTTTTTTGCCCGGGCACATCGTAAACCTGGACGACGCGATTAACGGAGTCGCTGACGAATATACGGCCTTTGCAGACACTCACATCATGCGGTTTCTCCATGCCGATACCCCGTTCGCGCTCACCGGTCAGCAGTCGCCGCCACCGCTTCTTCGCGTTGTCCCGGAACAGATCCGCGCTGCCGGTGATGATACGCTCGAATACAAATCGAGCTGGCTCCGGTGGCGGGGGGAACAACATAGGTTCCAGCGTCACCGGCTCGGGCGCCGTGGCACAGCCGCCGATGATCACCGCCGTGAATAACCAGATTTTGTATTTGGAAGAAATGTTCACCTGCGTTCCCCATATCGAACCAAACAACTGAATTGGACAATTTCAGTACGGCAGCATTAATCTATACGGAAAGTCCATGCGCGTCGACTACCGTAAGATGAAAAAGCTTAGTCACCGATGCCGGTATCCGCAACCGGCCGCTGACTTTTACAAATCATATGCGACGCGTGTTACCGCGGTAACCCCGCCACTGGCACCATTACCCCGTGAACGTACCAGTCTGGACCTCTGCCGCCTCGGCCGACCCATTGACGATGAACCGGGCCAAATCGAATACCGATCGCTGACCAACTTGTCGATGCGATTGTGGCTACGACGATCCACAGTATATATCCGGGTACTCACCCATGGCTTTACGACTGTAGCCCACACGACGCACCGGGTGTGCCCGCACAACGAGCAGAAGTAGTTGTCACCAACCGGCAAATCAACGACATTACATGAATTATGAATAATAGTAGACGCCTCGCAGTCGTGGTTCCGGTAGCATCCGCTCTGCAACCAGAACGAATCAGGCATCGCCGATGCTAACCGGGCGTCTGACAACCAAGCTGGTCAAGTCGAAACACCGGCGACACAAACTCGAGCAAGCGGTGTTAATATTGATAAGCGTATTCGCGGGGGTAGCGTGCCAGCCACGCGTCGCGGTTTCGCCGACCCCGCCTGCGACCGACGTCGAAACGCAACGCATACCCACCCCTTTGGAGCCTCCGCCCCCTGCGCCGAGACCGGCCGCCGACGCCGCAACGTGGTGGCAGGAACAAGCGCCGGCGGGTGTGCGAAGCGCGGCCGCCATGCCGAGTCAAAACATCTATTATGACCGGAACAACCCGAGTTACGGCACACTGCAAAAGGCGAACCAAGCCTTGAAGGGATTCCCCCTGCTCAGACACGACGAATTAGACTGGGTCACGACCCTCCGCCGCGGCATGATACAGCCACGCACGTCGCTGTCAAACGATTCACAAATGATGATCTTGGACCGGGACATCGTGATGAAAAATACCAAGTTGATGCCTCATGTCCGATTTCCTCACCGGGCACACACGGAATGGCTCGCGTGCAGCAATTGTCACGATCAGATATTCGTCTCCAAAGCAGGGGCAAACCGAACCACCATGAGCGCCATTTTGGGCGGAGAGTCTTGCGGCGTGTGTCACAATAAGGTTGCATTCTCAACGCTGGCGTGCGGGCGTTGTCATAACGTGCCTAGGGAGTAACAACATGAATTCAGTTGCACGGTATCTGTGGTCCTGGCAACCACGGCCTCTGACTCAGCTGTTGCTGGTGTTGTGCCTGTTGGTGACATCCGTTGCGGTGCGCGCAGATGCTGAAGAGTTCCTGAACCTCGGCGACCAAGCCTATCGCGAGGGCGACATTCGCGCGGCAATGTCCTGGTTTCGAAAAGCGGCTTTGCAAGGAAACGCCGCGGCCCAAGTACGGTTAGCGCAAATCTTAGATATTGCCCAACAAAACGAGGAAGCATTCAAGTGGTACCAAAAGGCCGCCGCCCGCGGTAATGCACAGGCAGAATTTAAATTGGGTAAACTTTACGCAGGTGGAGAAGGCGTGGATAAAGATTTGGAACAGGCCATGCGGTGGTTTCAACGGGCCGCGCAACAGGGCAATGCTGATGCGATCCGCCTGCTAGCGGCGGCTTTCGAGCATGGAAGACTTGACATTGCAATCGATCACGACAAAGCGGTGTTTTGGCTACGTCGCGGGGTCGCTCACCAGGACCAATGGTCGATAAAACGGCTCGCCACCGCTTACCTAAACGGCGAACTCGGCCTTCCAAAGGACCCAGTGCGGGCGCGTGATGTCGAGGCTGGGCAGATACCGCCGCCGGTCGATAACCTTAATTTGAAATATGACGACCTGGGCAAAACACTCGCAAAGTAATGGAGTTTATAAGATGGCAACACAGCGAAGGCAAAAACACGGTAATTTTACTAGCAACAACACTGACCTTGGCCGATGGTGCTCATTTGGCACCCTCATGATCGCATTGTGGGCCAGCCCAGTACACAGCGGAGATATCATCGCAGGCAAACAGCTTTATCAGACACATTGTGAAGGCTGTCACGGAACACAAGGTAGGCCATTTATGCCGAACGCTCCCGACTTCAGCCGCGGTGAGGCATTGATGCAATCGGATACAACATTACTGGCGAGCATCAGCGCGGGCAAGAATGCAATGCCCGGGTTTCGCGGCATATTAAAAGACGACCAGATCATAGACTTAGTCAGCTATCTGAGAACTTTGTTTTGATGATGTGTTGGCAGGCTGTTTGCATTGACGTCGGCGGATACCCGTAGCGTCCGCCGGGGATGTAACAGCCCGCCCCATGCATCGGAATTTGTTTCTGGCCCGCAAACAAGCCAGGCGAGATTTCGACTTCAAAGTCGATCAGTGTCTCACGCTGTTACTCGGCAAAGGTGCGTACTCGCTGGTACGCAAATTCGATATCGTACTTGACTTGTTGCGAAAGGCCGTCCGCGGCCGCAAGGATTTGTGTATCGGTGAGCACGATGTCGCCGTCCCAGTGGTCCAACGTGGGCGCGTATTCACGGGCCTTGTCCTTGTCGCCGGCTTCGATCTCCGCAAGCATGGACGCCACGAATTGCCTGGTGTCATCCTCGCCGGTCGCGGGAGTCTTCGATGCTTTCTTGACGTATGCGCAGTTCACGGGGATTCTCGGTAATCACTCTCCGTACATGACGCTCGGCAGCCACAGTGCTATTTGCGGAAAGTAAACAATCAATAGCAGGCCGACGAGTTGTATCACCATGAACTGCATCATGCCCGCATAGATGTGTTTCAAATCCCATTCCGGTACCACGCCTTTCAAAAAATACGCCGATAGCGCCACTGGCGGCGATAACCACGCGGTCTGCAGATTCACTGCAACCAAGATGCCGAACCACAAGAGGTCGAATCCAAGCTGGTCAATGAGTGGCAGCAGTATGGGGATAATAATGAGCACGATCGGCACCCACTCGAGCGGCCACCCGAGCAAGAAGATCAGCCCCAAGATCATGAACAGGAGCACCATCGGTGGCAGGTCGAGGGTCAGCAGGTATTCGGTCAGCATGGTCGGCGTACCGAGGCGGGAGAAGACCGCGCCGAAAAAATTCGACACCGCCACCAGAAACAGAATCAGCGTCGAAATCTCGAGGGTCTTGACCAGGGCGTCCTGCATCCCAGACCAGGTCAAGCGCCGATAGGCCAGCGTCAATAGAAGGGCCCCCGCCGCGCCACAACCCGCGCCCTCGGTGGGGGTCGCGAAACCGAACAGGATGCTGCCCAGCGCCGCAAACACGAGGGCCGCCGGCGGGACCAGTCCTTTTAGGAACTCGGACCATACATGGGCCATGTTTTTCGCCCGGTCCTCCAGCGGAAGCACCGGACCGAGATCGGGATTTAAGTGACAGCGAAGCAAGGCATACCCGGTGTAGAGCATCGCCAGCATGAATCCCGGAATGACCGCGGCGGCGAACAGATCGGTGACCGGCACTTCCAGGATCGGGCCCATGACCACGAGCATGATACTCGGTGGAATCAAGATCCCGAGGGTGCCGCCGGCGGTGATGGTGCCGGCGGAGAGTTTCACATCGTACCCGGCTCTATTCATGGTCTTGACGGCCATGATACCGAGGATGGTTACCGAGGCGCCGACAATGCCGGTCGCGGCTGCGAAGATTGTCGACACGAACAGCACGGCTATATATAGCGCGCCGCGAACGCGCGACAGCATTAACTGCACCGCCTGGAACAATCGTTCCATGAGACCTGCCTGCTCCATCAGGATGCCCATGAATATGAACAACGGCACTGCCGCGAGGGTCTGCTCCAGCATGACGTTGGAAAATTGAAACGTCATCAGATAAAAAACCAGCTCTCCGAAACCCAGATAGCCGAACACAAACCCCAGAAAGATCAGCGTAAAAGAGATCGGGAAACCGATGAAGATCGCGAACAGCATGACGCCGATCAGAACCAAGCCCAGGACTTCGTTGCTCATGGCCACCTTCCCCTGGTCGCGGCATAGATGCTCTTCAGCGTCTCGGAGACACCCTGTATGAGCAGCAGGACAATCCCAATCGGCAGCACGGTCTTGATTGGGCCCATATGCGGCATCCAAGCGGTATCCATGCCCCGCTCACCACGGAACCACGATAGATAGGCGAAATCCGTCGCCATCCATAAAAACACGAAGAGGCCAGGAAAATAGAAGACCAGATAGAGACCCGAATCTACAATCCCTTGGGTTCTCGGTGACCAATTTCGATACAGAAAGTCCGCTCGAATATGTACACCCTTGGACAGGGCGTAGCCGGCGCCGAGCATGAACAGCGCCCCATACAGCATGCGGCTGATGTCGTAGGCCCACATGGTCGGTGCGACGAATGCATAGCGTGCCACGACCTCGTATACCATCGCGACGAATAACGGTACGGTCAGCCAGCATACGATGCGGCCCACCCACAGACTGAACCAGTCTATCCAGGTGATCGCGCCCGCCATCCAGCGCGGCATATCATCGGGCAATTGTCCGGGTGTGCCCGAGCGGCGCTCGGCGATGAGTTCGTCGGCAACCTCGAGATCTTCAGGAATCTCGGCCATATCTGGAACCTCGAACGTGCAAAGAATAAAGCGGGCCTCAAGGCCCGCCTGATTCTAAGTTAAGTCTTAAGTTATTAACCCCAACTTATTACTTTTTGCGCTTGGCGAAGGCATTGCCAAGGTTGGCGTTCGATGTCTGCGCACCGGCCCAAAACGGGACCGCAATTTCAGTTCAGCGAACGCCTTTTGCGAATCCCACACCTTCTTAAAGAACGCGTTCTTTGCTGCGTTCTTCTCCAAGCTCGCCCTGGCCGCGTTCATGTACTCGGTAAAGTAGTCTGCGGGCGTGTCGTGCAGGATGACGCCGTGTTGCTCCGTGAGTTCCTTCAGCGCCTTACCGTTCTCGTAGATCCGGTAACTGAGCGAGCGGATCAGAGAGGCGTCGGCCGCGACCTGCATGGCTTTTTGCTGATTGGGTGTCAGTTTCTTCCACACATCTCCATTGATGTAGATATCGGCATTTACCACGACCTGGTGTAGACCCTGGAGGTAGTAGTGCTTGAGCACCTTATGGAAGCCGAATACGAGGTCGGGCTTCGGACAGCACCACTCGGCAGCGTCTATCACACCCTTTTCCAGCGCCGGCAAGATGTCGCCGCCGCCCATCGCGACCGAGGCCACACCGATGTCATTATAGGTCTGACCGGGAAGAGGTCTCCACCGCGACGGTGTCGCGGTGCCTTAACACCCCACGCACCGTACGCGCCGGTGTCCGCGCCAAAGTGCAAGCGGCAATCGCGCAACTCGGTACGGTAAGACGATACCCGAATGCACCGAGCTGGAGGTGCGGTTGATTGTCAGAAACACGACGGGCCCACCAGTGTATATCAAGACCACGTAAACCACAGCGATGGTCGGACACGGCAGCGAACGGCACCGCGCGCTACTACATCATTCGCGCAACAGGTGTCACTAGTTGATGTACCCACCGCAACTTTCAACCTTGCTTTAGTCCGCATTTCTCACCAGGCACCCCGCCCCTATTCGTGTCCGCACACGACACAGACACCCAGCGTCTCTTCCCGGGAATGGCGACATAACGACTCTCTAGCTTACTTGGCCACAATGAGGGGCGGGACTATCCCGGCCCGGGAATGATCTGCTGGCAACCATGGCTTGGGTTTGTTATACATAGCGGCAATCACCAAAGGTAGCAGCGATATGGCCGACTCCATCAAGTACTTATTGAACGAAAACGATATTCCCAAATTCTGGTACAACATCACTGCGGATCTACCGGAGCCGCCTCCTCCGGTGTTACATCCCGGTACCGGACAGCCGATCACGCCGGATGATCTCGCGCCATTATTTCCGATGGCGGTAATACAGCAGGAAGTCAGCCAGGAGCGCGAGATCGAGATTCCCGACCCAGTTCGCGACGTGCTACGACAATGGCGGCCATCGCCGCTGCACCGGGCGCGCCGTTTAGAGCGGGCGCTGGACACGCCAGCACGCATCTACTACAAGTACGAGGGCGTAAGCCCCGCCGGTAGCCACAAACCCAATACCGCCATTGCGCAGGCGTTCTATAACAAAGAACAAGGGGTAAAGCGCATTACCACTGAGACCGGGGCAGGCCAATGGGGTTCCGCATTGGCGTTGGCGGGGGCGTTTTTTGGTCTCGAAATCGAGGTCTACATGGTAAGGGTCTCCTATGACCAAAAACCATACCGCAGGGCGTTCATGGAAACCTTTGGCGCGACGTGTATCGCAAGCCCCAGCAATCGCACCGAATCCGGCCGCGCCATACTTGAACAAAATCCCGACAGTACCGGGAGCCTGGGCATCGCGATCAGTGAGGCCGTCGAGATGGCGGCGCAACGCGAAGACACCAAATACTCTCTTGGCAGTGTTTTGAATCATGTGCTCCTGCATCAGACCATAATCGGACAGGAGGCATTACGACAATTTGAAATCGCCGACGATTATCCGGACATGATCATCGGTTGTACCGGCGGCGGCAGCAACTTCGCCGGCATCGCATTCCCGTTCGTTG
>CAMYNX010000068.1 GCA_947259875.1 uncultured Gammaproteobacteria bacterium | reverse complement strand
GGAGGACGCGTAACGAATACGCCGCTCAGTCATATACAACAGGCGTTTGATCTCCCGGCTCGAGAATTCATCCACAATCCGGCCTTGCTCCAGTCGTAATAGGTAGGTCATCAATGCACGGCTCGTGGTATGACTGCTGGTACCCGGGACCTTACGTTTACCAGTGGCGGTGAAGAAGCTGCCTTGGCGAAGACGGTTAACGTCGATACCACTGCGTTGCAGCGGGCTGTGCAACGTCTGCACCAGCACCTCGCCCAGTTCCGCGCGCGGAGTTTTGTCGAAAAATCCGACGGCGGTTGCATTTTCTACCGGGTAGTCGCGTCCGAAACGAACCAGCAGCATCGCCTGTTTGATCACCGTGCTGGCAGCCGCGTTGGAGCTGGCCGACAGCATCCAGTCGGTAAACTCCCACAGCGACGCCCGGTCACCGATTCGGATTGGCCGACGGGCCAGCTGCCGGGTCGGTGGGTCCCAGAGGCTCACCTTGTGGCTGTCGTGAACAATGAAATCATCCGCGGTTACCCAGGTATCTCGGAGTACTTTGCGACGCGATTCCAGGTCTTTGGGATAAGCATCTGCCAATGCCTGAAACAACGCGGCAGCGACAACAATCTTGCCAACGCTGCCGGGATTATGAATGGTCTCGCTATGGTGCTGTGCATACCGGGGTTGATCGATATTAGAAAGATCGAGCACCGCGATTCCATAGCGATCGGCTTCCGCTCCGAGCAGGTTCAATACCTGGGCTGTGAACGCCGGATCCGGTTCCGGTATCTCGATGTCGCGGCGATGCAGTAATCTCAGGTCCACCTGTTCCAGCGTCAACAGTTCGCCCGGCAGGCGTCGACCTCCCGCTACCTTACCCTCATGTGCCAGGCGTGCGTGCTCTAAGCGCCGTATGCCCGTGGACTCGCTGTCATAGATCGGGTAAGCGGCCGCGACAACCGGCCACAATGCCCACGTAAATATGGTCAGTGTGAAAAAACGCATCACGATTACTTCCCAGGAATACGGTCCAGCCGCACTATAACCTGATCCAATCGCCGCAGAGTACTATCCAGCGATCGCAAGTAGTTGTTGGTTTGGACCCGCTTGCTTTCGAGAAAAGGCCGGATCTGAAACAGCGCCAACTTATTTTCACGAAAACCGAATTCAACATCGGCCGGCGCCGGGTTACCGTCCGCATCCACAGCCATGGGAAACCGCTGTGGCAGGCCGTTGACAAAATCGATCAGTTCGGCAATCTCCTCGCTCGCGAGCACATGATCGGTATCGCTCACCGGCATGTTATCAATACCACCCTTGGGGTTGATGACCCGCTTGACAGTCGCCGCCGCCTGAGCCAAGAGTTTTACTGCGCCGCTGTGGAGATGAATGCGTAATGACTCAGCCGCCTGTCCATCCACCGCGCCGCCCACACCTTCGTTCACAGCAACCGAAAACCAGCTCGAATCACCAGTGTCGATATCCTGAGTCACTAATACACCCGATTTGTCCACTGGGATACTGCGCAACAACAGCACTGCCGGATAGACATGTTCCGGTCGGACCATGCGTGATTGCCGCCACGCAAATGCGCGCTTGGTAAACGGCGATGCCCACACCTGTGAAACCGCTTTAAGCACATTGTCAAATCCGACCACATTGGCCACTGTGAGATTCAAGCCGGCACCGCTGAACCCTGGCAGGTCTTCGACGTTGGTGTCGCTGCGTACGAACACACCATAGGTACCCTCCTTGCCAAACACCTCCTCCATCGCCGCGCGCAGACGTGCGCGGAACTCAGCGCCCGGATCGGCGTTCTCAATCCACCGGTGTAATTGATGCCTGAGGTTCTCGACCGCATTGGCATGTGCCTGAGAATCCCTCGGCAACGTATCCATCGACCGGTATTGCTGTACCATCCATTGGAACACCGAAAGACCGCTGTCGCGGTAACGCTGGCTGAGTAACTCGTTAAATACACCGAACGGGATTGCCAACCCGTCGGCGACGGCCTCGGGGAAGTGGCGATGCAATTCTCCAAGCCTGGCCGCCTTCGGTCCGACGCTGCGACCTGAGTCATCGGCTCTTAGAGAACTCAACGGTATGAGGCCGTTGCGATCCAGGTCGAGTTTGTTCACATCAGGGCGAATGAGTTCCTCGGAACCACCTTGATCCTTTCTGAACACACTCTGGAGCACGGTAGCCGCGTCGGTAAGTCGAACCGAACCTTGCAAGGACACCGCCAGAACCACCGGCCGGCCGTCCCATTGACGCAACCGCGGGATCAGCGATTCGTCCACCACCACATTGGGAATACCAAGATTGCGCGCCAGGAGCTGTACATGAGATAAAGGATTGCCCTCGCCCGCCGTGAGCAAACCGGCCACCGGCGGCAGGTCGAACACCGTTTCCGGTAAAACGTAGATGCCATCGCGGTCAAAGGAACCTCCTGGTTCGGGAGCCGAGGATATCAGTCGACCAATCGCCAGACCCGGATTGAGACTGCGCATACCAGCGCCGATGTGCTCACCGAACAATTCATGGCGCACGCCGGCTAGCCGATTGGCGTCTTGGAGCAAGCCGTCGAGCACGTGACTGAAAAAAAACAGCGGACTCGCACGCAGTTGATCCTGCAGGAACAACTTCGCACGCGATTCAATGGTGATGAACTTGTCAACTGATTCCTGAAAATAAAACCGTTGCCACCGGCTGCTCCACGCGGGCACCAGCGCGAGATAGTCGAGGGTGTGCTTATATGACCCGACATCGGCGCTGGTCTTGCCGCGGAGTTGGCTGAGGGCTGCGATCAACGCGTCGCGCTGCCTGGCGCTCAACAGCCCTACCCCATAGGCCGCCTTGATACTGGCTGTCAGCCAGTCAAGCTGCCGGACGCGGGTTACGCCTGCCATCTCATCGCGCAGCGCGGTCGCGGCGACGAAGTGATCGTTCTCTAAGGCGTGACTGGCGCCGACAATCGCCAAACGCAGCCGCGCGTCCGTCGCGCCGGCAGCCGCTGACCTAAATTCGGATAACAATTCAGCGGTGGTGCTGAAGCGTTGTTCAGGGGTCGACTTCATCGTGAGCGCCGTGGCGCCGCGTCGAAACAAGCCAGCAAGGTTGCGGCTTGCATCGGGGCTCTGCGCCAAGCGGTCTAGCAGTTGTGCGGCCGAGGGGCCCGCGTACACCGATTCGATGAGGTCGGCAAGGCGCTGGTACTCTGTGAACAGATTCGAGTCTTTGCGTCGCGACATATATTCGCGCACCGCTGCCGCATCACTGTAGTCGGGTCTGATATGAATCTTGTTACGTAACAATTTGAAACCTGCGTCTCTGTCCGCCAGCGACCCTGCAAGCTGACGAACTTCGGCAATTGATTTCGTCTCCTCACCGTGACTGAGCATCCGCACGGCGGTGCGAAACGGCAGGTAGCGACGCTGCAGCCAGGATGGGTCTTGCGCCAACGTGAGCAACAGCCGGCGAGCGCCCTCGCGCTCACCCTCCTCCTGCAGCGCACCGCGGTAGTATCGCGCTTGGCGATAAATCCACCCGTTGTCAGAGGCGATCAGGAACTGCTCAATCATCATTTGATTGAGGATGTCGGGATGATTTTTGTCGCTAATAAGCGCACTGATATCCAAATCGGCGAGAATACTGGCGACCGCATAGCCGGCGGCGCGTAGCTGCTTAACGCGGCCTGTCCACTCGCCGTGTTGGGAACCACCACCATGGTCCGCGCAGCCATATGGCGTGGGAGGCAACACCGCCCCATCCTTGCAAAACCAACGAATGTGTTGGAACGGGCCGCGCTCAGAGGTCTTCATATCTTCAATCCAAGAACGCAGGACCAGGCGGTCTGGCAATTCCGCGTGCGTCGACAAAACCAGGACAGTCATGAGAAGCATGCCGCCAATCAGCCCTGCCCGATATCGTATTTCATTCATCCTCATAACCCGACGTCGTAGACCTTGGATTGATACATGCACTTCGGGTCCGGGGATCTCCCCCAAGGCGAAGCGTTACAAGCGTATATAAGAGTCCCAGCGACTGGATTAATCGTATTTGGTGTTCGACTAGCAAGGCCTTCGCACATTGAATGCAGTGTCGTAACCGGTATGTCTAGACTACGCGCCATAGGTCTATGTGAATACTCTCACCGTCATGCTGCCATGACCCGTGTCAACCGGGTCAGTTAAAGACACACAATATTGTCTACCGCGAAAGGGTTCGGCCTCTTGCAACGACCAAGATGTTATTCCTTATCCGGATTTCAGCCGTGCGTAAAACGCACCATATGGCGCAGGCGAATCTTTAGCCAGTAACTTAGCCCACATGCTTTGTATGCGTATCCTATACTGTCATTAGATACTGAAGAAGTACCGTTAATTCGTGGGAGTCAGGACTAATCATAATGAAACCCAGTATTCAGAAGATTACCGTCCGCAACTTGATCACATTTCTGTCCGTATTAGCGATCATCACGGTGTTCATAACCGGAGTGAACTTTCGTGGACTTGCCAAGCAGGCAATGAGGAACCAGGCTCTTGCCCATGCCGAGCTCGTCAAATCAGGACTCACCGCACATATGAAGGCCGGTATTATGGACAAGCGCGACTACTATCTCGAGGAGATCATGCGCCTGCATAATGTCAATTCGCTGCACGTAATCCGCAGTGAGCCGATCATCGGGCAATTCGGTAGCGGCAAGGCGCTGGAGAGAGAATTCGACTCTGTCACCAAACAGGTATTTGAAACCAAACAACCGGTTTTCATCCTCGATGAATACACCCTTCGCCCGACGGTGCGCGCCACAATCCCCTACATTGCCACCAGCGAGGGCAAGTTAAACTGCCTCGGTTGCCATCAGGTACCAGCAGGCACCGTGCTTGGCGCCGTGGACATCGAATTAGACGTGTCGGATTACCAGCGGCGCTCACTAGTGGTGTTGGCAGGACTTGCCGCGACCTCGGTCATCTTTTTGATATTAATCGCCGTGAACACCTCCCATACTATTCGTCGGCATGTCCAGTCTCCTTTGCATACCCTCATTGAGCGGGCAAAAATCGCTTACCGACAACATAGCCCGGTGAATCCTGAAATTTTTACGACCAAGGAGATCACCCATGTCGCCAACGAGATCAATCTGTTCAACTCCAAGGTCATCGCGCATCGTGACTTGCTGCGAAAGAAAAATAAGGATTTGATGGCGCTCAATGACGAAATAGAGGGCACCTTGCGTGAGACCGTCTACGCCATGGGCGTGATCGAGGAACAGCGCTCCAAGGAAACACACAACCACACCAAGCGCGTGACCCTGTTCTGTCAACTGCTGGCGAGAGAGTTGGAGCTTTCCGATGAGGACGTCGATATGATCACCGCGGCCTCCCCGTTGCACGACATTGGCAAGCTGGGGATTCCTGACGAAATCAATTTAAAGCCCGGCAAGCTCACCGATGAAGAATTCAAGATCGTGCAAAATCACGCGCGTATCGGCTATGCGATGCTCAAGCACTCGACGCGGGACATCCTCAGGGCAGCGGCGATCATCGCCCTGCAACACCATGAAAAATGGGATGGCAGCGGATATCCTCAGGGTCTCAGGGGGGAGGAAATTCATGTTTACGCGCGCATCGTCGCCCTCGCCGATGTCTTCGATGCGCTCATCTCGCCCCGCGTCTATAAGGAGCCTTGGGAGTTACAGCGGGCCGTCGAGTGGATAACGGAACAACGGGGAAGACACTTCGACCCTGCGGTAGTGGATGTCTTTGTTGACCACGTCGATGATTTCGCAGCGATCCATGACCATTACCCCTACGACACCGACACTGATTACGAGGATCTGTTCGCTATCGCTCAATAATACTGGAGGGAAAACAGGAATAACTGGGTAACGTCGTCTATGCTGGATCGAGGAGCGCAGTTCTCTACGCGCCCCGATTGAGTGAGAGGACAAGCGGGCATTGTGGGATCGAAGCTATATAGAGGAGCACCAACCGTGCAAGATCTCGCTACCAATGTGACACAGACGAACGATCAATCGACCCAGTCTGTTTCTGCGGCAAGACAGTATCCCTGGCGGCCGCTGGCGCTATCAATGCTGGATCTGACAAGCAACCGCAAGCGTACACGGGATTTTCTCGGCACACGGGCTAATTTCATTCAGGACCGTATCCGAGTGCTGGCGCTGGTGTTTGCCGCCGTCGTGTTACTTTGGACCACGCTCGACTACTTTATTATCCAGAACAAAGAGACGGTCATCCGGCTCGCGGTGCTGCGTATCCTGTGCGCGGTGCTTTATCTGGGCCTGGCCTATTACGGTAACAAGCCACATAACCTGCCGCGGGCACGCCTGAAATTAGCCTCGCTGGTCATCCTGCCGTGCTTATTCTACATCGCTTCGCGCTTCTTGCTCGAAGACGCCGGTGCCTTGGGCGCGCTCATGTTGTATACCTTTTTTCCGTTCGTGGTCGTTGTCCAGCTCGCCATCTTTCCATTGCCGTTGTTGGAGGGGTTGGCGTTGGCGGCGCCGGCGTTTGTAACCCTGGTCGTGGTTGAGGCCCATTTTGCCAGTCTGCTATCGCTGTCGTTCCTCGGCGATCTAACGCTGCTGGTGCTGCTGGCATGTCTGGCGCTATGGGCATCAATGTCGGAGTTGCAGATGCTGCTGCGGTTGTACCGTCAAGCAACCCGCGATCCGCTCACCGGGTTGTTCAACCGTGGCGCGTTCATGGAAAGAATGCAACTGGAAGTAGAGCGCGCCCAACAGAATAGGCACGAGCTGTGTGTATTACTTTTCGACCTGGACAAGTTCAAACGCATCAATGACGATTATGGGCATCTGACCGGAGATGCGGTGCTCAAGACCTTTGCCCAGATACTGGAACAGGTGTTACGACACTCCGATCTCACCGGACGCTACGGCGGCGAAGAATTCCTCGCGGTGCTGCCGCGCACCGATACCGCGGGTGCCGAACAACTCGCCGAGCGAATCCGCACGACATGCGCCGAAACGCCGGTCGCCACCCGCGATGGCGGTCAACTCCATTTCACCACCAGCGCCGGTATTGCGCGGCTCAGACAGGACGAGACCGCCGAGGAGTTACTACTGCGGGTGGATGAGTCGCTTTACCAGGCCAAAGAGGCGGGTCGAGACCGGGTCATTCTCGCCGCCTAGCTAATTTACACCCGCCCACGCATTGCCGAAACCCCTGGGATGAGGAAATTTTATGGCTATCTTGGCCCGCGGACCTCAAAGCTGCCCGTTACGTTGTACCGCTACTGGAAAGGTGACTGTGATCGGAGATCATCTATACTTTTCATTAGGTTGGACGAATTTCTTTGTCGGTGTAACCGCCCGGGGTGCGGGTGGGTGAACAATAGTTGTGGGAAAAGGTAGATCATCAGTGCAGGAATCCACGATCCACGTGGAAAAGACAAGAGCCGGAGCGGTTCCGTCCCACGCCGATGGATCATCTCCCAGGGCTCCGAAATTCATATGGCGGACGCTAGCGTTGAAGATGTTGGACTTGATAAACAATCGGCACCGTACCGCTGATTTTCTAGGTACGCGGGCGAATTTCATCCAGGAACGCATCCGGATCCTGGCGCTGGTATTTGCGGCGATGATCTTCCTGTGGATTGGCGTCGATTATTTCACCATCCCCGATCGCGGCACGGTGATCCGGCTCGCCGTATTGCGCACCCTTTGCGCCGTGCTTTACCTGGGCCTGGCATTTCTCGGCGTCAAGCAGCATGATCTGCCGCGGGCGCGTTTGAAATTGGCCTTCCTGGTGACCCTGCCGTGCTTTTTCTACATCGCTTCACGCTTCGTACTCGAAGACGGCGGCGCCTCAGGTGCGCTCATGGTCTATGCCTTCTTCCCGTTCGTGACCGTCGCGCAGCTGGGTGTCTTTTCGTTACCGCTGTTGGAGGGTTTAGCGTTGGCGGTGCCCGCGTTTGTGACCCTGTTCGTGGTCGAGGGACACTTCGCCAGTTTGTTGTCACTGGCGTTCGTGGGTAACCTGATCTTGCTGTTGTTGTTGACGTGTCTGGCGCTGTGGGCATCGATGTCGGAATTACAGATGCTGCTGCGGCTATACCGTCAAGCGACCCGTGATCCGTTGACCGGGTTGTTCAACCGCGGCGCGCTGATGGAAAGAACGCGACTGGAGCTAGACCATACCCAGCGCAACGGACACACGCTGTGCGTATTGCTGTTCGACCTGGACAAGTTCAAGCGCATCAATGATGACCATGGGCATCTGACCGGGGATACGGTGCTGGAGACCTTCGCCCGGATATTGGAGCGGGCACTGCGGCAGTCCGATCTCGTTGGCCGCTATGGCGGTGAAGAGTTCCTGGCGGTACTGCCGCGCACCAACACCGCGGATGCCGAACTGCTTGCCGAGCAAATCCGCACCGCGTGCACCGATACCGAGGTCACCAACCCCGACGGAGACAAAGTCCGCTTTACCACCAGCGTGGGCGTTGCGCGGCTCAAACCGGGGGAGACCGTCGCGGGCTTGCTGCGGCGGGTGGACGAGTCGCTGTATCGGGCCAAGAAAGCGGGACGGGATTGTGTCGTCTTGGCGGCATAACTATCCCTACCGTAGCACACACACCTGATCGAGTTGTTGGCAATAAACGTACTCTGGAATTTCTTTTTCTATGTATGCTGAAACGGCTGTTGGTAGTTGACGTTGCGAGGTCTATACACATGCCAATCGAGGTGATCGGCACCGGGCACGCGGGGATTCAGGTATCGAACCTGGATGCGGCTTTCCCAATAGAGCGCGGCACCGTCACATACAGAATCGGTGCTTATGGAAGATAGTAATCACGCCCCCCGATCACCGCTTAGCCTCACTAGATTAGTGCTGGTGTTGTTTTCGGTGTCGGCATTGGTAACCGTGGCGTTGTTGTTGACCGCGTCGTTTTGGTTGAAACGTGCCGCGGTGGAAGATCTGGCCGCGGCGCACGCACGCGAATTCGCGGACCTGGCGTTCGGGAACCTGTATCTGGTCATGCGTCAAGGCGGTGATCGCGAGGACATCGACAACGCGATCAACGAACTGCGGAAGAACAAACAAGATCATATCATCCGCGTGATACGCGGCGACCCGATTGTTCGTCAATTTGGCAGCCGTGACGACGACCGCGTCCAGCGGGCGGATCCGATGGTAATCCAGGCTTTTGAGCAGGGCAGCATCGGTCTCTCCATCAGTGAGGAGAGGATTCGCTATGTTTACCCGGTCAAAGTCGAACTGCCCTGTCTTTCGTGTCATCAGTCCGCCCAACTCGGCGACATCAACGGTGTGATCGACATCATTCATCCTGTCGATCACCTTACGGTACCGCTCGATCCGATGCTGCAGCTCATGATTGGATTTAGTGTGTTGTTCCTGGGGATTTTATTGTTTGCGGTGCACGTTAACCTGCGCCACTTCGTGGTCCGGCCGCTGAGTGCGATGGCCGGGGTGATGAGGGAAATCATCGATGATTCCGACTTGAGCCGGCGCGTAGCACACCAGAGCCAGGTACGGGAAATCAGCGGGTTGTCGCACTCGTTCAATCACCTGCTCGAAGCAATCGAGGACTACAATCGCCAGCTCGAAGAGCTCAGCAGCAACGACCCGCTGACCAAGCTCAACAACCGCTGGCGATTCGAGCAGAACATCAACGCCCAAATTCAATTCGCGGGCCGGGATGGCACACCGTTCTCTATGTTGGTCTTCGACCTCGATCATTTTGGCTATATCAATGATGTCCATGGTCATCCGATGGGGGACCTGGTCCTCAAGGACGTCGCTCATGCGCTGCGCGACGGAGTGCGGAGCCAAGACATCGTCGCCCGCGTCGGCGAGGACGAATTTGGCGTCATCCTCCCCGGCACCGCGCTGCAACAGGGACAAGTCATGGCCGATGCCCTATGCCGTGCCATCGCGGGAATGGAGTTTCAGACCACCAAAGGGCCGCTGCGCGTGACCGCCAGCATGGGTGTGGTCTCGTACCCTACGCACGGGCGCAGCAGCGAGAGCCTGTCGATTGCCGGCGATGTGGCCATCACCAAGGCCAAGGCCCTGGGCCGAAATCGGGCGGTTACTGTTGGTAGCAACGAGGTGGAAGATGCGGCCCGGATCCACGGACGCGACGTGTGGTTGCGCAAGGCGATTGCTGACGAGCGCGTGATACTTTATGCGCAACCGATCGTCAACGTTCGCGCCAACCGCATGTTCGCATGCGAGGTGTTAACGCGCATCCAGGACGGTAAGCGCCTGTTAAGCGCCGACCATTTCGTACCCGACCTCGAACGTCATGGCCACATCGAAGACCTGGACCGATTCGTGCTGGAGCAGGCGCTCGATCACAAGCGCCGCATTCCATCGCTGGAGGGTGTCAAGCTGTTCGTCAATCTATCAGCGACAACCATCGAGAACCACGCATTCATGGAGACTCTACCGGCACTATTGCAGGCCCAGCATACACCGCCCGGAGAAGTCGTGATCGAGATCACCGAACGGGAGGCGCTCCGCCAGCTATCGAAACTATCCGGCCTGATACGTGAACTCAGAGAAGAGGGTATCCTGTTCGCCCTCGACGACTTCGGCAGCGGCTTCAATTCGTTTCTGTACCTCAAATATTTCCAGGTCGATTTCGTTAAGATCGAAGGCAGCTTCGTGCAACATATCGCTGACAATCGGCGTGACCGGCTGATCGTTGAGCATATCCATCAGGTAGCACAGGCGTTGGGAGTCAGGACCATCGCCGAGCGTGTGGAGGATGAGAACACCCATGACTTGGTGCGCGCACTCGCTATCGAACTGGCCCAGGGTTATTACTATCAGGCCCCGACCCCGTTACAAGATGTCGGTCACAGCCCGTTTTTCGACACCAACTCTTCGGGCTTACTGGGGCGAACCGGCACCGATGATGGCCGCGTCCGAGGTATCACCGGTGCCCACCCGCCCGTAGCGCTGAACCTGACAGATAGGTCCCATCTGCGATACCGAAAGCCTAAGTGCGATGGGGGATCATGACGCATTCACCACCGCGCTGGGTGCCGCCGTGGAGCAAAGTTAGGGCGTCATCGATACACTCACGGTCCACAATCTGATCGCCCCCGAATTTAGCAAATCGCTGGCACGGCAGCCGATTTGCCAGTGAATTTCCTTATGTTTTGACTAGAATCAAATCAGCGATCGAAAAAATTCCTTAAGATACTAGTTGGGAAATAAGCTGATGTATGCAGGCGCATGAACCGTAAAACCACATTGCCCGATCCTTCCCGATTCTTCGAGATCCGCTTCGAATCCATCGGCGGTCTGGGCGCCCATGCCGCCGGCCAGATCCTGGCGCGTACCGCGGTGCTACGCATGAACCTTAACGGCGCACATTTCTCCTCCTATGGCTCGGAAAAGAAAGGCTCGGTGGTACGGTCGTACATCCGCCTCGGCGGTGCGGATAAACCCATCCGTACCAGCGCTCCCATTGACTCGCCGGACGTTGTCGTCGTATTTCACACCGCCCTGCTGGAACAGCCGATCACGCTGGCCGGTCTGAAGTCGGCGAGTACTCTAATCTGTAACGCGGCGGCGGGCGAACTCCCCGAGGGACTGTCCCGCGTGCCGGCCGGTGCCACAATCGTCCGCGTCGACGCACTAAAAATTTCGGTGGAAGAGCGGTCGCGGCCCAACGCCGTGCTGCTCGGGACCCTCACCGCAGCATTACCATTTCTCGACGCAGACACCGTGCTCGCGGGTTTGAGCGAGGGATTCTCTCACCACAACTCTGAGGCCGTTGCCGCCAACGAAAGGGCGTTTGCCCGGGGGGCCGAGGAGTTCGAGGTGCTCGATCGCGTCGGTCAAGGAACCGAAGATCTTCCTGTCATGCGCCCGAGCCCGGTATGGGGCTACCAAACTGCGCCCATCGGCGGGGTGCTGCCACTGCCGGGGAATACCGTGTGGAATGACCTCACCACCTCGCGCACCGGCTGGTTGCCGGTCTTCAATACCGAGGAATGCATTCACTGCGGTTTGTGCGTCCTGGTGTGCCCAGACTTTTGCCTGGTGTGGTCTACCGAAGGAGCGGGCACAGTACCGGCCCTGGAGTGTCCGGATTTCTCGCTGACCTGGTCCGCCGAAGGACCCGGTGAAGAGGCGCCCAGTGCCCGCTTGCTGGGTGTGGATTATCGCTACTGCAAGGGATGCCTGCGCTGCATCGAGACCTGCCCCACCGAAGCCATGATGCGTGAAGCAGAAACGCCCGGATTGGCCGATCGTCTGCAGGTCCCGCTGTATCCCGAGCTCACCAACCGCGTCGGAGGTACTCGTGGCAACTAATATCCAGGCGGCTGTACAACAATCCGCAACCCGACCACGACGCGGCGCAACCGCGCCCCAGCGCGTCGATTTTTTGAGTGGTAACGAAGCGGCGGCGGCGGCCGCGCGAGACATCGGGTTTCACCTAATGGGATACTTCCCAATAACGCCGTCCACTGAGGTCGCCGAAAGTCTGGCCAAGATGCAGGCGAACGGTGACCATGAAATCGTCATGGTCCCGGGAGACGGCGAGCACGGCGCGGCGGGCATCTGTTATGGCGCCGCAATCGGTGGCGGCCGCGTGCTGAACGCGACTTCGTCCCAAGGATTGTTGTATGCGCTCGAGCAACTTCCGGTCCAGGCCGGAACCCGCATGCCGATGGTGCTCAACATCGCCACCCGCGCCGTTTCCGGTCCACTCGATATTCGCTGTGATCACTCCGACATTTACTTTGCCTTGAACACCGGCTGGATCATCCTGCTGGCGAGAGACCCGCAAGCGGTGTATGACCTGAACTTCGCCGCGGTAAAGATCGGCGAGCACGCCGACGTACGCCTGCCGGTGCTGGTCGCCTATGACGGGTTTTTCACCAGTCATCAGAAGCGGCGACTGGAGTGTTTCGACGATGCGGAAACAGTGCAGCGCGATTTCCTCGGCAAACCCGACGCGCCGTACACCGCGCTAGACCCGCGGCACCCGGTGACCTTCGGACCCTATATGAACGATCCCGATCTCATCAACAATAAGAAACAGCTGTCGCTGGCGATGGAGGCCGCGCGGCGAGTGATTCCACAGGTGCTAGAGGAGTTACACGCGCTCACCGGACGCCCCTATCCCGTCATGGACGCATATCGAATGGATGATGCCGATGTCGCCGTTGTTCTTCTGAACTCCGCCGCCGAGACCGCAAAAGAAGTCGCGGACCGCCTTAGGGATAACGGCCAAAAGGTGGGCGTGCTGTCGCCAAACGTCTTGCGCCCGTTTCCGGCCGAGGCGTTTCGCAACGCGCTGGCGAGTGTGCGGGCTATAGTCATCGGTGACCGGGCAGACTCATACGGCGCCGACGGCGGCAACCTCTCTCTGGAGGTGCGCGCCGCGCTGCAACAAGACGCGCGCAATCGTACCTTGGTGCTGAGCCGGATTTATGGTCTTGGCGGAAGAGATTTTGACGATACCGATGCTGAGCAGTTTTTCGAGCAAGCCCTGGAGACCGCGACGTCGCAAACGGCCGCGGTGCCGTTCGCGTACCATGGCACTTTCGCCGGCGACCCCGATAAGAACCCCCCCAGCGGCCTTCCCGCCATCGAGACTTCAGAGGTCTCCCGCGGCATGGGCCGGGTGCGAGAGAATCCCGACACCGGGCGTCTCGAGGTCGAGCTCGAACCGCTGTGGGCGACCACCGCCATGCCGGGGCGCATCGCACCCGGCCATGGGGCGTGCCCCGGATGCGGCGTGTTTCCGGTATTGCACCAGGTCTACAGCGTTCTCGAAGGAGACCTGGTCGTGCTGTTCCAGACCGGATGCGCCATGGTGGTGACCACAGGCTACCCCAACACCGCCCACCGCATCACCTACATCCACAATCTGTTCCAGAACGGCGCGGCCACGCTCGCGGGTCTCGTGGAGGTATATCATGAACTGCTGCGCCGGGGTGAGCTGCCCGACTCCCCGGATATTACGTTCATGATGGTCACCGGGGACGGGGGTATGGACATCGGCATCGGTCCAGCCCTGGGGGCCGCCCACCGCAATCACAATATGATCATCCTGGAGTACGATAACCAAGGGTATATGAATACCGGCGCCCAGCTTTCCTATGCCACGCCGCTGGGTCATCGCACCTCGACCAGCGAGGTCGGACGCAAGCGCGCGGGCAAGGTGTTTCATCATAAGGACACTGCCCAGATCTTTGCGTCCTGCCATTTACCCTATGTGTTCACGGCAAGCGAGGGTTATCCGGAGGATCTCATGCGCAAGGCCGCCAAGGCCCAGTGGTATGCGAAACGCGAAGGCCTGGTGTATGGAAAGGTGCTGTCGTTTTGCCCGCTCAACTGGCGCACCACCGACGATGCATCGCAATCGGTGCTGCAGACCGCTGTCGATTCATGTTTCTTCCCCGTCTATGAGGTGGAGAAGGGACAGACGGTAATCAACTACGATCCGGATTTGCTGGGCCGCCGCCGAAAAGTCAGCGATTGGCTGTCGATGATGGGTAAAACCAAGCACCTGATGTCACCTGACAATGCCGAAAACCTGGCGGCCGTTGAATCCGAGGTCGATCGACGCTGGCGGCGTCTCAAGGCCATGCACGAACACCCGGAGCTTTGAACCATGGCCGTTATCCAAGAAAAACGCCCCTTGACGCCGATCACCAAGTTGTTTCGCGTGCGCGCGCCACTGATTGCGGACTCTGCCAAGGCAGGACAATTTGTGATCGTTCGGGTACGCGAGCGGGGAGAACGCATTCCGTTGACAATCACCGACTACGACCGCGACCGCGGGCTGGTAACCATTGTGGTCCAAGAGGTTGGCGTCACGACGCGGTGCTTGGGAGCGTTGGAAGAGGGTGACGAGATTCTGGACATCGTGGGACCGCTCGGCGAAGCACCGCAGCTCGAACCGGGTGGACACATTATCGGCGTCGGCGGGGGCTACGGCGCAGCCGCGTTGCTGTGCCTGATGCGTGAGCGCAAGGAACAGGGCGACCGAACCACGGCCATCGTGGGCGCCCGACAGAAAGACCTGTTGATACTGGTCGATGAGCTCCGCGAGGTGTGCGACAACCTCGAACTTTGCACCGACGACGGCTCCGCAGGGTTCAAGGGTCTGGTAACGGAACGGCTCCAGCAACTCATCGACGGCGACCAGTCGGAGCGGCCCGATTACGTGCTGGCCATCGGCCCGATGCCGATGATGCGCGCGGTGGCCGACACCACGCGCGACACCGGCATCGCTACCCAGGCCTCCTTGGACCCGCTAATGATCGACGGCACTGGAATGTGCGGTGGGTGTCGCGTTACGATCGGCGGAGAAGTGAAATTCGCCTGCGTAGACGGCCCTTTCTTTGACGCGCATCAGGTGGACTTTGACGAAGCGGTGCAACGCAGCAAGATGTACGTCAAGGAAGAATCGCTGGCGGCATGCCGGCAATCCGAGAGCGGTACAGGCTGATGCCCGTCAAGCGCAGCGATAAAACTCCGATGCCCCAGCGCGATCCCACGGGTCGCGCCCAGGACTTCGACGAGGTCAACGAGGGTTACTGTTTTGCACACGCGATGTTCGAGGCCGAGCGCTGCCTGCGTTGCCAGGACCCGGTGTGTATGGAAGGCTGTCCGGTACGCATCCCGATTTCCGACTTCGTGCACGCCATCGCCGCCAGCGACCTGGCGCGGGCGGCGTCGATCCTGCGCACGGCAAATCCGCTGCCCGGCATCTGCGGACGCGTTTGTCCACAGGAGTCGCAGTGCGAACTCAAATGCCATATGGCGAAACGCTTCGGTCCGGTGGCTGTCGGCCACCTGGA
>CAMYNX010000067.1 GCA_947259875.1 uncultured Gammaproteobacteria bacterium | reverse complement strand
TATGGTCCTTGGTGATCCGCAGCATCTCCGCCAGGTGTTGATCAATCTAATTGGCAATGCCATCAAGTTTACCGAGGAGGGTGGTATAGAGGTGCGCGTGACAAGGATGGATCGCGAACAAACGATCGCCCAAGTGCGTTTCGAGGTCATTGATACCGGCATCGGCATTCCGCACGATGTGCAGGAAAAGATCTTCGATACGTTCGCACAAGCCGACGAGTCGACGACCCGGAAATATGGTGGCACCGGATTGGGAACCTCCATCAGTAAGCAGTTGATCGAATTGATGGGGGGTGAAATCGGACTACAAAGTTCACCGGGGCAGGGCAGCCGGTTCTGGTTTGTGTTGAATTTTGAGTTACTGCCTGCCGATCAAATAAGAGGCGGGGCGGAACAGGCTGGTCTCGAAGCGGCCAGGGTGCTGCTAATACAGTCGGACGTCCAGGATCGTCACAAAATCCGCCGCTCCATCTCGAGCTGGGTCAATGAAATCGACATTGCCAGGAACGAAGCCGATGCAGTGCGTAAATTCAGCGCTTCGGCCGAAGACGGTGAGCCCTTTCACATTGCCATTCTGGATCATCCAGTAAAGAGCCTGGATCCGGTGGCCTTCTGTAGAAAAGCAAAGGAATGTGTCGGTTCCAGCCCATTGTCGATGATGGCGATCGCGACCAAGCTCAAGCAAGAAGAGCACGACGCATTTAAACTGGCTGGTTACGAGTCCGTCTTGGAGTCTCCGATCGACAAGACTTTATTGTTTAATGCTCTGCACGCATGCCGGGCATCGGTGGTTGAAGGGCACGCGCAAGTTACAAGGCTCATCGATTACTATCCTAAGGCGGGCGTCGGCGAGCGGCCGCTGGAGATCCTGGTCGCCGAAGACAATGAGGTCAATCAGAAGGTAATCAGCAAGATACTGGAGCGGGCAGGACACAGTGTATTCATCGCGAACCACGGCGAGGAGGCCTTGATTCGCCTCGATAAGCGCGAGTTTGATATCACGATCGTCGACATGCACATGCCGGAGATCGATGGACTGGATGCGGTGAAGATCTTCCGATTCACACATACCAACCGGGCTTACATGCCGTTTATCGTGCTAACCGCCGACGCGACGATTGAGGCTCGACGTCAATGTGAAGAGGCCGGTGTCGACGCCTTTTTGACCAAGCCGATACAGGCGGCACAATTGCTCGAAACCATCGACCGGGTAGCGGAGAAACGCGAACCGTCGCCGCCGATCACCTTGCCGACCTTGCTGGCGACACAGCAAGCCTCGGAAGCTGAGATATCAGATGAGACCTTCGATCCCGGCAAGCTTCGCGAGTTGGAGGAACTGAGCGGGGATATTCGTTTCATTGATGACATCGTAAAAGTGTTCGAACAGGACGGCGCACGGCTACTGGAAAAGATGGATCAGGCGTATCGTGAAGAACAGTTTCAGGCTTTGCGTGAGTCGGCCCATGCGCTCAAAGGCAGCGCCGCCAATCTCGGCGCGACAAGATTGTTTGACTTATCGAAGCGCATCAACGAAATGAAGATGTCGGAATATGTCGAGCTGAGTGGGCCGTTACTGTCCCAAGCAAGAGAAGAGTTAGATAGGCTAAAAATCGAATTGAATAACTACGTCCAGCAGCGGAGCGCGGCCGCACAACCGCAGCACGACTCAGTCGATTAATCGATCTGCGGGACACACAACTTAGCGGCATGTCCCGCGTCAGTGTCGAACTCCACCACGCCCACCTCTACACCATAAAGTTCGCGCAGCGATTCCTGGGTAATAACTTCTTCCGGTTTGCCGAGTCCGGTTAGTCGGCCGTCCTTCAGCAGCGCCACCCGGGAGGCCACATGAAAGGCGTGATCCGGATCGTGACTGGACATGATGATGGTGATACCCGAACGTGCCAGGCGTTGAATGGCGTTGAGGACCAGCACCTGGTTGCCAAAATCGAGATTCGCGGTGGGTTCGTCCATGATCACAAGCTTCGTCTGTTGCGCCAGTGCGCGGGCGATGAGCGTCAATTGACGCTCGCCGCCGCTGATGTGGGTGTACACCGCATCGCTGAGATGTTCGATCTTTAGATTCTCTAACGCCTGCCAAGCAATGTCATGATCTCGATGCGAAGGCGACGCGAACAGACCGATGTAGGCGTTGCGTCCCATCAACACGACTTCCATTACCGTGAACGGAAAGTAAGCGTCGTGTTGTTGGGGTACGTAACTCAGTGTCTGGGCAATGCGCTGTTGCGGCCAGCGGCTGATATCTTCGCCGTCGATGGTGATGTTGCCATCCTGGGCTGTGAGCAGTCGCAGCATGGTTTTAAAGAGCGTGGTCTTGCCACAACCATTGGGACCCAGAAAGCACAACACCTCTCCCGGATTGATTGTCAGGCAGAGATCATCGCCCACCCGGTGGTCCGGGTAACCAAAGGCCAATTGCTGAACCGCGAGTGTCATCGCCAGCCCCGTTTAGACCGCGCCAGTAGCCACAGGAAAAACGGCGCGCCCAGTAACGCGGTGAGAATGCCTAACGGGATCTCGATCTCAGCGAAGGTCCGCGCAATGTCATCGATACAGAGCAAATAGGCGGCGCCGAGTAGCATGGACATCGGCAGCAATCTGCTGAAATCCGGGCCCACCAACAGCCGGGCGATGTGCGGAATCATCAATCCGACCCAGCCAATCACGCCGCTGATCGAAACCGCGGCGGCGGTTATCAAGGTCGCGGCGCCAATGAACAGCATCTGCATGCGGCCCGTGTGGACGCCAAGCGCGCGCGCCTCTTCGTCACCCAGCGACATGATGTTCATTCGCCAGCGTAGCAGCACCAAGGGGATTATCCCTACGACCACGACGATGAGGGTTACCAACATCTCTTCACGACTGACTGCATTGAGGCTGCCCAGCAGCCAGAAGGTGATCGCCGGCAATTCATCGTAGGGGTCCGCCAGATATTTGAGTAGCGAGATGCAAGATCCGGCCAAGGCGCCGATGACTACCCCCGCCAGCACCAGCACCAGTATCGGGTCATGGCCGCGTACCGCGCGGCTGATCAAGTACACGGCGAATACCGTTGCCAGGCCGAAGACAAACGACATCATCTGAATCGCGCCCACCGGCAGCGCCAGCGCGATGCCCAATACCGCGCCGAGACCGGCGCCGGCGGATACGCCGAGGATATCGGGAGAGGCCAGGGGGTTACGAAATAAAGACTGATACGTGGCACCCGCTGCCGATAACGCGGCTCCGACCACGAGCGCCGCGGCCACTCGCGGCATGCGTATTTGAAAGATCACGGTATCGATGACTGGCGGCAGATCATGCGATGCACCGCGTACCCTTGCCCACAAGACGGTGATCAGATCGCGCAGGGATACATCGAACTTGCCTACCATAAAAGACACCACCACGAGTACGACCAGCAACGCCAGCGATATACCGATACGGCTGTTCAGTGCATTTTGTTTCCGGTGTACCGTATGGGTGTGATTAGTCAATTTCTTTTGCCGGTAGTGTTTCGTGTCAAGTTTTTCTCAGGCAACATGGTATAACAAACAAGGCCAGCTACGTGCCTATCTCCATGCGCTTCCATTCAACTTTATTACTCCGTGCCGCATTCCAATTTCCCGAGCGCGCCAGCACTGGCTTGCCGTGAGTTGTGTATTCCCAGTATGTGTTGACTCGTGCATGAGATTCTCCTCACTAGACAAATGTTCGCCACTATCGGTTAACACATGAAACAGCTCGTGGGCAAGTGCGATGCCGGCGTGTTCGGTGTCCGCAACCAACCAGATCGTGTTGCGCAGCCAGGGACGGCTGACAGTGTTGGCGTGTCCAAACGCTTCGCCGTCGAATTCAATTTCCATCTTGGTGTCCCGAACCAGATACACGGTAGGTATGGGTAGAGCGGTGTGGTCAAGTAAGGTCTTTGCGGTGCCGGCGTGAAAATCCATGAGGTACGGTGGGACTTGCAAGCTATGGAGCGTTGCACGCACAAGTTTGATGTCACACTGAACGAGGATGTCGGCTGCCGATTGCACCATCGACACGATCCTATCTCGTTCCCAACCCGATCCCGCCAGGACGGCCAGATTCAGATTCAAGGTCATGCCGCCCGAGTCCGGACCAAGATCAATCAGCGCCGCCGATTGTTCATGAACGATCTGCGCGGTGTCGGCGAGCGGATCGGGAATATACCCCACGCGCACGTATTCCCGCGCGCCTGCGTCGAGCGCACGCGCAAATATTGCCGTCTTGAGTTCTGAGGTGGTCAGCATGGGACTTTTGGACAGCAACCGTGCCGCCAGCGCGGCAATCCGTGACACCGCATAGCTCGAGCCGGAAACTTGTGTAGTGCTGCCATCGAAGTCCATCGTAGTCTGACGTTCCGCAGGAACCAGCAGATCCACCGTACTCGGCCCCCAGTTCACGCGTTCTGCGGGACGCCCGTAATCATCCGATGAGGTCACGGTGATCAGGTTTTTCAAATCGAGCACTGCGGGGTATACCGGCTGATGATCGATGTTCCGCCCGTTATTGCCGGCCGAGGCGATGAACAGTACCTCTGGATGCGCCGTCGCGGCTTGCGCGAAGGTCTGCCACTCGGGAGACCGGTTGCTGCCCAACGGAATTGCGACGATACGCACATCGTATTTGGCAGCATGCGCGATCAATTCGCGCATGCGTTCCATGGATGGCCGCGGATAGCGGTACGGCACGATGCGTGCGAGCGGCGCCTCCTTCATCGCCAACGACGCGGTGCGGGTGCCATGGCGCTGAATGAGAAACGCGGACCGGGGGGCATGGACGTCGAACGGCCGGTCATCCATGTCCCAAAAATCATACCCAATCAACCCTCCGTTCTCGCCGCGCGCGAGGGCTGCGTGTATTTTGGGGTTCAAATAGTTGACACCCGAGTCCACCAATGCGATGCGCACACCCTCGTTGCGCGCGCCCGCCGGCACCGGAGGGTTGACCGGTTCACTTTTTCCGCTGGCTTGCAGCGACTGATCCAGATGTATCATCTCTATCGCATAATTGTTTTCGTCATAGCGCAAGGCGCGGGCGAGACGCAATGAACAGATGCGATCCAATGCGAAAAAAAATTCCGGTCGGCCCTGCGCATCCGTCAACTCTGCCTGCACACCTCGCAGTTGATTTCCAGGAGCTATGCGCTCGACGGTCATGCGCCTGCCACCTGATAGGTTGAGCCGCCATTTTTGACCGATAACACGATCCCCAACCTGCAATGGATCGCCTTCGACGGTGACCACATTGGGAAGCAGCCCCAGGTTTTTTGCTATGTCATCGGCCGGGATTCGGCACACCGTGGCGGCGATGTGTTCCCCCATGCGCTCGGGCACGGGAGCTACAGCGGCGGCAGCAAGCGAGCTCGCGGCCAAAGCGGCGATCATTGTTAAACACCGGATCATGTGTGGTTACCGTTATAATCGGATGTCAAACGAACCGCGGCGCAGAATACCAGCATTAGCGCTGATTCGCCGCTGAAAAAATATAACCGCGATGGCATTAGATTTATTGGATTTATTCGAGGCGCGCGTTGGCGTGGTGTGTATCGTCGGCGCGGGAGGGAAGAAAACCACCCTCTACCGACTGGCAACGGCACACCCGGGGAGGGTCGGGATCACCTCCACCGTGCTCACGCCCCCGTTCCGCAAACGGCTGGGTGCGCACGTCGTGGTCGAAGAAGAGGCCACGCTGTCCGCGGCGGTTGCCAGCGCGGCACGAAAATATGATCGCGTTGCCTTTGCGACGCCATGCGATAAGCGGGCACGGCTTGGCGGAGTGGCGCCACGGCAGGTAATTAAAATTCACGAGCAGGCGGGTTTCGACGTCAGCTTGGTGAAGGGGGACGGCGCCCGTCTTAAATGGATCAAGGCGCCGCGTGACGATGAACCGGTGATACCGCCGGCGACGGTCGTTATTTCGGTACTGTCGGCGCGCGCTATGGGTGAGCCGTTGTCGGAAAAAACGACCCACCGGCTGGAGGAGTTCATTAGCGTTACCGGGGCCCGGCACGGAGATCCCATCACCCCCGAGCTGGTGGCTCGGTTATTGGCCAGTGAGCGGGGATCATTGAAAAACGTAGGCGATGCTCGGGTGATCGCGCTGATTAATATGGTGGACACCCCCGAGCAGCGCTCCATGGCGCGCGACGCGGCGGAGCAGGCCTTGGATTTGAGTTCCAAGATCGAGCGCGTGATCTTGGCGCGAATGATCGATGATGATCCAATCGTCACTGTCGTAGAACGAAGTAACCCGGAGTCGGCAGAGAAATGAACTCGGTGTAAGGGAGTAACCACCGATGTCATCCTGAGGCGCCCAGTGCCGACGGATCTTAACCTGACAAATTGTTAACCGCTAGCCAACACGTTGAGATGCCTCGCTTTGCTCGGCACGACAAACATCACGTCGGAATCCTCTTTGTTCGAAATGACAATCCGTGTCGGTAACGAATGCTGGTGGAACAATTCTTACTTTGATCGCAATTCTGCGTCCTCTACGATTCTTTGACGTACACCAATGGCTTGGCTTGCCCCCACTCGGCTCCCGCCGGGACGAACTTCTTGAAGCGCTCGGAGATGCCGTCATCTGTGAACTCGCGTTCCACCGCCAACAGTGTATTAACGTCGTATTCGCATAGCGACTCCGCGTACTTGACCTCTTCATCGGCGGCCTGCATTGCGGCGGTGAGATCCGGCGCACCGTAGTGGTCGACAAGATGAGCTGCGAGCTGCTCGACCACAGAACGGAAATCTGCCTCGCTGGCCTCGGTGATTGCGACCAGGGTGGTGCGTCCGAAACTCCCGATCCCAAGGAAACTGCTTTGAAACGCCTGCAAGTGCTTGCCAGATAACGACACTGGGTCGTGATCGAGAAACTCGAATCCCCCGGGTACCGCCCATTCCCCAGGCTTTGCCGGGATGGCGAATACTTCCATGTCGGAGTCGTCCAGTCGCACCACCCGAGGCAGTTTTCTTGTTTTAATTACAGGCATTTAGCGGCTCTCAAGATTTGTGATACATGCTGGCACAGTTGCTACAAGTGAGGCAAGAGAGGGCCCAGGCAGGTGTCCAATGTCGACTCGTCCGGCCGTTTTCGACTGACGTCGGCTGGATTTTGATTTAGAATCGTTCCACCCAGAGGAGTACACGATGCATTCAGTAGGCCCGGTACGGCGGGGAACCCCGCTCCAGGCGTCAGTTTTGATCGTTACCGAAGACGCGGCGTTTGGCGACAAGTTGCAACGCGCCTTGCGACCGTCATGCGCCTTGGTTGATACCGCACAAGAGCTGGCGCAAGCCGACGCGTTGCGCGCTCGGTGCTTGTTTGATTTGATCGTGTTGGATATTTCCCATCGGGATCGCACTGGCATCGACTGGCTGGCGCAGACCCGCAGCAAGGGCCGGCGTGGCACGGCGGTGGTAGTATCGGATCACACCGATGCGCGATTGGTGCTTGATGCGATGCACGCTGGCGCACAAGATTTTGTTGAAAAATCCTTTGGCACTCAAGCGCTCGTAGATGCGGTCATCAGGATATTGCCGCCCAGTCACAAGACTGCTCCGCCGGTGCCGGCGAACGTGGACGAGCACATAGAGGCGCTGGTAGGGCGGTCGCCCGCGATTCAGGATTTGCGAGAAAAGATTATCCTGCTTGCCCCAAGATCGTCTTTGATCTTGATCCAGGGTGAAACGGGTACCGGTAAAGAACTTGTAGCGCAAACCTTACACGAACTGAGCGATAGGCAAGGCGAGTTCGTTCCCATAAACTGCGGTGCACTGTCACCGGAAATTATCGAAAGTGAGTTATTTGGCCATGTGCGCGGGGCATTCACCAGTGCGTTCAATTCCCGTGAAGGCCTGTTCCATTACGCCCGTAAAGGGACCCTGTTTCTCGACGAAGTCTCCGAAATGCCCTGGGAGATGCAAGCGAAGTTGCTGCGCGCGCTCGAGGAGCGCAGCGTCAGGCCGGTGGGCGCTGACCGTGAAGTTGAGATTGACACGCGTGTTGTGTGCGCTTCGAACCGCGATCTTTCGGAGTCCGTGGCGGCGGGAAAGTTTCGCCACGACCTGTATTACAGGATTAACGTGATCGCTCTTTACATACCGCCATTACGAGAGCGCCCCGAGGATTTACTCGATCTCGCGCCATACTTATCGAACGCAATAGCCAATGAGATGGGGATAGAGCCTCTGAGTTTTACGGAAGATGAACTCAAGAAACTACAAAGTCATACCTGGTATGGTAATGTCCGTGAGCTCAGGAACGTGATAGAGCGCGCATTATTGTTGGGGCAACCTCCCAGCGAATGCTGTCAAATCGACAGCGCCGTTTCGACGGTAACCTGGCCGGCTCACTTGACCCTCGCGGAGGTCGAAAAGAGTCATATCTTGAACATGTTGAGCGAAGCCGGCGGCAATAAATCCGAGGCGGCCAGGCGATTGGGAATATCAAGGAAGACCTTGGAGCGCAAGGTCAAGACGTGGAACGGCGAACGCAGCGCGCAGCTCTCAGGGTGAAGTGGACGGTTCCTAGCCGTAACATTCCGAACAACTCTTTCCCAGGTGAAAGTACATGAACGAAGATAAGTTCAATTTAGAATTGCGCTCGTTTCTCAAACGGGTCGGGATCACGTCCCAGCGGGAAATAGAAAAGGTGGTGCGAGATGCGCTCGAAAATGGTGTGTTACAGGGCAACGAGCAGATTGCCGTTAAAGTGACATTAGAGGTAGAAGCACCCGAAACGACGAAGACGATAGAGGGCACGATCTCGCTGGAGTAAACCGGGCTGCAAAGATGGACCGCGACAGGATTAAGCGGTTGAAAACTGCCGTTGAAAACATTTACCGATGTCATTCTGTATCCCGATAAGTGCATTTTAGTCGTCATCCCGACGAGTGAAGCGCGGCCTGTCCTGAGCGCAGTTCCCCTGCTGTGCGGGGACAAGCCCTGCGACTACGCGCAGGACAAGCGAAGGAAGGGATCGCACCGTCTTGAACTCGTTGCCGTGATTCACCACGGTAAGATTCCTCGCTGCGCTCAGGACAGGCTCTTTCGACTCCGCTCAGGGAAATATAGTTGTCATCCCGAGATGCGCAGCGCGGAGGGATCTCACTATACTAGAGATGCCTCGCTATGCTCGGCCCGACCAACCGCAGGTCGGATTCCTCGCTGCGCTCCGAATGACATCAAGGAATTGGCACGATCCACAAATTGACGCGCACATGCCGGATGCAAAGGACTGTGCCGTGGACGCCGGCCCAGGTCTACGCACTCATTGCCGATGTCGAGCGCTACCCGGAATACCTGCCCGGCTGGCGTAAGGTGTCTGTGATTCGGGCGAGTGAGGAGCAAGCCGAGGTTGCGCAAGAATTCGGAATTGGTCCTTTCTCGATGAGTTTTGTGTCCACCGCGGCATTTTTACCGAATGAAAGTATCATCATCCGTTCACAGGCGGGGCCCTTCTCGCATTTGGATCTGCGCTGGACCTTTGCCCCTGTGGAACGAGGGTGCCGGGCGACGCTCGTCATCGATGCGGTATTTCGATCCCGGCTGCTGGGCGGGGTGAGCGGCCAAATCCTGGAGTCGTTCGCGCAGCGTATGTTGCGTGCGTTTGAGCGGCGCGCAAAAGTGCTTTACGGCGCGACAACTAGACACAGCTAAAAATCCGCCAATGATTTCCGTTTATGCGGACCACACGATTTGACCGCAGTGGTCGAATCGATATCCGCCGAACACCGCCGCTAATCGCTGACATTCCGGGCCTTTGAGCTGTTCGATCAGTTTTTGAAACAGCGTTCTGAAGAACACCCCGCGGTCCAAGGCCAAATCATAGGCCTCCCATCCGACCGAGATGAAGTCCAGACCAAACTCGTTTGCAAGACTCCGGGGGCCGGGTCCCACGTCCGCTTCTTCGCGGTTCAGGTATGAGGCGACGTCGCGCTCGGAGTGGACTCTGGCAGCCACCCGCAGCCGCGTGGGATCGATCTTGTGCCGACTAAACAATTCCCGCAGATAACGCTGGGCGCCGGCACTTTCATGACGCATGATCCAGCGCACTTCGTCTCGGAATAACGAGCTGATGTCTTCGGGATCGTTTATCAGTCCTGGCAATACTACCAGGCCCTGTTCGCGTTCGAAGGCGCGCACCAGCACCCAGTTTTTGTGGGGTGGATATTGACGCACTAGCGCGGCGTGCCGCCGCTCGCTCTCCTGGGCAGGTCCCCAGCGCACTCCACACACATCCGCACGTTGCCGGGCGAGAAGCGACAAGCCGAGTTCTGTGCCGGTATTGGTATAGCTGACCAGCGCATGACCTTGCATCTCGTTTACTATATGAGTGATGGCGCGTTGAATTAATGTATCGTCGCTACCGGTCACCACCAGGCGGTCGGTCAATAATCCGCCGTGACTCGATTCCAGCAACCAACGATCCACGAGCTTGCGTGGAAACAACCATTTGCCGGTGACTTTGGTGCCCGGGATCTTGCCCTCGCTCACCAGCGCATACACCTTCTTGGTGTTGATATGCAGGTAGTCGGCAACCTCTTTAACGCTCATGAATTGCCTAAGGCTGAGATCGGCCCCGGGGCGTATCGGGCTAACCTTGCTGGTGGATCGAAGCGGATCGCCATTCATGATTCAAGTACCGGTTTTTTCGTGAGGTACGTGCCGCAATGTCCGTGGCCTAAGCTCGGGTTTGGCGTCGAACTCGACTTGCTGGTGGCCTTGATACACCAGGAAATGTTTCCCTTTTGCGCGCGCAATCATCACGACTCCCAGGTCACGGGCGAGCTCCAGCCCCATATGGGTGATCCCGGAACGCGATAACAGCACCGGGATCCCCATGTGTGCTGCCTTCATGACAATCTCGGAGGTTAGTCTGCCGGTGGTGTAAAAAATCTTGTTGCCACCGTCGATATCCTCGAGCCACATCCGGCCGGATATGGCATCCGCGGCATTGTGTCGGCCAACGTCTTCGACAAATATCAACACCTGGGTGTTTTCACACAATGCACAGCCATGGACTGCGCCGGCCTTTTTATAAAGTTCGTTATACGCGCTTATCGATTTCAACAGTCCATATATCGTCGATTGACGAATCGTGACCTCCGGCAAACGCACGTCGTACAACTTGTCCAAGGTGCAGCTGAACACTGTTCCCTGGGCACAGCCCGTCGTCACCGTCCGTTTCGATGTCTTGGCTTCCCAATCGATGATGCCTTGACCATGGGAAGTCGCGACGTTGACACGCTCGCGCTCCCAATCAACGGTGACGGAAGCAATCTCCGCTATGGTTTCAATCAATCGCTGGTTGCGCAGATAACCCAACGCCAATTCTTCGGGATGGGTGCCCAATGTCATCAGTGTCACGACTTCCTGACCGTCTACTTTGAGGGTGAGAGGAAACTCCCCGGCGACGCTGAGTTGGCGACGTTCACCGTGCTCGTCGATGGCCGACACTTCTTTCGTCGGTGCGAGCCCGGCGGCGGTCATCTGGGGTCGATAGTGTGGCGGTGATGACATGTCGATAGTAGAGTTACAAAGCTGCCTGGTGACGTGTGCAATTTCCGTTCCGGGCGGCGCACGAATGACAAGGACGATGGGATGTCGTGTAAATACCAAGCGTCAGGGTCACAAAGCGGGGAATCAAGAGCGGAAGATGCCACGTATAGTGAAACATCAGAGGGTCAAATAGCACCAACATGGTCAAAACTGTCTCACACAGATCGACACAATCCACCGCCTTGCTAGGAAAATCAGCGCTTATCGCCTTGGTACGGTAGTTGCCTTATCAAGCTGACTGATTAACCATCGCCAATGAGTTCGTATGCCTCAGGACACGCAGTCATTTCAACCCCAGGCGCAACCCGCGGGTGGATACCGGTTTCCGGTTTCGGTCATCGTCGAGCGCCGAGAGATCAAACGTGATCGCTGGTCGTTTCCCAGTTGGGAGGCGACCGGGGTGGTGGCCGGAGAGCGTTTTGGGAGCGGTGCGACCAAGACCCCGATCCACATTGACGACCAACGTCAGCAATATCTCTGGAGCGGTCTGACACTTGAGTTCTTTCGCGACGAGACCGAGAGCTATTGGCATAACTTACAGGGCAGTCAGCCGTCGCTGTTCGTTGTCTGCCGTGAGGAGGACGAGGACGACGATGATTCGCTGGAGCCTTACATTGTTACCGCCGATCCCCATGAGGCGGATGCCTATCTGGAGACCGAGGGTAAGGTGTTCGCGGTGCCGATTCCTCCCGATTTATATCAATGGTTGGAACAATACGTGATGAACTATTACCGGCCCGGTGAACAAAAGACAAGAAAACGTAAGCGTTGGAAGGAGGACAAGCACGATGGTCAAGCACCCCCGCGCGCAAGACGGCACTGATAAAAACGAAGAGTTTTTGCAGCGTTGGTCGCGCCGCAAGGCGGCGGCGAACAAGAACGCTCAGGATGCCGAAGCCGCGCAAGACCAAGACAATGAGCCACAAGTGCCGGCGCAGGACCCGCCGCCAAAAACCGATGCTGATATGCCGCCAGTCGAGTCCATCGATGAGTCAACCGATATGGGTGATTTTTTCTCTCCGGAGGTCAGCGAGGAGTTGCGGCGGGTGGCGTTGCGCAAACTGTTTCACCTGCCCCAGTTCAACGTTGTAGATGGCCTCGATGACTATGATGACGATTTCACGACCTTCGAAGCGCTGGGTGAAATCGTTACTGCGGACATGCGTCATCGGATGGAGTTGGAACAAGAACAATTGGCCTCCTCGCAGGCCGAGGAAGTTGCCGAGGAGGAGATTGACGATATGGATGCGCTGCCACAAGCCGATGAGTCCGGAGAAGACGCGACGCAGGAACCGCGAGCTAACCCTGATGACGAGGGCGAGGCAGGTGAGCGTATCGCGGATTCGCATGATGAATTAAAAGAGAATGACGATGACCACCGCGACAGCTGATGACAAACCGGATGCCGCGGCGTTGCCGCTACCGGCAAATACCGTGAACGGCGAGGCGCGCCGCGCGGCATTGTATGAGTTCGCCGAACGTTCCCGTTTCGAAACCACCGCGGTCTCTTATTTGTCCCGCGGTGTGGTGTTGGTGATCGGCGATCGTGAGCGGGCGGTGTCCGCGGCCGCCGCATTGAAACAGGCCGGCCTCGAGGCGGCGGTGTTGATCAGCGAGCCCGAATCCAACGGGCATATCGCGGTGAGTATGACCGAAGATGAGTTGGTCGCAGCGCAAGGCGTGATCAGCGAGTGTAACGGTCATCTTGGCCATTTTGTGGTGCGGCTCGAGGGCAAACAGGGTCCGGTCAATCTCGCCCGCGAAATGCAGTTCAAACGCGATGATTTCGACTTGATCCTCGATTTGAGTGCGGCTCCCATTCTTGACATTCAGGTCCCGCCGCCCGGGTATTACGCACCGGCGAGCGAGGCGGCCCTCGAGCGTGCGCTGGCGGATTTGCCCGATATGGTGGGGGAGTACGAGAAACCCAAGTACTTCGCATACGATCCGGACATATGCGCACACGGCGAACGCGGCTTGACCGGCTGCAGTCGTTGTATCGACGCCTGTCCCACCGATGCTATTCACTCACTGGGTGAGCGGATCGAAGTCGATCCCTACTTGTGTCAGGGTGGGGGCAGTTGTGCAACCGCGTGTCCGACCGGCGCAATTCGCTATGTCTATCCACCGGCGAGCCATTTATTGGATGGATTGCGGGGTTTGTTGCGCGGCTATCGCGAACGCGATGGCGCCTGCCCTGCGGTGTTGTTTTACAGCGAATGGGGACGTAACCAACTAGTACAATGGAACGACCAGTTACCGGAATCGTTGCTGCCGATCGAGGTCGAGGATGTGGGCTCGGTTGGTCTCGAGGTTTGGCTGTCGGCGCTCGCGTATGGCGCGCACCAGGTGTGGTTGCTGATCACCGAGGGCATGCCGGCGGCGATTTCTGATGAGCTCGCGCAACAATTACGAATAGCGCGGCAAATGCTCGCCGGGATGGGATTCGAACCGGACCGGGTCGCGATGATCTCCGCCGCGGATGGTGTACCGACGGATGTCTATGAGAACGCGTTGGCGGCGGCGGCCGGGTTTGCCGGTTTTGACGACAAGCGCACCAATGTTCGTTTGGCGATGGACCATCTCTATCAGCATGCCTCGAAGCACAAAAAGTCAGTTTCACTCACCGCCCCTGCGCCGTTTGGTGAGATTAAGGTCAATCGTGATGCATGCACGCTGTGCATGGGGTGTGTCGCTGTTTGTCCGGCGCGGGCGCTGTCGGATGGCGAGGACATGCCGCGGTTGACGTTTATCGAGGGTAACTGTGTGCAGTGTGGTTTGTGCGCAACCGCTTGTCCGGAGGATGCAATCAAGCTTGCGCCCCGCTTTGCTTACGAGCCGGAAGTGCGAAGCAAACCAAGGACCCTATACGAAGAAGAACCGTTCCACTGTATCAACTGTGGAAAACCGTTCGCCACCAAGAGCGTGATGGCGCGTATGCATCAAAAACTCGCCGGCCACTGGATGTACCGGGATTCCTCTCAGGTGCGGCGTCTGGAGATGTGCGAAGACTGCCGAATCGAGGACCTATATCTAAAAAATGGCGGCATCGAGGTGTACGATAAACCGGTCAACACCGATTCGTCAGGTGGGTCAGAGTGACACGACAGACACCTATTTTTTCGTACTTGACCAGAAAAACTTACTCTTGACGGGAGAATAAGTATGACTTTTGATCGTTATCGGTCCGGATTTTCTTTTTTTTCGTGGCATGAACCGTGCAACCCCTTAGCAGTCAAGGAGACGCGGCGATGAACGAGGAGCGTGCTGCGGTGAATGCAGCGAATGGCGCTGCAGATGCCGACAACGAATTACGCGCCAGTACTTACCGCCTGCTTGCTGCGTTGTTAGCGGTGCCGCCGAACCAGGAGCTGTTGGAGATGCTCAGGGATGTGGACGTCGGGGATGACGACGCACCGCTCGCCCCTGCTTGGCGGATGTTGGCGCTGGCAGCGCAACGGACTTCGGTCGAGGCAGCGGACGACGAGTACCACGCCCTATTTGTTGGGATCACGCGTGGCGAGGTGATGCCCTACGGCTCGTGGTACTTGACTGGGTTTTTGATGGAGAGACCGCTTGCGGAGTTACGCCAGGACCTGAAGGAGCTGGGCTACGCCCGCCACACGGATGTCAAGGAATCGGAAGATCATGCGGCGGCGTTGTGTGAGACCATGAGTCTGGTCGTCCTCGATAAGGACATCGGATTCGGCCGGCACAAGAAGTTCTTCGATGATCACATCGAGCCATGGATGATGCGGTTTTTTCAGGATCTGCAGGCGGCGGAAACGGCCGAGTTTTACGGTGCAGTTGGGCTGTTGGGTGAAAAGTTTTTGCAAGTCGACAAGCAGTATTTGGGGATGACGCCTCATTAGAAATGCTCGTCGGCCAATATTTGCTGAAGTGTTTGATATAAGTGATCGTGTTGTAAGTTTTAGTCGATTTAACGACCCGTAAGGAGGGGACTCCAGATGAAAGAGAAGGGTGTAACCATGAACCGACGTGGCTTTCTCAAGGGAGCAGCGATAGTTGGCGGCGCGGCAGCGGTGTCGACGCTGAGCCAGGGTGTCACGGCTGACACGCAAATCGTCGAGAAACCGGCTCGCGCAGCCGACGACAAACCTAAGGGGTATCGAATGACCCCGCATATTCGTGAGTATTACGAGAAGGCGCGATTTTAGGCAGCAGCGTCCGACTCGAATCACCAACTAAGCGTTGTTAGAGGAGATCAAGTGATGAAGTTGATCAAGAAACGAGGCGCCAACGCCTCCGCCACAGCGCCCGGTCTCGGTGAGGCGATCGATCGAC
>CAMYNX010000066.1 GCA_947259875.1 uncultured Gammaproteobacteria bacterium | reverse complement strand
ACCTGGTCAATTCCCTGTTCGACGTGATGATCACTTATCGCTTGGACGACCTGCGTGCCGCGACCAAGGCGATCCAGGACGCCGAGTCCGCGCTGTCCGGTAAGTCCAGTGCCGAGGCGCAGAAACTGATCGCCGAGGCCAAGGCATTGGTTGGCGCGGTGCCGATCGATGAGGCGACGGGGCTGAACAAGGACTTCGCCGGCATTTTCAAGAAGAAGCGCAAAAAAGCCACCGACAAGGTGACCGGTCGGCAGGCGGAGGTTGAGGCCGAATGGGATAACGTGGTCAAGGCCAACTACACCAAGGCCAAAGCGTTGGCGGAAAAAGCCAAATCGATGTTGTGACCTTCGATCCATGGCGGGGCGGCTGGCGCCCCGCCATGACCGCCAATCTTTGTCTCCGGACCGGTAAGCGTTGAGTTACTTCGCACGAACCTCGCCCGGCCCGGCCGTTGTCGCCATTCTGCTCGGGCTGTTCTTGCTTGTGTTCCTGGTGATCCCGGTCGCCAAGGTTATCTTCGTCGCGTTTCAAGATCCCAATACCGGCGCGCTGACCTTGGTAAATTTCGCGGACTTCTTCAATACCTCCCTATTCCGCGAATCGTTTTTCAATTCCTTGTATGTCGCCTTGATGTCGGTGGTGGTGGGTTCGGTGATCGCTATGCCGCTCGCATATTTCACCACCCGATTCAACTTTAATGGAGCGGTCCTCATCCAAACCCTGGGCGTGATCCCGCTGATCATGCCACCCTTTGTCGGCGCGGTTGCGATGCAGCTGCTGTTCGGCACCAACGGATCGATTAATTTGTTATTGGACGAATGGTTCGGAATCAATATCCCATTCATGGAAGGCCTGAACGGCGTGATCCTGGTCGAAAGTATTCACTATTTCCCCTTTATCCTTATTAATCTATCTGCCGCGTTGAACAACATCGACCGGTCGATGGAGGAATCGGCGCAAAATCTCGGGGCCAATGGGCTCCGCTTGTTCCGGCGCATTGTTCTTCCGCTGGCCATGCCGGGCTACGTGGCGGGCGCGTCGTTGGTGTTCTTGAAGGTGTTTGACGATTTGGGCACACCCTTGTTGCTCAATGTCAACAACATGCTCGCCCCTCAAGCTTATCTACGTATCTCATCCATCGGCATCTCGGACCCGATGGGTTACGTGATTTCTGTAATATTGGTGCTGTTTTCGTTGTTCGCATTGTGGACCTCATTTTTGGCGATGCGCGGCAAGGAATATGCGACGGTGCAAAAGGGCGGTGGCGGTCTGATGAAACGCGACTTGCGGGTCTGGGAAAAAGTCGGCGCTTACGCGGTGGTGGTCTTCACCTTGTTGATCGTGTTGTCACCGCATATCGGTTTGACATTATTGTCTTTCGGCACCATCTGGTCGTTCAGCGTACTCCCGGACGGCTACACGCTCGCTAATTACCAGGAAGTAATCGGCACCACGTCCGAGTACATCACCAACACCATGCTTTATGCCGGTTTGGCGGCGTTGATCGATGTGATCTTCGGCACCGCAATTGCCTACCTCGTGTGGCGCACCAAACTGGTAGGCCGCAAGTGGTTGGATTACCTGGCGACCGGCGCACTCGCGATTCCCGGGGTGGTGTTGGGAATCGGTTATTTGCGGACCTTTTACGAATTCGAGGTGCCGTTCATCGGCCAGCCGCTGGCGAGCTGGTGGGTGATCATCGTTGTGGCGTTGGCGGTTCGCCGTTTGCCCTACGCGTTGCGCGCTTGCGTCGCCGCGCTGCAGCAGGTGGCGGTGGCCTTGGAGGAGGCGGCGGAGAACCTTGGTGCCACCAAGTACCGCACCGTCAAGCGGGTGGTGGTGCCGCTGATGTCCGGCGGTATTATCGCCGGGTTCGTTACCAGCTTCGCCACTGCGGCGGTGGAATTATCGGCGACCATTATGCTGGTGTCGGCAGAGTCGGATGCGCCGCTCTCTTATGGGATCTATGTGTTCATGCAATCGGCCGCCGGCCGCGGACCCGGCGCAGCCTTGGGTATGATCGCGGTCGTCATAGTGGGCGTCGCCACCTACTTGTCGCATCGGGTAATTGAGCGCGGCAAACGCGAGCGGGCACTCGATGCCGCCCTGGCGGGAGGAGTATAAGCGGTCATGAAAGGGCCGGTGAGCGTCAAGATCGAGGATGTGCACGTGTCCTTTGGCCGCACACGCGTGCTGACTGGTGTGAACCTCGATATCGAGCCGGGGGAGTTCTTCGCGTTTCTCGGGCCCTCGGGTTCGGGCAAATCGACACTGTTGCGCACGATCGCGGGATTCGGACCCCTGCCGGCGGGACGTATTCTCATTGATGGCCAGAATGTCACTGCGTTGCCGCCATGGAAACGCAACGTCGGCATGGTGTTTCAAAGTTATGCCCTGTGGCCGCACATGACGGTGCGCAAGAATGTCGCGTTTGGACTCGAGGAGCGCCGTGTGGACGGGAAGGAGATTCGGCGCCGGGTGGAAGCCGCGCTCGATTTGGTGGGCTTGGCGGAGTTCGCCGATCGGCGACCCACTCAACTCTCCGGTGGGCAGCAGCAACGGGTCGCCCTGGCGCGTACGGTGGTGGTCGAACCGCGTGTCTTGCTGTTGGACGAACCGTTGTCCAACCTGGACGCCAATCTCAGGGTGCAGATGCGCCGGGATATCCTCGACCTGCAGCGCAAGTTATCACTCACCACGATTTTTGTGACCCACGATCAGGAAGAGGCCAACACGATGTCGGACCGCATGGCGGTGCTTCACGACGGCGTGATCCAACAGGTCGGCGCGCCGGTGACACTGTATGACCGGCCGGCTAATTTGTTTGTCGCGGATTTTCTCGGCACCGCGAATGTGCTCAAGGGACGCTTTACCGCCGACAATGGACGCAGCCGTTTCACGGATGAAAGCGGCATTGAAATTAGTTTCGACAAGGAAGTGGAACATGAGCGCGGCGCGGTGGTGCTGCGGCCGCAGAATTTGACTATCCAGTCTCCCGGCGCACCCCACGGGCCCCACATCATCCCGTTATCGGGCACCGTACAATACGTCGAGTTCTTGGGCTCCATTGTTCGCTACGCGGTCCAAGTCGGGCCACATGTCATCCTTATCGACGAGAGTCACCGCCAGGGCGACCAGTTGTTTCAGAAAGGTGAATCGGTGGAAGTGGGCGTGGATACGAACTACTTGACTATCCTTGCCCAATAACCGGTCGGCACCGGGTCTGAGATCGATTTGTATCTGTATTTTGTGTTAGTGGTTCTTGGGCCGTAGTGCTTGGCAGCGAGAAGCTAGCCAGAGATCATTAACCCTGAAGGGCGTTTTTCCCGTGTGTGATCCCCACTCCCTGGCTCGCCGTGCTTCGGTCCCCGCTCTTACTCGGGTCAGACCATAGATAACGAAATCACCACTAATGTGATTAGAACCACTGCCGCGAGACACCAACCACATGCAACATAGCGTCCGGGTGCGATGTGGTCTTCTGGCCGATAATCCAACATAACTTTCTCCCAAGTTGTCACCGGAATTCCGGTAGTCTGTGGAGGAAAGCGTAGTGAATTGGAGACGGATAGTCTGTGCGCTATTACAGAAAAGTTTGTGAAATATTCACACTCGTCAACTTAAAGCCGGATCACCATGCGGAGGGGAGTTTTTGATGGATGACAATCTGGTCCCTCTTGACGTCGATATATCCACCCGTTGACAAATCCTTGAGAATTCGGCTCACCATCTCGCGGGACGCGCCCACCATTTTTGCAATTTCCTGCTGCGAGAGCTTTTCATCGATTACTAATTTGCCGTTCGTTTCTTTTGCCATGTCTAGCAATACCCTCGCAACCCGGCCATAGACGTCCAGTAACGCCAGGCTTCTGACGTTCTCTGTCAGATGCCGGATCCTTTTCGTGAGGGTCTCCAACAGCGTTAGCGCAACGGTGGGATTGTTGATGAGATACGCATCGAAGTCCGCTTTGGAGATCAACGCGACGGTCGTGGGTTCCAGGGTCATGATCGAAGCGGAACGGGCTTCGCCGTCAAGCATTGACAGCTCTCCAAAGTACTCGTTGGGTTCTAATCTGGCGAGAATGATCTCTTTGCCGTGCTCATCATTTAGAAACACCTTTACCTTGCCTGAATGAATGACGTACAAAGTATTTGTGACATCTCCCTCCGTGATTACAATTGTGTTTTTGGGATAATTGCGGGTAATGGCGTGGCTCGAAATAGTCTTCAAGTCCGATTCCTTGAGACCGGAAAAAAGCGGGATGTTCTCCAACGTCTTGTGTACGTTCATTGCGTCGATGTTCGCAAGCTTGGGATCACTCAAATCATACTATGACCTTTCATAGAATGACATTGTTTGGAGTTCAAGCAACCGGCGGGCAACCAAAAACACTCGTAGAATACCGTTTCGATGTTTCCTCAAGACTCACACCACATCGTATGATGCGTACCAGACAAAATCGTAGTTACCGAACAAAGACCTTCGAAGGCTCTTTTCATCGCCGAGCACCGGGCTTGTGCCTTGGAAGTCCATACGTGGGCGCCGCTGCCGTGAAGCAACAACATGTCTCATTTTAGAAAAGCCATGGTATTGGGATTGCTGGTGGGATTGCTTGGGAGTACGGCATCGCTGACATCGCCAGGCTGGTCATTAGAGCAAGAGGTCGGACTCAGTTGGTTGTTTAAGCTGCGCGGAAAAGTAGCGGCACCGGCGGACGCCGTTGTTGTCGTTTTAGACAAGGAGTCTGCGGCGCGGTTTGAGCAACCGGAGAAGATCCGCAACTGGGCGCGGTCTCTACATGCCGAACTCATTGATAGGCTGACTCAGCGTGGCGCTGCGGTTATCGTATTTGATGTGTTTTTTGAAGAAAGCCGCGATGCTGGCGGTGATCGTGCTTTGGCGGCAGCCATGCGACGAAGCAAACGGGTGGTACTGTTCCAACGCGTTGAGCGCGAACGAACCCCGGCGCTCACGATGGACAGTTTGGTCACGCCAACGCCTGTATTGGCTGCCGCGGCTGCCGGGCTCGGGCCTTTTCCTCTTCCCAAGGTCCCCAATCGCGTGAACCAGGTGTGGGCGTTCTATCCTGCGGTGGACAATGTTGCGACGCTACCCATCGTGGCGCTGCAAATCTATGCCTTGCAACGGCTGGGATACGCCAACTTCATCTCTCATTTGCAGCAAGCCGGTTTCCCATCGCCGGAAGCGCTCCCCAATGAACTCGTATCGGCGCAGGACTTACGCGCGCTTATCAATGGGTTGCGCAGTGGGTTCCGCAGTGTGCCCGGTTTTGCGCATGGCTTTATCAAGACTTTAGAGATTTCGTCGCGACTATCTCCCGACACGAAAAGAATCCTTACCGCCTTGGCGAAGATGTACGCGCAGGGCGACAGTTACTTTTTGAATTTTTATGGTCCCACTAGGACTATTACCACAATTCCGTACCGTGCACTTTGGGATGAACGCGCTGAATCTGCCGACTTTCCGGACCTCACTGGCAAGGCGGTATTTGTGGGTGGCACGCATATGTCGCTAACCGATCGAGTGGACGATTTCCACACCGTCTTTTCTACCGAGGATGGAATCGACCTGACCGGGGTTGAGATTGCCGCCACCGCGTTTGCCAACCTGTTGGAGGATCGTGCATTGCGCCCCGCAGGCAAGTGGGCAGGTGGGGTAATCTTGCTCTTGCTGGGAATCCTGGGCGGTTGGCTCGGCTACCGATTGTCCGGCATGCGGGCGGCGATTGCGATTGTGGTTCTGGGCGCGGGTTACCTGTTTGCAGCCGAGCTTATTTTTACCAGCCATGGTCTGTGGCTGCCGGCTTTTATCCCCATTGTTGTCCAGTTGCCGCTGGCCTTGACGTTGGGTCTTTTGTGGCAATACCTGGGCGCACGGCACACCAGCGAGAAGGTCACGCGGGCGATCCATTATTACATGCCGCGCAGAGCGGCAGAACGCTTGGTCGAGGAAGGCCAGCCGAGTACGGCGGTGGACATCGATTACGGTGTTTGCCTGTTCACTGATGTGAGCGGTTATACGACGCTGACCGAGAAGATCTCACCGGCTGAGTTGGCGAAACTATCGAACGAATATTTTGCGCTGCTAGGTACTCGGCTTGGGCAGTGGCAAGGGGAGATGATGGGATTTGGCGGGGACGGCATGGTTGGCCTGTGGACGGAAGCGCAACCCGCCAAGAATGCGCGGTTGCGTGCGTGTCGCGCGGCGCTGGATATCCTCGAGGACGTTGATGATTTCAATATCAAGCACCCTGATCGACCGTTCCACACCCGCATCGGGATACAAGCCGGCCAGGTGGTGTTGGGCAACGTCGGCGGCGGCGGGCATTACAGCTACGTCGCAAGGGGTGACATTATGAATACCGCCTCCCGCATCGAAGGGCTGAGCAAGCTTTTACACACCCGGCTGCTGGCGGAGGAATCGGTGGTTCGAGATCTCGACGAGTTGTTAGTACGCCGGGTGGGGGCCTTCGTGCTGAAGGGTAAGCACGATACATTGACCATTTACGAAATTCTTTGCCGCCGGCAGAACGCAACACAGGATCAGCAGCAACTCTGCGTGGTATTCGAAGCCGCTTTGAAAATTTTCGACGATAGACAGTGGTTGGCGGCCGAGCAGGATTTTAAAAAAGTGCTCGCACAGCACCCCGACGACGGTCCGTCGCGATTTTATCGCGACCGGTGCCGACGGTACGCCGCGGTGAAGCGTGAGGAAGATGCGAGCACGACTATTCGGATCGATACTAAATAGTACACCGAGACGCTTGGTCATCGGACTCAAACCGATTGTGAACCAGTTTATTGATTAATACCCCGAACAGTGGTAATGATTGTTACCCATCTATGTGGTTGTTTGACGACAACAGCCGCATCGGCAGTAGTTGTCGCTGTATGACGCTCGGTTGAAGTGTCCAAACTGCGAGTTACAAGGAAAATAATGAGAAAATTGCCGATAAACCTGGCAGGCGTTGTTTGTGGTGTTGCCGTGTGCCTTATGTCGTGGCCGTCGCTGGCTAGCGCGCTGTGTGTCAACCCTATTGCCGAGATCGTTTCCGCACAAGGCGACATCGAACTCAATAAAGTCCCGGCAACACTCGCCGATGCGATTTGTCCTGGTGATGTCATCAAAGTCGGACCTCGCAGCCGTGCGGCCATTGTCATTCTGGAAACCGACACGGTCTTGCGCATTGATCAGGATACGGAGCTGCGCATGCGCAGCATCTCCCCGCAGGGTGTTTCTCTTCTCGATCTGCTGCAAGGAGCGATCAATCTGTTAACACCGGCACCACGGTCGCTGGAGATCAAAACTCCCGTAGTCAATGCCGCGGTGGAGGGAACCGAGTTTTACATGCGCGTAGAAGCGGACCGCGCGGTCATCACCGTCTTTGAGGGACGCGTGGCAGCGACTAACGATTTCGGCAGCCTGAGGTTGACTGCTAATGAATCCGCTGTCGTCGTTGCCACCCAGGCCCCGAAACGACAGGTCATAGTTCGTCCGCGCGACGCCGTACAGTGGGCTTTGTACTATCCACCGATTGGTGTCGGTGAAACAGCATCACTGTCGACACGCCGCGCCGCAGAGTTGCTCGCAGTGGGCAGGGTAGATGAGGCCAGCGGTCTGTTGGATGATGCAATCCGGAAAGATCCCAACGAGGTCGGTGCCCTTGCCCTGAAAAGCATTATTGCCGTTGCCCAAAACCGAAATGAAGAGGCGTTACAACTGGCGACGGACACGGTCTCCGCAAATCCGGATTCGGCAGCCGCCCACATCGCACTTTCCTATGCGCAGCAAGCGATCTTTCGGCTTGATCTGGCGAGGCAAAGTGTTGAGAAGGCGGTTGAGTTAGATACGGATAACGCGCTTGCCTGGGCCAGGTTGTCTGAATTGTGGTTGTCCGCAGGCAATCTCGATAAGGCGTTGGAGACTGCGGGCAATGCCGTCGATCGCGATCCGGATGTTGCGCGGACGCAATCGGTGCTGGGCTTTGCCTATCTGACCCGGATCGAAATCAATGATGCACAAACGGCTTTCGAGAATGCGATACAACGCGATCAAGCCGATCCCCTGCCTCGCCTCGGCCTGGGGCTGGCGAAGATCCGACGCGGGGATCTCATGGCGGGGCGCCGCGACATAGAGATCGCCGCCAGCCTCGACGCGAACAATTCCCTGGTGCGCAGCTATCTCGGCAAGGCATATTTTGAAGAAAAACGAAATCCGTTAGACGGAAGACAATTCGCGATTGCTAAAGCGCTCGATCCCAACGATCCGACCCCTTGGTTCTATGATGCGATTCGGAAGCAGACGATCAACCGGCCAGTAGATGCCCTGCACGACCTGCAGAAATCTATTGAGTTAAACGACAACCGTGCCGTCTATCGTTCTCGCCTGCTTCTCGATCGAGACCTCGCAGCACGTGGCGCAAGCCTGGCTCGTATCTACCAGGACCTTGGGTTTGATCTGCTCGCCCTGGTGGAAGGTTGGAAGTCCGTTAACCTTGCTCCCGACGATTTCTCCAGTCACCGGTTTCTAGCGGATACGTATGCCACATTGCCTCGCCACGAAATCGCCAGGGTTAGTGAGCTGTTACAGTCGCAGCTACTGCAGCCGATCAACATCACTCCGCTGCAACCACAGCTCGCGGAGACGAACCTCTTCTTCATCAGCGGAGCCGGTCCGTCCCTGCTATCGTTCAACGAGTTCAATCCATTGTTAGTCCGTAACCGTCTTGCATTTCAGGCAGACCTGATCGCAGGCGAGAAGAGCACGTTTGGAGACGATCTGATCTTAGCAGGAATCTCGGATCGGTACTCGTTCAGTGTGGGACAGTTCCATTTCGAGACGGACGGCTTCCGGGAGAATAACGATCGGAATCTGGATATAGGCAATGCCTTTTTTCAATCTACCATCACCCCAAAGACCAGCGTACAAGCAGAGTTGCGCACGGCGAATTTCGATAGAGGCGATCTAGCGGCCTTCTTCGATCCCACGCTGTTCGTTCCCAACTTCAGACAAGAGGATCAACGTAAGTCGGTTAGACTTGGAGTACACCACGAGTTTGCGCCCCACTCCGATCTGATCGCCAACGTTAGCTATCAGGATGCCGAATTCGACTCGTTTTTTGTGGGTGAATTTGAAGACCTAGTGGATGAAGACGGATATACGGCAGAAATCCAGCATCTCTTCAACACCACCTCGTGGAATTTAACTAGTGGCGTCGGACGGTCCGACGTGGACAGCGAGAACGCTTTCGTGGATCTGATCTTCGGGGATCCGCCATTCGTCGAGAAAAGCGAGATTACCCACATGAATGCCTATGCCTATTCCCAGGTCAAGGCACGGGAGGACGTTACTATCACGTTGGGACTGAGTGGCGACAACTTCGAAGGTGGTATCGTCGACTCCGACCAGCTGAATCCGAAGCTGGGGTTGATGTGGACGCCCTTGAAGAAGACCACCGTGCGCGCCGCGGCCTTCCGCACGTTTGAGCGTACCTTGATTACCAATCAGACGGTCGAGCCCACGCAGGTTGCGGGGTTTAACCAGTTCTTCGAGGATGGCGAAGGTACAGATGCGACTCGTTACGGCGTAGCACTCGACCAGAAAATCTCATCGAGTCTCTATGCCGGCATCGAACTATCTAAGCGTGACCGTGAAACACCGACGTTGCTCGTCGAGCCGCCCTTCAACGTGATCAAGGAGGATTTCGAGGAAGAGCTCGGGCGCCTATATGTGAACTGGGCACCCCACAGCCAGTGGGCCCTCGCCGCCGAATATCATTACGAGAAGCTCGACAATGAACTTCAGCTGTTTGCCCTGGGTGATGCGGCGACCCTCAAGACTCGTCGCTTGCTCCTTGGTGCCAGGTTCTTCGATCCCTCGGGCTTCAACGCCGCGCTGGGCGCGAGCTACATCGATCAACAAGGACGGTTCGGAGATTTTTCTGGCGGGCTGGTGCCTGGAGAGGACCACTTCTGGATTGTGGATGTCGCATTGGGTTATCGGCTACCGAAACGTTTCGGTCTGATCTTGCTAGAGGTCAGGAACCTGTTCGACGAAGAATTCAACTTCCTAGATACGGACCCGAGGAATCCTAGACTTGCACCGGAGAGATTCGCCTTCTTAAAGATCAATCTCTTCTTCTGACTGAGGTAAGTAGCTAGCAAAAGGATCTTACCACCTGAGGGACGTGCTCTGTTCAAATGTAGCGTATATTACTGATTTGAGAGATAGAAAGTATTTTGTCCACCCGGCAAATGAGGAAAAGGTCTAACATGGTTGATGAAGCGGGTATGGCAGCGGCCACATGGCTGAGTCGCGATACTCCCAACTTCAGCGCCGTGGCCACGCGTCTAGAACAACGCACCGAAGGAGATAAAGCGCTTGTGCAGCGCCATCGAAAACTTCGGGATGTGCTGCAATGAGAAATACGCCATTTTCAAAGCCTGACCCTAAATCCCTACAGGTGAATCCGTTCTTCTAATTTGAAAAACGCAAGAGCAGAATAAGATTTTTTCTGACTAACCACTACAAATAGGAGGTAGCACATGACGTATGATGACCCACTCAAGCAAGACGAGAGCGTAGTCGGTGCGCTCTGGATAGATAACAAGGGCCTAGTTAAGTATGTTCAGCACAAAAACGATAAGACCCCTGTGGCATGGGAACGATTGGAGGACAAGGACGAGAAAGGTTATGGACCGGAGCCCCCGTGGCGTGATATCGACGCCGTCGAGTCGGTGGAGGACATCCTCATTATCACCTTAAAGCACCCTAACCCCGGTTGCTGCATTAGATACAGATCCGGTAATAGATGGAAGTGGAGGCCTTGCTAGTGCAAGCCATAAACTGACCTTTAGGTAGCAGTTCCAATATATTAGGGCCGAAGTAACCTACTTCGGCCCTAAGTTTTTTCCGGTAACAATTCACACTTTTTGCTTGTAAATGCGCACAGCGCGCGATCTTTGTGTCCTCTATTCTTGAAACCCTGGCTTAACTCTCACTGGAGGACACCACGATGCAAGCACAGACTCAAGACCAAACCGCCGCGACCGTTGGATTTTATGGATCTAGACCGACAACGCACCAAACCTCGTGCATCTCGATCATTTGGCTGAAGGATAGATTCCCACGACATCTCAAGAATGCATTCCTGATTGAGGTGCAGAAAAACCACGGCGTGCGTTACGCACGGTTTTCTCTCAAAGAACCGTCACTGTTGATCGTCAGTTACGATGTCACGCGCACCAAGCCGTTGGATATCCTGGCCACAGTCAAGGCCCTGGGCGCGGAGGCCAGGTTGGTCGGGTGTTAAAGGTGTCCCGCTAATTGTTGTGGCGACGTCTATTGCAACGTCATCCCGGTAAGCGCAATAAGGACGGCAAGTAGGACTTCGTCGTCTTTCCACCAGATTACGTGGATTGCGTAAGTGTACCGGGTCAGGGCCGGGCCGCAGTCAAATCCCGGGATGGTGGGGTAACTCGGTCTGAACCGGACCAGATTCCGACCCGTTTTTGGTTCGGTTCAGGCTTTTCATTAGGTTAGGCGCTGATTATCTACTGCCTGGGGTGGGTCCCCACCGAATTACTCCATCCACTGTCAATACCGGCTTCACCGGGACCGTGATAGGGTGCTTGGTGTTGGGTTGTGCCTGTCATTCTTGATAACGTAGCGCTTCTGATCTTTTTTGGTTGAAGATGATACGTCCTCTATGTCTTTTGAATGCGAGTTGAAACGCTATGCAGCCTATTTCCGTGGTTGGTGCCAGGCTTTTGGTGAAATCGATAAGGAGTTTGAGGGGGCGAACGGGATTACATGGCTGCTGGCGGAAGATCAAGTGGGTCTCATTCTGCCGGATCAACTACGCAGGGCGGTGTATAAACAGGTTTTGGGGAAAAAAGCCAAGACCAAAGTGCTCACCGTCTCGGATTCCTATTTCCAGCTTGGTGACAGCGGGTTTGATGTATCCAGCAACGAAGTGCGGGGATATCTGAGCGGATTGCTGCATACCTTCACCGTGAGTCAGGTGTTGCATTTGTACTTGACCTATCATCTAACGTACCCGTCGGGAACGCGATTTGTGACTATCGCAACGAAATCACCGTTGCGTATCATCTATAAGGAGATCGAGCCTATGACGATACGTATCGAATAACCCGGGTGACAGGATATAAATGCGTTGATGAAGAAAATCCTAATCACCGGCGCGACCGGACAAATCGGTTCCGAGTTAACGCCGGTACTGCGCGGTAAATACGGTAATCAAAATGTGATTGCCGCAGGTCACCGACGCGAGCCGGAGTCTGAACTGGTCGAGTCAGGCCCGTTCTGCAGGTTGGATGTTCGGGATGCCGCGGCGATGGAAGCGGCGGTGATCAATCATGGGATCGACACGATTTTTCATCTCGCCTCGCTGCTGTCCGCCGTGGCCGAGGAAAAACCGCAGCTCGCTTGGGATATCAATGTCAACGGCTTGATCAATGTGCTGGAAATTGCGCGGATGCGGAACTGCTCGGTGTTTTTCCCCAGTTCCATCGGGGCGTTCGGACCGCTTACGCCGGAGGAGAATACGCCGCAGGATACGATCCAGCACCCTACGACGATGTATGGCATCACCAAGGTGTCCGGAGAACTACTGTGTGGCTACTACCAAAAGCGTTTCGGCGTGGACACACGGGGTGTGCGATATCCAGGATTGATCTCGTATAGAACCCCACCCGGTGGCGGCACCACCGATTATGCTGTGGAGATATTCTATGCCGCGTTAAAACATGGCCATTACGATTGTTTCCTAAAGGCTGATACCCGGCTCGATATGATGTATATGCCGGACGCCATCGATGCGGCAACCCGGTTAATGGAGTTTGATGGCGAGCGGTTGATCCACCGTAATGGATACAATGTCACTGCAATGAGCTTTTCTCCAGCGGATATTGCGCGAGAAATCAAAAAGCGTATCCCAGAGTTTACCGTCGGCTATCGAATCGATCCGGTGCGCCAGGGGATCGCAGAATCATGGCCCCGGCATATGGATGACAGCGTGGCGCGAAAGGAGTGGGGTTGGAAGCCCCAGTTTGATTTGCCAGCGATGGTCGAGGATATGATCAAACACCTATCTCGCAGGTTAACCGCAACTTGAGTTAACAGAACATGGCGCTTGAAAAGATTGAACCCTTGTTAACGCGCAGCCTGGGCGAACGCAAAGCCCAGGGCACACTCAAGGGCGTGGAACATATTGTTACCGTCGTGATCCCTGGGAAAGATGGGTTTGGCCCCAGGTATACCCTTGCAGGTTACGGCGAGCGGGCTTTCCTGAGGATGAACTCTAATTCTTACTTGGGTTTTGCCTTGCATGAACGCGTGATTGCGGCAGAGAGTAGGGCGGCGGCGCAATTTGGTGCCGGACCCGGTGCGGTGCGCTTTATCAGCGGCACTTATCAGCCCCATATTGACTTGGAACGAAAGCTGGCTGCGTTTCACGGTCGCGAGGCCGCGATGCTTATGAGCGCCGCGTACGCGACAGTGATGGGGGTATTGCCGCAGTTTATCGACGAACACACCTTAGTCGTCAGCGATGCGCTGAATCACAACTGCATTATTAACGCGATACGTCTCGCGCGCCCGGCAAAGAAGGCCGTCTATGGTCATCTCGACATGTCTGAACTGGATCATATCCTCGCATCGAATGCCGGTCAGGCCAAACGGGTGTGCGTGGTCACGGATGGCATCTTCAGTATGCGCGGCGATCATGCCCCGTTGGACGAGATAAATGCGATCTGTGAGCGCCATGAACCGGCGTATGAGGAGGGGATCCTCACCATGGTGGATGACTCCCATGGCGTTGGTGCGATTGGTCAAAGCGGGCGTGGCACCGAGGAATTCACCCATACCCAGGCAGACCTGCTGGTCGCTACCTTAGGCAAGGCATTGGGCGTGAATGGCGGTTACGTGGTGTCAAAGAGGTCGGTGATTGACTATCTGCGGGAGACGGCGCCGTTTTACATCTACTCCAATCCGATTACCGCGGCCGAAGCCGCCGCCGCTGCTGAAGCATTGGATATCCTAACCGGTTCAGAAGGGCGCAGATTACTCGACAAGGCACGCAGTCTCGCTGCCAGATTGCGGGCCGGGCTCGAGGCCTTGGGGTTTGAGACCATCCGTGGCGAGCATCCGATTGTGCCGATACTGGTTCGCGACACGGTCAAAACCGCGGCGTTGGTACAGCATTGTTTCGACAACGACATACTCGTTACCGGCCTTAACTATCCGGTGGTTCCGAAAAGAGAAGAAGAGATAAGGTTGCAAGTGTGCGCAAATCACACCGAGAAAGATATCGATCACGTGTTACAGGTCTTGCAACAGTGACAAGAAAGGCACGAAAGACTTCCGTGTGAATGGTCTATTATTTTAGCGCGCACCTAATCGCTGATACCGAACAGCGATTGTGAAAAATAAATATTAGGCTCATCGCGTTTTGATATTTTATGAAACTCTGATACACTGGCGTTCCGTTTAGCTCCGCTTAATTCATTCATTGTTAACTTGAATTGACGCAGTCTTTGCGCTCTGGTGCGGCTCGCGCACATCAATGAGCTCTACCTCGTGAAGCGGAGGTAACAATCGCTTTGCAAACCGAAAAGTTGACAGTGCGTGCGAGCACGCCATTAGCTTCTGTGAAGGTTTAGAGGGATCGCCGTTCTTCGGTCTGGCCAAATTCTTGGCACCGCACGCGGTGCGAGACCAACGAAAATCCGCTCCTACGTAGATCAAGAAGCCCCGGTCGAGGCGACTACGTCTCAAAAACTGAGTTCGTAGGCGATAACATCGGGCATTTCTTTTGACGACCAAAGATACGAATGTCATGAGCCGTAATTAAAGATGAGCAAGCAGACACACCCACCGCTCAAGGCACCCGTATCTCTGGAACTCAAAAGCTCCCCAAGGGAAACAACAACGTCTGACGGCAACGCCACGTTTCCAAAGCAGATCATCGCATTAGGTATCTTTGGATTAGCAGCCATCTTCATGGCCTTCACGGTTCCCACCGTGGAAATCGCTTGGGTTGTCGCAATTTTGTTGTTCACCATTTATATGTTCGTGTTCGAGATCGTCGGCGTGGACGTGGCCGCGGCCACCATCATGGTGTTGTTGGGGCTCACCAGTCTGTTGGCACCTATGATGGGTCTCGAAAAAGAACTGGTTCCTACTGCGCACCTGTTCGACGGTTTCTCCAGCAACGCGGTGATCTCGATCATCGCGGTGATGATTATCGGTGCAGGCCTAGATAAGACCGGTGTCATGAGCCGAGTAGCGGCGTTAATCCTGAATATCGGAGGAACCGCCGAGGGCCGGATTATCCCGATCATATCCGGCACCGTCGGTATCATCTCGTCGTTTATGCAAAACGTGGGCGCCGCGGCGTTGTTTCTGCCTGTTGTGTCACGTATCTCGGCGCGTTCAGGGATATCCATGTCGAGGCTGCTGATGCCGATGGGTTTTTGCGCCATCCTCGGTGGTACGATGACGATGGTGGGGTCCAGTCCGCTGATATTGCTCAATGACTTGATACGCAATTCGAATCGGGCGCTTCCTGCTGAACAACAGATGGACATGTGGTCGTTGTTTTCGGTGACGCCGATCGGTCTGGCCCTCGTGGCCACTGGCATCTTGTATTTCGTTGTGGCCGGTCGTTTCGTGTTGCCTGTCCGCAAAACGGAAGGCGCTACCGGTTCAAATGCCATGGCCTATTTCCAGGAGGTGTATGGGATCGACTATGCCCTGTTCGAGGTGTTCGTGCCCGCGTCGAGTCCCTTGGTTGACAAGCTGGTAGACGAGGTAGAAGTCAAGTCTCGCATCCGCGTGATCGCTACCCGTCGCAGTGGTGGCGAAATCCGCGTCGGTCCGGGTGCGTTGGCGCGAGATGTGGGTTTCGAGGCGGGCATGGTGCTCGGAAT
>CAMYNX010000065.1 GCA_947259875.1 uncultured Gammaproteobacteria bacterium | reverse complement strand
CCGTATAACGTTCTAGCTCAGCGGCAAAGGCAAGCTGGCGTGACTTTTGCGGATGCAAAAGGCATGACAGGTTGACTTTGTCCGACTGGAGCGCTTTGTTAGGCACCAATAAAATCCTCGCCTTTAACATGTAGATAATAGTTTCTAATCGCAAGCACAGACCAAAGAATAGTTAATGCTACATGAGCGCCAATATACCAAAGGGCCTCATTGTCTTTCTTTAGAGACGACCCTCTGTAATAAAAATATCCATAATTTAAGTAATCTCGCACGTACTGAAACGTTTCTAGCGCAGTGAGGATTCCCAGAAGCGTAAAAAGTAAACACCACAAAGCATATTTATGACTTTTAAGATCCATAAAGGTGCCTAACTAAATGTATTGAACCTAAATGTTAGTATTGAAAACTCGCATTTAGGCTTGTTTAGATGTTGACAGCCTGAAAATCAATACCTTGGATTCAAAAGTTCTAATAAATTCTTCGACATCATCACACATGTATACCGCCGCGCAGAAGTCCCGAACCATCGATAAGCATCTCAAGGAGTGTCCGCTTCCGGGTCAAATGTCGAACGGCGGGAACGGGTCGCGAGTTGCTATTCAGCTTCACGATGGACTGGAATTTTGAAAATTTCAAACTGATAGTCAGCCGTCAGGACCAGGCATTCGAGCACCCGAAAAGACATGATTTGAAACGTCCGTTGCCGGAAGTGCTTCGGACGCTTTCTATCAGGCGCTGCATGGGGACTATCGAAACGTAAATCGTATCAATTTTCAGCTAGGAAATTCTTTGAATGGGCTACCCGGCTTTACGAGCAAGAGCGGGGTAAGTCTTCGGACTCCACCCAGTTTGGGTTGTACGTACGGCGCTGGGTGCGGTGGTCTGAGGACGGGCTAGGGGCCGATAAGAAAAATCCCGCAGAAGCGGGGTCGTGTTAGAGGGATGTAGTAAGTAATTAGTCGTTAAGCGTTTCGTTCGCAGTCGTTTTCCAGGTGGCAGGAAGTTACGGCTGCTTGTTGAAAACCAGAGGCAGATCAAGATCGAATATCGCAATGCCAATAACTTGACAAAGCCCTTGGGAGATAACGACCAGTGCTCGGCTAACACTTCGGCACTGCAAAGCGGTTTCATGGACGACCTCCTGACGATTGAGGTTGATGATGGTCGGAGGATGTCGATCCTATCCGCTTCGAGTCGTCGCTAAGCCGCTTACCAGGTGGCCTATTTAACTCGTTGATTTAACGAAATATCCTGCTAATCGGAGCGCAATTGCTAGATTGCCGTTTTCGCAGCTTAGGCCTAAATTTGAGTCAAGCAAATCCCGTAAATCGCTTGAAACGCGATTTACACTAACTCGCGCGACGTAACGCCGCGATGCGATCTTCCAGTGGCGGATGGGTCATGGTCAGTTTTTTTAAACCGACAACGCCCAGCAACCCGCCATTTATACCGAGAGCTTGCATGTGTGCAGGTAATTGTGCCGGTCGTTGCAGTTGTTGTAAGCGCTCCAAAGCCTTAATCATTTTCTCGCGTCCTGCCAAGGCAGCACCACCTGCATCAGCACGATACTCTCGCCAGCGGCTGAACCAACGCACGATGAGCGTCGCTAAAAACCCAAGAATTGTTTGCGTGATCATATAAGTGAACCGGTAACCCATACCGCGGCCATAACCATAACCCGATTCGCTATAACCGCCGCCCCGCCGACGATCGACCAGTGATGAGATGATTTGCGACAGCACGATGACAAAGGTATTGACCACGCCCTGGACCAACGACAGGGTGACCATGTCACCGTTAGCCACGTGACTGACTTCGTGACCCAACACCGCCTCCACTTCGTCTTTATCCATCGTGTTCAGTAGCCCAATGCTTACCGCCACCAAAGCACTATCTTTCTTTGCTCCGGTAGCAAACGCATTCGGTGCGGGGGACTCGAAAATCGCCACTTCAGGTTCACTAATTCCAGCCTTCTGAGCTTGCGCATGGACTGTATTCACCAGCCATTGTTCAGTGTCGTTTCCGGGCGATTCTATTACTTGTGCCCCTGTCGATCGTTTGGCCATGGTTTTTGACATCATCAATGATATGAACGAACCCGCCATACCAATGATGCCCGCCATGATCAACATCGGCATCCAACTAGTGCCGGACTGATTCAAGCCCAGAACAGTAATAATCAAATTCAATATGAATAAAACCGCTAGGTTGGTACCCAGAAACAATCCAATCCGCAGCATGCCGCAATACTCCTGTCGGTTAATTCCCCTAATGTATCAAACTATTTTAGTAATGGAGTACCAACACGGATCACGCGAAGTCGAGTGGCTGGAATATTATTGGATCATTGCAACCAAATCATACATTCCCGCCTGGTCTTGGTGAATGATTCAGTATCAAGAGCATTGAGCCCATGACTCCCAGATCGACAATTTACATACAATCGACCTATGTTCCCATGTTGCTCGTCCGTCGGTATTTAGTCTTTACATCACCGTAATCCGAGGCATTTTGGGGTGCCGCTAGTCCATTTAAATGTTACTGCTGTAAAATTACGATATTCGAAGTGTTCATTAACGATAGTCAATCAGGAGCAAGAACTATGGTAGATACGGTAAAAATATTAGGTGCATTGTTGGGTGGGGGTGGGATGTCTTCCGGTTCGGGAGCATCAATTTTGAAGTCAGTGCTGGGTGCAGCGACCGGGGGTTCACAATCAAAGGGCGGCCTGGGTGATTTGTTAGGTAGCGTGTTAGGCGGGGGAAGTTCAGCGTCCAGTGCTCAGTCGGGTGGTGGTCTTGGTGGTATGCTTGAAAGCGTTCTTGGCGGAAAGCAGGCTAGCCCAAAAGCAAGTGGCGGCTTGGGAGAATTACTTGGTGGTGTGCTGGGTGGTGGGTCGTCGGCTGGCGCAAGTTCCTCAGGCAGTGGTGCTGATCTTGGTGGTTTGATTAGCGCTGCATTGAATCAATTTGGTTACAGTGAGCAAGCGGCCCAAAACAACACGCAACCAAGGAATTTTGAAGAGCATTCTCCCGGTATGGTACATAGCGAAGCGTGCGAGCAGGCCACGTTAATGATCCGGGCAATGGTGAATGCTGCCAAGGCAGACGGCAGGGTTGACAAACAAGAGCAAGAGAAAATTTTAGGCAAACTTGGGCATGTAACTCAGGACGAAATTGATTTTTTGCGTAACGAAATGGCACAACCATTGGACGTTGAAGGTTTTACTCGTAGCATCCCTGCAGGGATGGCTAATCAGATATATGCCATATCGTTAACAGCAATTGATCTCGATTCCAATCCGGAGGCGCAATACTTGCATCAATTAGCTCAAGGTTTGAAGATTTCTCCGCAGGTGGCGAATCAGATTCATTCTCAATTGGGCGCGCCCGCACTGTATTCGTAATTCAGGTGCTTTTAGCGGTCCGTTAACCAAAAATACTCAGCGCCTCACTCTAGTGGACGAGATTCGCAGGTTGGGTCGTGCGTAGAATTGGTGCGAACAGTGTCCATCATTCGCTGTCATTGACGCCTCCTCTGTAACCTATGCGACCGCAACCGCCGGTGGCGTTCCCGCTGATCGTCGTGTAAGTAGATCTCCGTCGTCACCACGGACGCGTGCCCAAGATTATCGCGCGCATCGGTGAGCGGCATTCCGCTGTCCACCATGGTCGTGCCATAGGTGTGGCGTAGCCAGTGCGAGCTCGCGAGCTTAAGCCGATCGGCATGTTCGCGGTTTAATACCCTCAAGTGACTGCAGCTGATCCGCTGCATGGCGAAACGCGCCCTGGGCAAGGCTGGATAAGAAGACAATGGGGGTCAGACACCAATTACCGCTAATATTAGAAGCAATCGTTCTTCGACCCGGTTTTGCGCAACGTGAAAGAATAAAACAATGCTTACTTTTCATGCACTGACTGATTGGCAAACACCGTGCCTCTATGTTTGGCGCGCGAACGTACCGCTGCATCTGAGGTTGCCGGCGTTAGAGCGCGACGAGCGTGACTGTTACATATTCCGCGCTGAACTCGATCATCAAATTTGCGAATACACCTACTTCAAGCTGTTTGCGGGCAATGAGTGGGAAAAGGATGATCACAATCGTCTGCTGCCACGCCTGGATGAGTATCGATTTCCGGCCAAGGTATGGTTGGTGCAGGGCGCCAACCGCGTCCTGACCCAGGACCCTTTTGACACCGGCCATGATGAAGTAACGGTGCGGCTGGTTACCGCGAAAAAATATCGCAACGGTTCGTTGTTTCTCTGGACCCCGGGGGCACGCGGCGCTTGGCACACGGCGGAGGATGAAGACGAGTACGGACCGATCTTTCGCGTCCCCTTAACGGGACAACAACGACACCTTTTCAATTTCAAATTCGTCGACAAGGACGGAAATTTTGAACCGGACCATGCCAACAAGCTTTGGTGTGCCCACGACGGGCCGGAAGTCTGGGTACACAGCCAAGCGGCGCATGTTTCAAGAAAAAAACCTGTACGCAAGGCACTCACTGTCCACTTCGTGCCTGCGAGGATGGCCGCGCCGCTGCCAGGGATGCACCTGTGGCAAGCAGATTCGGATTTTTCCACAGATATTGAAGGTCAAGCGGACGGGGACCACGGCGGCCGGTATAGCTACGAGGCGTATACCGGTAGAACTTACGGATTTACGTTCTATTGGCCCGCCAAGAATTCTGATTCACGGGACTGGGAGCACGTCGAGGCAAATCGCGAAGTGGTCTTGGAGGATGACCGGTCGGTCTGGACGCTAGAAGGCGATCACAAGCTTTTCGACCATGCGCCGTCCGCAGACCGGGAGGTTGTCCTCGAGGTCGCCGATCGCGCTCCGGGATGTCGGCTTGGCGACCCGCTAACGCTGGATGTTTGGGTAAATCACGCCCGGACGCGCCGCTATGAAAATCTGGCGCCACGCCCGGACGGGACCTGGGCGTTCAATACCTACCCGGACGTGGTGACGTCGTTTCGCTTTCGTGCCGGCGACACATTCGAGTCCATCCCGCGCCACACGTTGAAATTGTCAAATGAAACAGCGTTAACGCGAAGGTTCGTGGTGCTCGACCGCACGGAACCGTTGCCCCAACCTCCGGTGGCCAGCCTGTTCCAAGATCCGCCGTTCCCGATCAAACGTCCGGGCGTGTGGGAGCGCGACGGCGAGCTTCGTTTTGCACTGCACGCCCCCCATGCATCCTCAGTGCATATCATCGGCGAATGGACAGGGTGGCGAACCCATCCGCTACCGATGCGCTCCACCAAAGACGGCACCTATTGGTGGGGAAGGATCGTCGTATCCGATGTGCTGCAAGCGCTCGGGCTCGAAGACTATCACGGGGTCCGTTACAAATTTCTTCTCAATCATGTATTCCAGCGGCAAGACCCGGCCGCCGACTGGGTGGAGAACTCGGCGCCGGAGAGCGCATCCAGGCTAACGAATCACCGCCGTTACCAGTGGCGCAACACACAGTGGCAGACACCGGGACGCGAGTACCTGATCATCTATCAGGTTCATCCCAAGCGCTTTTCCAGGCGTTTCGAAGCTGCGGGATTGTCGCCCCTGCGACAGCTCGCGGAAGAACTCTCGAACCAAAGTGGTTACTTGCGCAAGCTGGGGGTCACGGCGATCCAGCTCATGCCGGTCAATGAGTTTGCCGGTGATGATTCCTGGGGCTACGGCCCGGCCTTTTATTATGCCGTGGAAGCCGCGTACGGCGGGCCGGATGACCTCAAACACTTCGTGGACACCTGCCATGGGCACGGTCTGGCTGTGTTGCTGGATGTGGTCTTCAACCATGCCGGCACATCGGATAACGTGTTGTGGACGATTGCCCGCGAGAGCTTCTTTGACGGGGACACGTCCTGGGGGGCGATGATCAACTTCGATCATCCGCAGGTGATCCATTTTTTTGAGCAAAACCTCATTCATTTACGGCGTGAGTTTCACGTCGACGGCTTCCGGCTCGACCACACCCACACCATCGTGCACTCACACCAGCAGTGGGGGCATGTCACCCAGGCGGGTTCGGGCGGCGGTTGGGAGTTTCTGCACAAGCTCCGTGCCGCTTTGCACACCTTGGATTCGCGTTGTCTGCTGGTGGCGGAACATCTGCCGAACGAATGGCCATTGACGAACTACGGCGGGCCCATGGACAGCCAATGGTGCGACGACTATCACGATAGGTTGGTCGACGCCTGCCGCGGATACCGGGTCATGCCGTCATTGGCCGATGCCGCCAAGGTGACCCATTCGAACTGTGATCAGTGGTATGAGGCCACCAATTATCCCGAGAGTCACGACGAGGTGGGGAACGTCAATGACCGGATCGCCAACGTCGGCGGATTCGGTCAAGGTCTGCGCCGCAACAAAGTGGCGGCGACGGCAAGCCTCCTGTCACGCGGTATGCCGCTTTGGTTCATGGGGGCAGAGTCGGGGGAGTCGGCGCAATTCACCTCCCACGGCAATACAGCGCTCGATCTCGATGGCTATCTGGAAGACGATTTCCGCGGCCGGGTGCGGGCTTGGTGGAATGTGCTCTGCGGGTTAAGACGTGGAAATCCGAAGATCCAGGGACCTGCACCCCTGGCGGTGCATTTCGCGCACGAAGAGATGCTTGTGTTCTCGCGGGGACAAGGTCAGGAATTGTTCGTCGTGCTCAACTTTGGCCCTTGGAACGGTTGGCGGTTGCTGGCCGAACTCAATCTCCCACACGGTGAGTATAAAGAACTGTGGAATTCCACCTGGCCGGCCTTCGCCGTCGAGTCGGAGGATGAACACACCAACGGTGGCCGCGATGCACGACTGCATCGGGGGAGTTGGCTGCAGATCCCCGATTATGGCGCTGTGATTCTGGAGAGGGTGTAGCGGCGCCCCCCAATATGGATTCGCTTCCCACATCCGTCGGATTAGGTTCCGCAGCTCCGGGGATATCGCCGGTCGGCCCGGTCGACCTCATCCGCTTAACCGTCGCCAGTAATCGCGAAAGCGCTTTTGCTGCCAGGCGACCGCGGGTCTCGGCTGCACGAAACACAACGCGCGGCGCCAACCCGACCACCAGGTGGCGATAAGCGACCAGAGCAAGCGGTCCGGTGGGTTGATCCGCGGTCGCTGGTGAGCATTTTGATAGAGGGACAATTGATGACGGAGTGTGGCCACTTCAAGCTGTAGCGACACGCGCGTTCGAAGCGTGCTGTTCAATAGCGAGAACAGAAAACGAATCAGTAGAGCCATGCAAGCAAGGATTGCGCTTTGGGGGAAAAACTTCAATACAATCAACTAACAGGCATTTTCGGGACGCACAGGCAGTTTCCGAGACTGTTTACTTTCGCCCGTGGGCACCCGTTCAGATCAGGATTCATAAACTCTTGGGATTCTCGCCCGCTAGTCGGAAAGCTTGATCATCCGAAGAGCTGCTCCCTATTGAGAAACCCTGATGCATCAGCGCAGTTGCGGCTAACTCCCGCTTACCGTCTCTTAGAAAAGCTCGACGCCTTTTCCAAAAGCGTCCTCGGTTAGTTTCGTTTTTCCCAGCCGATCCGCCGTATGCGGACGGACGCCGGTGTGGTTAAACGCTCAATTTCGGACCTCAATACTGTGAAATTTTTAACAACTAAGCCTGGTAATTTTTCACAGCAATTAGGTAGGGAAATAAGCGATATTTTGTTTCACCGAGAACATGTAGAGCACTCAACAAATGAGCTATTGGAGATTTGTTTCACAGAAGGGGCTGAATCGTCCCAAGCTTTGGCCGCCTCGCCGTTCGGAAGGTGACTCAAACCAAGGCTTGATCAACTCAAGACATCCCTTTGAATGATGCCTCAGGGAAACAACGCGCAATCCCACCAGGAGTACAGCGACCATGAACCCGAAATCCCAAGTGAAAAGATTTACCCGTCGTGAGGTACTGAAGTTTGGGCTGCTCTCGGCAGCAGCTGTCGGTCTTGGGCCCGCCATCATGCGCAGAGCGCATGGTGCCTGGGGCGCTTTACCGACTGATATTTGGCCGCCTGGAGTTACCGGTTACAAAGTCCTGGAATTACACTGTTTCGGCGGCATGGCGCCTTTTGAAAGCTTCTATTACCGCGATGTGGCGGGGTCACGCACGCGCGGCTTCGACACGGAAGTCGGCGCCCTCAATTGGAATCCCACATGCGCCAATGCGCCCAGCGGCCTCGAGACGCATGCATTTTCCACTGACTCCAACGGCAAGTCCATCCACCTCGGACCGTTCGCCAAGCCGCTATGGAACAATCAAAACATCCGTCGGCGCATGCGCGTTGCCGTGCAACGCCATGATCTGCTACCGCATGAGGCAGCGATACCGTATGTCGCCACCGGCTCGCGCCTGGGCCGCCCGACTCAGGCGCCGCCGGGCACGGCGATTCAGCATCGGCGTGCGGAACTCGATCTGGAAGCCGCCAACGGCCGCGTGCTGCCGCACTCCTATGCACTGTTGCCGGAAACCAACGGCACTGGCGGCTCGCTGTTTACGCTTGTGCAGCAAATTCAAAGTCTGGTTGGCGCTCACCCGGGTTCTTCCAAACCTTTGGTACTCAAGATAGGCGAAACCTTCGGCGACTTTATAACTCAATTGAATCGCGACAACCTGGGCGCCTCGAAAGACGCGGCGAATGCATTGATCGATCAGTTTCGTGCGCTGTATCGCGACAAGTTACGCTGGCAGCCCGACAACTTCGTGACGCGATCGACCGCGTTCTCCGACTACGATGCGGCGGCGGCCCGGCTCATGAACGCCGATACGCTGGAAAGCCTCTTATCCAGCTCGCCGCAGACGATCAATCCTCAGGCATTTTGTGCACGCGAAGGGGCGCTGCCTTTCGACACGGCCGACAATGGCACGCGGGCGGCGCTGGAATTCGCGGCCTTTTTGCTCACCCGGCCGACCGACGAGGCTGCAAGTTCTGTGTTCGTGCTGGATTCAGGTATTGCCCGCACCGGCCTCCCTTATGACGTGCACTTCGCACTGAACGCGGCAGACACCGGCACCAATCTGTGGAACCTGCTGGATTCACTGGTAGCGGTCATCCGCGATCCGAACAACCCGACAGCCGACGACGCCAACAAGATCGATCTGGACGACACGCTGGTCGTGATCAATACCGATTTTGGGCGTACGCCTTTTAAGAGCTCTGCGAATATGCCCAGCCCGGTGTCGAACGGTCGAGATCATTACCCTGAGTGTTACACCAAGGTGCTGGTCGGCGGTCCGATTCCAGTGGAGACCAGCGACGGTGTGGCGAATCGGGTAGTCGGTTCGATCACCGACGGGTCGGACGAGACGGTAATGTCGGATGTGCCGTTCAGTGCTACCGATACCAAGGCCGCGATGCTGATAGCGGCCGGCGTCGATCCGTTTGCCGGTGAAAATTTTGCATTGGGCTCGCTCACCCCAAGTCTGGTTGTCCCCAGCGCCGATCCCCATCACGCCACTATGGAAAATCTGCGCCAGGTCTTTTTCGGCGTTTCCTGAAGAGGTTTTGTCATGAAATTCATAAACTCGATCAAGTTTTTTACGACCTTTAGTGTTTCCGCAGTGATAAGTGCCGCGTTCTTGGTTGCATGTTCAACGGCACCGCCTTTTCCGGAACCCGGCGCCGACGATGCGGGTGATGCATCGTTCGCGCGGCAAGTCGTACCGATTCTGCTGGGACGCAAAGTACGCGGCTATGATGAGGTCACGGCGCTGACCGATATCATCACTGCGACGGATCGCGAAACGCTCGTACGCGCCCTCATGGAAGAAGACGAGTTCGTTTCCTATTGGTCCGAGGCCCTGGTCGACAATTTGCGGATCGCTAGGGAAGGCGGCAAGTCGCAGGCGGGCTGCTACGGCGCGCCGCTGCTGGCGGGCCCGGTGAGCGATGCCTTGGCCGATTTCGTGCTCGACAACGTGCCGTCTGCCGATTTCGGTCCCGCTTTCAATATGTCTGATCTCGTTGCATCGGCGATCAAAAAGGACAACCTGTTTCCCATATATAAAGCCCACGTGTTTCCACTGGTCAATCGGCCAGGTGCGTTTTTTGGCGATCTCGCTGAGCAGATGCGCCGGGCCGATCTGGCCACGAGCTTCGAACACACCTATCTGAATCGCCAGCAGCTGTGCATGCAATGCCACAACTCCGAAACGTCGACTTCGGGCGAGGAATCCGGTTGGGATCGTACGCACCCGGTGCCTGGGCATTTCGAGGCCGCGATCTACGGTTCGTCTTCGGGCATTTCGCCGGAGCAGGCGTCGGCCATATTCCGCACCGACGTGCGATTCGGTAGCACCTTCAGCCCCTGGGGGATACAAAGCGGCTGCGGTACGTTCCAGTCCTCCGTGGCGAAAGACCCCGAAAATCACTCTGCATGGTTTACCCGGCCGTTGGGGCGCCAGGTGTGGGTGCGCAATGTGTCGGAGATTCTGCAGTTTGGTTATGCCGATCTCGATGCCGACGGGCTAAGCCGGTCGCTGCCGCTTTCGGAGCAGGAACAGTGCGAGTTTTGCGCCACCAGTTGCGATGGAGTTTCGGTGGGAACCGATGCGCCGTTGACCGCAGTGAACGCCGCGGCGGTAAAGACCATTCTAGTGGATAACTGCGCCACCGCCGGCTGCCACGACGTCGGTGGTGGCGGCGGCAACAGCTTCGATATCCCCACCGATAACACCTGGTACACCGACCTGGTAAACGTCGACGCCGCGACCGCACCTGTGGGCGGCAATCAGATCCGTGTGGTGCCCGGTTCCGCCGCAGACAGTTACCTCATCAACAAACTCACCGGCATCAATATCGGCGGCTCGCAAATGCCGTTTGGAGGCACTCCGTTGACGCCCGGCCAGATCAATACGATCGAAAATTGGATCAACGACATACCGTCCGGTGCCGCCTGCAATGTGTGCAGTACCCTGGATTGCAGTCCGCCATATCCTTTGCAGATACCCGGCCACGAGGCCGCGGCGTTTTTGGTGGCGCAGCGTATCGTCAACAATGTGTGGACACAGGTCATGGGTTATCCATTGACCATTGCCAATTACTTTTCTCGCACCGACAGCCAGCTCGATATTCTGTGGCATTTGACGGAGTCACAGTTCATTCCCAGCAATTGGTCGCTGAAGGAACTGCTGGTCAGAGTTCTGACGTCTGAATTCTTCAATCGTAACGCACCGCGGTTTGGCGCCGGGACGACACCATACGATCTGCCGATGATCTACGATCCCTGGGTCGAGGCCGATCCCCGCGTGCCGCCGGTCAGCGACCCTGGTTACGATCCCAGTGTCAATCCCGAATTGCACAACAATGCGATGTCTGACGGCATCCATCGTTATACGGCACATAATCTGTTGAATTCCATTCACAACGCACTCAACTGGCCACAGCCGGAGCGCTTCCCGCCCGCAACCGGTTATCCGGACAGGGACCTCGAACGCGCGATCGGCCAATACTTGAGCGACTCTTCGGCGGGATCGAAGACCACTGATTTTCAGGCACTGTTGCACTGGGAGTCGGTCCATGGCGTGTGCGACAAATCGGACGTCGTCGGCAGCGACTGGATCGACGACGTCATGACCGAAGTCGCTGGTTTCGGTGGCGGTGGCGGACCGCTGACCCTTGAGGATCTGACCGTATTGCTGAAAGACTGGTTGCTGTCAGACGGCACCATTGCCGCAACGGCGCCGGATACGCTGACCGACGACGAAGCGACGGCGCTGGCCAACTATTTTGGGACGGCGCTCAGCACCGACGCGGGCACGGTCGCCGATCTGGAAGGCAAGCTGCGTGGTCTGTGCGGCCTGCTGGTGCAGACACCGGATTTCTGGCTGGCCGGCATCGCGCCAACGGGAATCGGTCTGGAACCGCGCCTGCGCGTGTGCAACGGGCTGCCCTGCACCTATCAGGAAATCTGCAGCGATCTGAAACCCGCTGTCGACAATCTGATCAGCGGAACGCTCACCTGCAACAGCGACTCGGTCAGTGCCGCTTCAGGCCGCTTTACCAGGGAGCTCATCTGCCCAAAGGGTATCTGCGCGTTCATTCCGACGGACACCCGAAAGGTGGAAATCTGTCTCGCAAATCCGGCCAAATGTCCTCGCACGCCGCCACTGTGCGACCCGCGCTGCACGACCCTGGGCTGCTGTGGCGGCCCGCTGCCGGCGCCGGATAAACAGGGGCTGATGCTGAGTTGGGCGGACGGCGCAGCCGCCGTGCGTGCCGAAGGCATCAAAGTATTACGCCCCGGCGCACACCGGTTTACCCGGCTCACACAAGGTGACCGCGTCCGTGAGGGCGATCTGCTGGCGATACCGCCGGAGGGTGAGCTGCAGCTGGATGCGGACCTCGGCCGACTGCAGGCGGACCGCGAGAAGGCCGAAGACGATAAGCGTAAGCCTACGCGGTTGATGTTGATCACCGGCGAACATTCCATTGCGCCGCGGCGGGCCCTGGTGGCCGAGAAAGCCGCGCGCATGGATGAAAAGGCCCTGGCGGCTCACTACGAAAAACTGTTTCGTAAACACCGCGAAGGGCCGTGGCGCTGGGGCGAAGCAGGCCGCCCACTGACCAACGAGCAGCGCCGGGGATACGTAGGACCTGAAGAAGAAATGATCAGGAAGTACGTGGAAGAGCAACTCAGAAGACAAGCGCAGGGCGAATATCAAAAACGCCCTGAGTAAGCAAAGGAGTAAAGAGTCATGTCCAAACAGATAGCCATATTGCTCGATAACTCGGGCTCCATGTTCCACCCTGTAGGTGGCAATAACGACAATACCAAGATCTACGAGGCCGCGCGCGGTGGAGAATTTTTCATCGAAAATCTCATCGATGAACTTTCCGTCAATCCCGACAGTGAATTCGCCATATCGGTTCATCGATTTGCCTCGAACTATCAGTTGCTGCCGGGCGGCGCACAGATCGATTCGAGCCAGGCCGGTTTCACTGCGGCCCTGACCAACATGCAAAATTCGATCGCCGCCATCGAGGACCAGTCGGCCAGCAACGCCGCCGTCGGTGTCATGACCGATCTGTACGACGGCATCCGCCGGGTGTCCGACTATTTGGACGATCCGGTAAATCAACCGGGTTTTGGCGCACCGGACTCCAAGGTCATTTTTGTGTTTACCGACGGCATCCAGACGATCAGCCACGGCGGCACGACCATGGCGGCATACGAGGCCGACGAGGGCGTCGCGTTTTCGAACCTTCTCGACGCCCGGGGCATCAAACTGGTTGCCTGGGGAACGGGATCGGATGCGCTCGGGGCCGTGCTTGCCGAACTCGTGGACCAGGCAGTCTCCGGCGGTCAGAACCCGATCAGTACCAGCAAGGTCTTGTTCCCGATCGACGAGGCCGGGATATTCGAAAATTGTACTGCTGAGATCGCCAGTAATGCGATTTACATTGTATCGAACAATGGCGTGCTGCCTTTGGCGCCGGCCGGCGAAGCACCGACCCGCCTGTTGTGGGAGCAGTTCAGCCTCCCTATACGCGAACTTAAGGCACCGGACGACTTCAGGTTCACGGCCGTAGCGCTGCCTTCGCACTTGGTCAATCACAAAGATTTCGAAGTGATCGTTGACGGTTCGACTAAGGAGCTGATCCTTGTGCTGGTTGCGCATACACGTCGCGTGAATCCGGGCATTCAGGCGGTGTCGCCGTCGGGCGATGTGTTCACCCAAGGTAGTACCGGCGCGCGGGCCTTCAGCGTAGAGAATGCCTGGGCGCTGAAGATCCCGGATCCAGAGGAGGGCACCTGGCGGGTTCGTGTGAACGGCGATCGCAAAGTACAACCCCTGGTAATGGACCTGATGGCACGCGGCGTGCAGAAACGCTTCGGTTTCGAGGCCAAAGCCGATCCGCGCCGCATCGACAAGCCCGGCGAAGTCACGGTGCACGCCATTCCGCGCTGGGACGGCGAACCAGCCGAAGGTGATTTCAAGGTGACCGCCCATGTCATGGGCGGCGGTGCGGTCAAACTCGCGAAACAGGATGATGGCAGCTTTGCAGGCAAGGTCGAAATCCATCGGCCCGGGATAACGATCATTCCGGTCGATATAAGCGGCAACTTGCGCGCCACCGGCAAATCCATCGGACGCATTGCGTACGCCATTGTACTGATGGGCCGTGCGCGCGATCCGCGTGTCATCGTGGCTCCGGATACCTATGAGCAAGGCAAGAAATACGTGGTGAGTTTGGAGCTCAACGACGCCATCTTCAAGCGCTACTCGCAAGTGCGGTTTGGTGACGATATTACGGTGCTGGACTTTCAAATGCTCAACGCCTCGATCGCGCGCGCTCACATTGAAGTATTGCCGCATGCAGTGCCCGGAGAGCGGGAAGTCGTAACCTACAATCCGCAGGCGGAAAGTATTCGGCCGGTGCGGGTGATCGAGTCCAAGGATGGGCCGAAAATTCGTGGCGAGATCTGTTGCCTGCGATTCGACCCGGCCGGACGCTTGATTGGTATCGTGTTGTGCGATGGGCGGGAAGTGTGCGTGAAAGTCCATGATAAACGCATCCAGGAGCTGCTTGAGCGTGCACGGAAACGGAACCTGTCAGTGACAATCCGAGTCGACAGCGACGGTTGCTTGATCGATATTGAGATTTGTCGCTAGTCTTGATGACGTATAGATAAAGGATACGACCGGCGGTGCCAGTAGCGACGATCCAGGAAGTTATTGACCAGATGGACGCGCTACTGGCACGGTGGGAACCGCGCGGCGACTATCTTGCGGTCTTTGTACGCTCTTACCGCATAATTACTATCGAGATGCAGCGTGCCATCGCCGCTGGTGAATTCGAGGACCCGAACTGGATGGAGCGTCTGGACATCATCTTCGCCCAGGAATATTTCGATGCCGTTGAGGCTTACGAGTTGGGGGAAGGGCGGATTCCCGGATGCTGGAATCTGACGTTCGATCTCGCTCGAGAGAAACGCGGCACGGTTTTGCAGGATCTGACACTGGGGATGGTCGCGCACATCGTTCATGATCTGCCCATCGCGCTTTTCAAGGTCGGGATTGGATCCAGTCATCGTCAGAGCCGGCGCCGCGATCACGAAGTCGCCAACGATGTTCTCGGCCGCTCTATCGGGGAAGTACAGACTGAAATCAGTTCGCATTATTCGTTCGTGCTGGGCTTTTTGGACAGACTGACCGGTGGTATAGACGAAATCCTGACTGACACAGGCATTCGCGCGACGCGCGACCGCGCCTGGACGCGGGCCGTTGCACTAGCGGATGCGCCGAGTCAATCAGTGCGCGACGAACTATTGCGCGAACTGGAGCAAACTGCGTTGGAAACCGCACGGTTACTCGCACCAAAACCGCCGTCGCTGCTCGCCCGCCTCATACCGCCGTTTCGGCGCTGGGATCGAACGCTTGCACATTGGATGTAGCGAGAAATCGCCGCTGTAACTGCGCTACGGGTGCACGCACAGTTTTTCTATCTGGTAATTTTCGCCCAAAACGCCGGAAAGGTGCACTAGCGTTCCAGAGTCAGCATCAGTGGAAATTGGTCGCAAATGGGCATTCATGGAATTGTTCCAAAATACAGTAACTTACTAATGTGGGGGCAAATCTCCTAGCTGAGAATAAAGTTGATTTCGTTGCTGATTATCACCAGCACCGTAATAATCTCCTCTTTTGTTTAAACGATAAGCGCATCGCTGAATAACTCTGATTTATATTGTATTTTTTAGATGTCGTTGATTTACAGCTCCACCTACTGCACCAAATCGGGGGTTAGGGCGAAAATAACCAATAATGATGTAATCTCCGTAATTCTTGGCGTATCGAATACGTTGGGGCAGGAAACTTCAGGTAAGCTCAGAACGAACTGAGGTCTCTTTGAACCGATCCACCTTAAGAATAAGGAATGCTTTTCACGCTTCCATAAATCACAATCCTTTGCGTTACTTTGTTTATATGACAGGATAAGTGACGTCTCAAGTAGCACGAGAACCACTATCTGCAGATGTCACATAAACGAACGTTTACGTTACGAGAGGAGAACCATCATGCTGTTAGGTTATATGCGGGTTTCCAAGGCGGACGGTTCGCAAGCGTTAGATCTCCAGCGCGATGCGCTGCTCGCTGCCGGCGTAAAACGACGACAACTTTATGAAGATCTTGCATCCGGCCGGCGGGACGATCGCCCGGGTTTCGACGCCTGCA
>CAMYNX010000064.1 GCA_947259875.1 uncultured Gammaproteobacteria bacterium | reverse complement strand
CGACTCTTCTTCTAGCATCGCTTCGCCTCTCAACTCAGGGGCGCGAAGCTTCCATGATCAAGATTCAGATTAAAAGAGTGTCGATCCTTGGTCGCTTACGGCGTAACCACATCTTTTCCCCCGCAGGACACACACAAGTTTTGTTGACCGGATCAAAGTCGAATTCACTGGCAGGTAAGACCCCCAGTACTTCTTTCCCTTTCTGGGCCTGGTGTCTTTTCCCATATTTGGATTTGGGACGAGCAGCAGCATCTGTTTCAGGCGCTGCCGGCGCATCTGGCGAGGATGTGCCTGTTCAAGGTGAACACCGGTTGCCGGGAACAGGAAGTGTGCAATTTACGTTGGGATTGGGAAGTGCCGGTGCCGGAGTTGGACACCTCGGTGTTCATCATACCGGGCGCGTCGGTAATGTCTCGCTACGCGAGAGCTAAGATTTGCGCTTAGTAAAACGCGCAGATTTGGTGGGCCGTGCAGGGATCGAACCTGCGACCACCTGATTAAAAGTCAGACTCCGTTTGTTCAGATAACTCCTTGTATGAATGACCATTTTACTATCTAAGCCTGTCTAAAGTTTCTCCGATCTTCGGCTAGGAATTGCTTGTTTTTCTTACTTTGGAAACATTGTTTTAGACATTCCAGGCAACAAGTTAGGAAGGTATACGGCCCCAATAACCCCGTTCGACTATTTCCGTTCACTCCTAGTCTTCGTCCTCGGTCCAAGGTGCGAACCCGATCGGGCGCTTTTTCTTGGTTTCTGGCGGCGTCATTAGCTCGCGAATCGCATCGAAGACGACTTTAAATTGTGTATCGTATTTTCTCTCGAGATTCGCGAGCTTCTTAGCAAGTGCTTTATGGCTAGTGAGCATCTCACGAAGACGTACGAATGCGCGCATGATTTCGATGTTCACGCTGACCGCACGTTCGCTACGAAGAACACTAGAGAGCATCGCAACACCCTGCTCAGTGAAGGCATATGGACGATAGCGGCGGCCTCCCCACTGACTTGAGATGCCAAAATGGGATTTCAAGTCGGTGAACTCTTCCTTGGTGAGCTGAAACATGAAGTCATCCGGAAATCTTTCAATGTTTCGTCTTACTGCACGGGTGAGAGCGCCGGTTTCGACACCGTAGAGTCCGGCAAGATCGGCATCCAGCAATACTTTCTGACCGCGTAATAGAATTATTGCCCCGGTGATACGCTCTTGAGGCACAAAGTCTCGGTGTTTCTTCTTAGATTGCTTGGCCATGGGCATAAGACACTAGCACATGATATTGAAAAGACTTTCAGTTGCATTGTTCGATTCTACCACCAGTGTTGACTGCACTTGTGATGCCGATCTGGCATCTCAAGCCGATCTAGAATAGCTATGAAAGTAGCGATCCTTAACTCTATCTATACTTCAATAAGTTAATCAATATACGGATACTTTATCTATCGACTAGGTCTACACCTACATCCGGGTCCTCGTGCACAATTGTAATGTCTCGCTATGCGAGAACTAGGATTTGCGTTTAATAAAACGCGCAGATTTGGTGGGCCGTGCAGGAATCGAACCTGCGACCACCTGATTAAAAGTCAGAGCTGCCAATAATTGTTTTATTGCAATTCAATCACTTGTAGCGCTTGCCTTTTTTAAACCGCCAGTTAATTGGCACAAAATAGGCGCATATTACAGCAGCTTTGGCACAAATCTGGCACATCTCAATCGTCGCTACGGACGATATGCGTCTTCGTCCGCTAATGCATCATCTTGTGCAGTGATCAGCGGTGGCAAATCACGTTGGACGGTCTGCCAAAGGATATCGAGATTGATATCGTAATAGGCGTGAATCAGACGGTGACGCATCCCGACAATATCCACCCATGGTATATCAGGAAGATGAGTCCGCGTTACATCCGAAACTTGATTTGCTGCTTCACCAACAATCTCTATCGCCTTTACCAGCGCAAATGCCAGCATCCTGTCATCATCTAAATCGGCACGATGCTTACCTTTGGCAAAACCGACGGCTTCGCGCGAGGCATCCCGCATATGACGGAGCCGAACGCTCACATCACTGCGCATATTGCAAATCCGCTTCTTGCAGAACCGCGTTCCGAAAGTATCTGCTCAGGTCCTGCGCTGTCCGCAAATCGACCTTGCGCCCACCAAATAGCTGCGACAACTCCCGCTCCATGCGAGCGATCCCAAAGAGTCCAGGTACATGTTCTGGCTCGAACTCAACGAGTACATCAATGTCGCTTTCCGGATTGAAATCCTCCCGCAAGACAGAACCGAATAGAGAGAATCTCCGGATATGGTTCTGCCGACAAAACTGTCCGATCTGCTCCTTGTCAATGGAGATTTGCGCAGCCATTACTGAATCACCACCATCGAGACCTTGGATATCTTCGTTACACGGTAAATTGTCATATTATTCTAGAAGAAATCATGGACCGAGCATACTCTACAGTATCCAAACGCTCGAATACCTTCGCACGCCGCCGAGCAATCGCCTCGAGAAACTGCGTGGCGACGGGGCTGTATACTGGAGCCTGCGGATCAACGACCAATAGCGCGTCGTATTTCGTTGGGAAGGTGGAAAATGGGGTCTGTCCCCATTGCTGTCCCACAGAATGACAACGTGCAATTGTCCTCCCGAAGCGTTTTTTTTACCGTCATCCTGACAGGCGTAGCGCGGACTGTCCCAAGCATGGTCGACAGCCTGTCCTGTGTGTAGTCCTAGGAAAAGATATCACCCTGTCAATGGACGAAATATTCTTGTCATCCTGGCGAGTGTAACGAGGAAGGATCTTACCACCTCAAAGTTGCCGGCATCATTCAACGTGGTGAGATCCTTCCCCCTGCTGCGTGGGGACAAGCGCAGAATAGGATCTTACCTAATTCAATTTACCACTGGCGTCCAGGGTATGAATTATGGGTTAGTGCGTCTGCAGTTTCGTTTCATGACGTGAATTTGTAAATCTTTAATAGGCGTTAATGTACGAGACCACAATCTCTAACGCTGTGTCGGACCTTGGAGCCGAGATGGCACGCTGATTCTCATTGCCAAACATTGCGGCGATGATGATAATCTCATGTGTTGACAGCGCGTGCACGCACTCAAGGACGGCGCGTGTGCTTAATCACCAAGCAGTGCCTAGTGACAGGCCTGGTTTGCGTGAGTTTGAGAGACCCGAAAATATGTTCAGCGTTAAGAGAATCGTATTTGTTTTGCTTTCGGTCGCGTTCTTGCACGGCTGCGTGCGCAGCGTGATGCCTGCACCCAATCTGTATACGAGCGCAGAGGAACAACTGTTTGAGCAGTTGGCCCCGGAGCTCGAGGGTAACCAGGTCGACGTGCTGTGTGTCACCGACCGGGCGGTGGAGAAGGATGAGTCGGGAAACCTGCAATATGGTTACCACCGCTCGTCCTCGGTGGCTTATGGTTCGGCAATTGTTGCGCTCGGACGCGATCTCTCGTGGGAGAAACTGGTCGCCTACAGCACGACCCAGTCGGCGGCCGGCCCCCGACCCCGGGTCAACATGGTCTCGGTTTCAGAACTTGGCCGGTTCCCCGCCACCCCCTATCTTTTCCGCATCGTCGGCGAAAACGACGTGAAGCTTGACCCGGCGGTGATTGTGGAGCGCAAGCAGACACTGGCGAGCGCCCGAAACGAGCTGGTGCGACGCCTGGCGCGGACGCCACGAAAGCAGGTGTACATCTTTGTCCATGGCATGGCCAATACCTTTGTTCACGCCGTGCAGAGGACCGCTGAGGGGTGGCATTTCCTCGGCCGTGAAGGCATCCCGATTGCCTACACCTGGCCGGCCGGCAAGGGCGGGTTTTTGAATTATGCCTATGACCGGGAGTCGGGAGAATTTACGATCTTTCATCTCAAGCAGTTCATACATTTCCTTGCCTCGGTTCCGGAACTGGAGAAGATCCACATGATCGCCCACAGCCGCGGTACCGACGTGACGATGACCGCGCTCAGAGAGCTGTTGATCGAGGCCCGTGCCGCCGGTGTGGATGCGCGCCAGAAATTGAAGATCGGCAATGTCGTTCTGGTGGCCCCGGATCTGGACTTTGAGGTCTCCATGCAGCGGCTGGTGGCCGAAGCCCTGGGGTCGGTGTTTGAACGTTTAACGATTTACACGAATGCAGAGGACAACGCCATCGCCGCTGCGAAAACCTTGTTCGGATCCTGGTTGCGGGTCGGTGCGTTGGAGCAGCAAGAACTGAGTGCACAGCAGAGGCAGACGCTCAATCGGGTGGCCAATATGGATATCGTCACCTACAAGGGGAAGCTTGGTGGCCGTTTCGGTCACGGCTATTTTCTCGCCAACCCTGCGGTCAGCTCCGACATCATCGCCGTGTTGCGATACGGGCGGCTACCGGGAACAGAGCACGGCCGGCCGCTCAAGCAGGTGGGCGCGAACTTCTGGCTCATCGACGACAACTATCTGAAATGAGTTACGCGATTGCCCCGTCGTGCCGCGTGATTCAATCGGTGTAGCACATGACAGATAGGGGTCGGAGCCAGAGACTCCGACCCCTATCTTTCTGTTGCGTGAAGCGCAACAGCTGTAAAGAGGATCATGGAACTGATTTCAACCTAAAACAACCGAGCCATTCGCCATGAAGAAACTATCGTTATTTCGCATCCATAACCAGTTGTTGCTCAAGAATCTGGCCGTTGTCTACTGGCACATCGGGGGCGTCGTTCTTTGGCTGCAGGGCGCGGTTGCGTTCGGTGGGATCGCGATCGCTTATCTCGATGGGAAACCGATTGCGGACAGCTTGTACCTCGCGTTTATTACCGCGCTGACGATCGGGTACGGGGATATGTCGCCGGAAACGGCGTTGGCAAAAGTGATTGCGATTGTTATCGGATTCCTTGGCATCGTGTTCACGGGGATCGTGGTGGCCGCTTCGCTGCGGGCCCTGGAGATGACGATTGCCGAACAAAAGCAAGAAGAAGTTTGAGCGGTTAAATTCGTATGTCGAATTCAGGCTTCTTCGATTTCGCTCGGGGCAGGCTTCTGCACATGTTGTCCTGACAAGCGTAGCGTGGCTTGTCCACGCACAGCAGGGGAAAAAAGCCGTTGTCACATAAATAGTTCGTTGGCCGAATGTTGTTGCTGTCATCCTGACGAGTATAACGAGGAAGGATCTTATTCTGTTTAACATACCTCGCGTTGCTGGGCATGACCCAAAGCAGGGCAGATTCTTCGCGTGGCTCAGAATGACATGGGTAAATAATGGTCAGTACGACCGACGACAGGCCGGATTCCTCGTGGTCTCTGCGAGGGAACCGGGTCAACGGCCTCGACCGAAAAGTAAGTTCGTACGTCCGCCTGGCAGTCCCTCGCGGATGCGCGCCGAGAAGTCCGGGTCCGCGTCCGCGGCTTGGGCCGTCTCTACGATGTCGCTACGTCGGCGCAGTTCCTCGAAGGGCAGGGTGGTATCGATGTTGCCCCGCTCATAGCCGAGCTCGTCGAGCCGGCCGTTCGCCAGGATCCGCCAGTCGAAGGGGTCGCCCGGGGCCACCTGCTGGACGTGGTATCGGATCGTCGTCGTGCAGTTGTGGGTCAGGACGTTGTACCAACGAGGCTTGTCCGCCAGACGGTTGATCTCATTGAGGTAGTCGATCAGCACGGGATAGAATCGACGTCCTCCGACCATCATTAACCACAACCGTCAGGAGGTCGTCCATGAAACCGCTTTGGAGTGCCGAAGTGTTAGCCGAGCACTGGACGTTATCTCCCAAGGAAATCACTCTCATATCGAATCGCACGCCCCGTAACCGAGTCGGACTCGCGTTACAGCTTAAAGTATATCAACATGATGGTCGTTTCCCGCGGCGAACTACACACGTCTCCCCCACTGTACTGAGCTATCTCGCGGAGCAACTCAACGTCTCCCCCGGAGATCTTGTTGGTTATCGGTTCACTAGCCGAACGGGTCGGTATCATCGCCGCGAGATTCTGCGCTTTCTCGGACTCGGCGTCGCGACAGCGAATGACCGACGGCGACTAAAGAACTGGCTGATAGAGCACGCGATTCCCGGTGACTCCCATGTCAAGCGCGCCATCGACGCGGCAGTACAATGGTTCCAAAGAGAGCGGATCGCGCTGCCGAGGGACGGCGAATTGGCCAAGTTCGTCCGCTCCGTTATTCGTGAATACCCCAATGAACTATTTGGCACCATCGGCTCGAAGCTTTCACCGGCGGCGAAAATGCTGATGGATGGTTTACTACATGATGGGTGGCGTTGCCCGGTCAAGCTGCCTGGGCAGCGCGGCGATGGCCGCGTGCGCTTTCGCCATTTAGGCGCACACCCTGGACCGATCACGGTGAAAACGGTGGGGCGCGAAGTCGCCAAACTGTATTGTATTCGCGAACTGGGACTGACCAGTGACCTGTTCAGGGACATCCCAGTCCGGCTATTGGCTCGTAACGCGGAACGGATCGCGTCGGCCAGACCGTGGGAAGTCCGACGTCATCCCTCAGCGACACGCTATTGTACGCTCGCCGCCTTCTGTTGGCATCGCCATCAAGCGATCACCGATGCGTTGGTAGACTTGATTATGTTGATGGTCCATCAGCTTAAACGGCGTGCCAAGGGTAGAGTCGATAAAAAGCTGCTCAAAGATATCCGTCGCGTGCGCGGGAAGACACGGATCTTATATAAGATTGCGTCCTTAGCACTTGCGCACCCTGAACAGAAAGTAAAGAACGTGATCTATCCTATCGTGGGAGAGGATACGCTAAAAGATCTGGTTCACGAATATGAGTCCGGCGAGCTCGATTATGATCAGGAAGTATTTCGCGATATGCGACGCTCCTACGCTCACCATTACCGCCAAGTTCTTCCGTTACTGCTCAGCGCACTCGATTTCCGCTGCCATCGACCCTACCATCAACCCGTGCTGCAGGCGGCAGCGTGGTTACGCGATAACTGGTCTGATTCGCGGCGCTACTTACCGCTTGATGAAGTGCCAGTAGACGACGTGGTAAAGCGAAAATGGCGCCATTGTGTCGTCGAATGGGACCAGCAAGGCATTGCCCGCATCAATCGCATCAGCTATGAAATCGTAGTCCTGCAAGCACTGCATGAAGGCCTGCGATGCAAGGAAATCTGGGTTCTTCGGGCTTTTCGTCATCGCGATCCCAGTGAGGACTTGCCGGTCGATTTCGCATCAAACCGTGCGGCTCACTATGAATCATTAGAATTGCCCCGTGATGCCGGTGCGTTCGTTCAAAAACTCAAGATGGCAATGACGGACGCGCTTAAGACCTTGGACAAAGGGCTGCCACACAACGCGCAGGTAGAAATCACCGACCGTCCAAAACGGGCAATCAAGGTCTCACCGCTTAAACGTCAACCCGATCCCCCCAATTTATTGCAACTGAAGGCGGATGTATTCAAAGGCTGGGACGGCACCAGTCTACTCGACGTGCTCAAAGAGACCGATCTTCGCGTTGGATTTACCGAGGCCTTGCACAGTGTTGCGCAAAGAGAGTCGCTCGATCCGAAGGTGTTGCGAGAGCGCTTATTATTGTGTTTATACGGCATGGGGACCAACACGGGTCTGAAACGCGTCGCGACGAGCGAGCAATCCGGGGTTTTGTGTGAAACCCCTCCAAAAGTACCAATAGCAAGGCTATCGACAATGGTTAGCGAGCAACTCATCTAGTTCAGCGTTAAAATCACTGGGCGTCATTTGCTGAATCGATTCACGATGGGGCCATACCTTTAATATTCTGGGCGGTGTATCAAATCCCGCAAATCCCATGGGCTCACCAATGATCCAAGTAGGCACATTAAGGTCACTGTATTTCGGGTACATTTTGCGTGCGTAATCTTCAAAATCGCCTGTTGTTGTCGCATCGTACGCAAAAATCAGCATCGCTGCAGTGTCGCCACATCGATCACACGGCATCAGCTTGCTTTCCACAACCTCACTGGGCGCTTTCGAGCTGACCGGTGCTGGAGTCACAAATTCCTCTTGGCGACCTGAACCTAACACTGATTCCAAGGTTTCCGTGATCTGTTCACTGATCGGTCGAAGGATATTCAGACGGGTCTCCGTCATGGGATCCGCTAGATCGCCTGCCACTTCACTGGCAACATGGCATTGACCATCGGGTAGATCCTGCAGAATGATTCTGCCTAGCTCGCCCAAGGTATCGTGTCGAAAGGTGTACCCCCAGTGGCCTTCCAATTTGTGTTTCTTAACAGTCACTTCAGGTGGCAATACAAAATTCATGGGCATGTGGCCCCTCATTTATTAGGCGCGTTCTGATGCCGGAAGCCAGCGATATAAGGTCGGTACCGATACGCCCAGATTGTGAGCCACCTCCTTGGGCGGGACGCCATTGGCCAATAGTTTCTTGGCTGATTCGATTTTACTGTCTGTCATCGTTCGCTTGCGACCGCCTCGACGGCCGAGCCGGCGTGCTACTTCGAGTCCTGCTCGCGTACGCTCGACCGTGAGCTCCCGCTCCATCTCAGCAAGGCTTGCCATGACGTGGAAGAAAAACCGCCCCGAGGGTGTTCCCGTGTCAATAGCATCAGTGAGACTTTTGAACTGAATGCCTTGCTGGTGTAAATCGGTGGTCAGATCAACCAGGTTCTTGACGCTGCGGCCAAGCCGATCCAGCTTCCACACAACCAGGGTATCGCCTTCACGTAACACATCCAATGCCTTGGTTAAACCGGGACGCTCAGCACGGCTACCGCTGAGCTTATCGTCGAAGATTCTCTCGCATCCAGCTTTGGTTAACGCTTCAAGTTGAAGACCAATATTTTGGTCCTGCGTTGAGACGCGCGCATAGCCGATCAACATGGCTAGCTCGTCCCCGGGCCATTAGGATATGTTTCTATGAGCGCTTGTGTTTGCGCCTGCAACTCGGGTAGATCGTTCTCGAGGGTCTTCCAGACGATGTTCAAGTCGACGTTAAAGTAACCGTGCGCCAAGGCGTTGCGCATTTCGTAGGCTGAGGCCAACGGTAGCTCTGGGTGGGTCGTCGCGAATCCGGGATAGTGGCGCTCAATATTACGGCTTGCCTCACCAATAACCTCGAAATTACGAATCACCGCGTCTTGCGCCATCTCATTCTGGAAGAAAGCCGCTTCGTCGATATCCTCGGTATAGCGCTGAATGCGTTCGATCGCTTGCAGGATATGCTCCAGATAGCCGAGCAGACGTGACTCATCCTTCATAGGGGCACTGCCTGTGCGAGCACGGACTCACGGACTTTGTCCGGCAACGCCATTGGGGTCAACACATCCACCGGCACGCCGAGCAGCACGCGCAACTCATGACGGATCGCGCCAATATCGAACAGCGTCGTTTCGGGTGTGGGGTCAATCAAGATGTCCAGGTCACTGTCGTCGGTGTCATCGCCCTGCGCAACCGAGCCAAATACCCGCACATTGCTTGCCCTGTGCGCTTCAACCACGCGCCGGATGGCGGCGCGATTGATACGCAATGCATCGGAAGGCTTCATGCTCGTCTCCATTATCAAAACTCGTTGAAACAGTAATGTATTGAGAATACCTTTTCAAGACATGTTTTTGAGAATGCGAAAGCCAAGGTTCTGCATGCTACCAGTACCACACGGGGAGGCTTATCAAAAATCCACGTTTTCAATAAGCATAAAGCGATGCCAGGAAATACTCGACGGCTGTCAATTTTAACGTCCGATGAAATTCAAGGGCTGTTTGGCATTTTGAGTTTATCGCCTGAAGAGCGCGATACTTATTTCTCACTGGATCCCGGTGAAACGCAGTTGTTTGAGTCATTGCGCTTACCCAACACACAGCTGCTCTTTTTACTGCAGCTGGGCTACTTTAAAGTCAGCCATCAGTTCTTTGTGTTCTCCTGGCAGGACATCTCGGCGGATCGAGATTATCTGCTGGCGCGCTACTTCCCGCACAAAACGCCACCAGGCGTAATGCCGAGTAAGAATACACGCCTATCACAACAAAAAATGATTTTGCGTTGCCAGCGCTATCGTGGCTTCGGCCAAGCGGAGCACCAATTCCTATCGGATAAAGCTAGGCATCTCAGCAAAATTCATGCTCAGCCACGCTTCTTACTCACGGAACTGTTTCGAATTTTGGAGACAGAACGGATCACAGTGCCGGGCTACAGCACCTTCCAGAAGATCATCAGTCTGGCCACGACCGATGAACAGCGGCGGTTGAACGTATGTATCCAACAGCAGGTTCCTCAATCGAACAAACAGACCCTCAACGAGCTACTGACCGTGGAAGGCTCCTTTTATCAGCTGACGGCATTGAAGAAACGCGCCAAGGATTTCAAGCTCAATCAAATTCGCCAAGAGATCCAGAAACACTCCTCGACTGGTCAATTGTATGAATATACTCGCGCGTTTTTGTTCAGGCTTGAGGTGTCAAATGAAAATATTCGGTATTACGCGTCATTGGCTGAATACTATCCGGTCCATCGGTTGCAGCATATGCCCGAAAGTCAGGCGCAACTCTATCTATTGTGTTTTATCGCCCACTGTTTTGAACAAATTAGCGATAACTTGATTACCAGTTTCATCCATCAGGTCACGGCCACCGCGCAAGAAGCGTATCAAATCAGTCAGCAGCAGTTCAGCGACTACAATCTGGAGCATCGGCAGCAGTTACAGCAAACGGGCATGATCGTTGGTCTATTTGTTGATGAATCGATCGATGAGGCACTGCCATTTGGGGAAGTAAAACAGCGCGCCTTTGATATTATTGACGAAGAGCACATCAAGCAAATGGTCGATTACCTAGCCGGTAAAAAGTTTAATCGTCTTCACTACGAATGGTCTCATATCCAGCAGCTGTCTCGAAAAATAGCCATCAACATCAGGCCATTGTTTATGGCGATAGATTTCAAAAGTACGCAGGAAAATGATCCTATCATCGAGATCGTAACACGACTGAAAGACGCGTACCGGTCCGGGAAGTCATCGATTTCTCCACAGTTGCTTGAGCGTTTTAATCGAGCAATCCCCAAAAGGGTTAAACCCTGGATTGCCCACCCATCCCACTACGAGTTCTTCGTCTACCAACAACTCAAAAACGGCTTGGAAGCCGGCGATATATTTTATAGCGGTAGTACGCGCTTCAAGAGCTTTGATGAAGACCTGATTAGCAATAAGGAGATGGAGGCAAAAAAACACTTGCTTGTATCGCTCGACTTTCCGCTGCTGAACACGCCCATGGCCCAACGCCTCACGGATTTGAAAACGATACTGGAACAGCGCTATCAGGCGGTTAACACCAATATCCGGCAAGGAAATAATCCGCACCTGAAATTCTCTCAGAAGAGAGACGACATTCATTGGACACTGCCGTACAAAAAGCAAGACGATACCGTTAACAATCCGTTTTATGAGCAGCTGCCCAAAGTCGGCATCATTAGCATTTTGCAGTACGTTAACGAGCAATGCCGTTTTATGGACGCTTTTGCGCACATTCAGCCACGTTATGCGAAGAGCAAGGCCGATTGGAGCAATGTGATGGCCTGCATTATTGCCTATGGCGAACGGATAGGGTTGTCCGCTATGGCCGACATTTCGGATACGAAATATCATCTTTTGCGCACGACCGCAAAGAATCACCTGCGCCTGGAAAACACCCGTAAAGCGAATGACATCATTGCTAACGCCATCGCTGAACTCCCCATATTTCAATACTATAACCTGGATATCGGCACCTTACATGCCAGTGCCGATGGCCAGAAATTTGAAACGCAGCGAGCGACCTTCAAGGCGCGATATTCCAAGAAGTATTTTGGCCTCAACAAAGGAGTGGTTAACTATTCATTGGTCGTCAACCATGTCCCTGTCAATGCCAAGTTGATCGGTGCCAATGAGCATGAAAGTCACTACGCCTTTGATATCGTGTTTAACAATACCTCTGAAATCGATCCCGATGTTATATCGGTGGATATGGCCGGCACCAACCAAGTGAATTTTGTGCTGCTGGAAACCTTTGGACGAACATGGGCGCCCCGTTATACACATATCGACCGGAAAGCAACAAAGTTGGTTGGCTTCAAACCACTAAGCCACTATCCATCAGACTATTTGATAAAGCCATCCCGGCAAATCAATGAAGCGTTGATACTTAATGAGTCAGAGAATTTGCAACGCATCTTTGCATCGATGGCACTGAAAACGACGACTCAGAGTACCATCGTCAGAAAACTGAGTTCGTATGCACGACGAAACCGCACCAAGAAAGCCTTGTGGGAATTGGACAATATTTACATGAGCTTATACGCACTGGAGTATATTGACGACCTCACACTAAGACGCAATGTTCAGCGGGCACTTAACCGAGGAGAGTCCTATCATCAACTACAGCGTGCAATTACGCATCCCAATGGTGGCAAATTCAGAGGAACGACAGACTACGAAATTGCCCTTGAGAGTGATTGTAGTCGCCTCATAGCCAATGTGATTATTTTTTACAACGTCTTAATGTTATCCAAATTGTTGGCGAAGCTGGAGTCCGAAGGAAAGGAAAAAGAAGCAGCATTGGTCAAACGCTTATCGCCAGTCGCGTGGCGGCATATTAATCTGTTTGGTCGATTCGAATTCAACAGTGAACCCAGTATGCCGGATCTTGATGAAATGATTGCCAACATCCGCGTAAACCTTGGTTCAATCTGACGCTATTGGTACTTTTGGAGGGGTTTCACGCAAATCCCCAACTTACTGTCTATTGCCAGATTGAAGAGAGCAAGATCGCGTAATCGATGGTCGAGTTGTAGGCGAAAACGGATTGCCCAGATCTCTTTGAGCTTTAACGGAGGTTTCTGACCAATCAGCTTGCCTTTGTTCCAAGGTACTTTACGAGCATCAGAAGTAATGTGATGATCCATGATAAGGCTCCTCTACTATTGATAGGGAGCCAGATATTGATACATTGGGGATCGTCAAGTTACGACCCGTTCCGGACCCTCAAGGCACATATGTTTCTACGTCTGCTTTTGGTGAAGCGCGTATTAAGAATCGACATAGAGACGTGTTGGTGACTTGAGGTGGGACCGTAAAGGTTGATCGCCTGTCCTATGTTCTAAGGAGTAATCAACGTGCATCGACGAGTCATCGACACAACACAGCACGTATCTCCCGCCTCGCACGCGGGTATGGGTGCGATCCCGTACCCAGGCGGCACGGCGTTTCGCGTATGGGCGCCTAATGCGGAACAAGTCTGTGTGGCGGGCGTATTCAATAATTGGAGTCCGAGTACGACACCGTTGGCCGGTGAGGGCAACGGGTACTGGTCAAGCGATGTTGCCGGAGCCAAACTCGGCGATCAGTATAAGTTTGTAGTGTTCTGGGGGTCACAAGCGCTATGGCGTAACGATCCCTATGCCAAAGACGTCACCAGCTCCGTCGGCAACTCGGTCATTCAGGCTGCTGATTTTGATTGGGAGTCATCGCTGTTCGTCATGCCGCCATGGGACGAGCTGGTCATCTATGAATTGCATATCGGCACTTTCAACGATCAGCCCCACGGCCCGCCGGGTAGTCTTGACCGCGCAATTCAAAAGCTTCCTTACCTGCGCGATCTGGGCATCAGCGCTATCCAGGTCATGCCGCCTATGGAGTTCGCCGGCGGGTTTTCCTGGGGCTACAACCCGGCACACATCTTTGCGATTGAAGATGACTATGGCGGTCCCAGGGCGCTGAAGAAACTAATCAAGACCGCCCATGAGCTTGGCATCGCCGTCATCTTCGATGTGGTCTACAACCATCTTGGTCCCAGCGATCTGGATCTTTGGCAGTTTGACGGGTGGAGCGAAAACGGCAAGGGGGGTATCTATTTCTACAACGACTGGCATTCCACAACGCCGTGGGGCGACACGCGCCCGGATTATGGCCGAGGCGAGGTGCGGCAGTATCTGCGTGACAACGTTTTGATGTGGCTGGAAGAGTATCAAGTGGATGGCTTACGCTGGGATGCCACCGCATACATTCGCAATGTTAAAGGCAATAATAACGACCCCGCGCACGATATCCCCGAGGGTTGGGGTCTGCTGCAATGGATTAATAGTGAGATCAATACTCGCCAACCCTGGAAGATCAGCATCGCCGAGGACCTACGTGACAATGCCTGGATCACTAAGGAAGTTGGGGCGGGCGGCGCGGGCTTCGATGCCCAATGGGACAGCCGCTTTGTGCACCCGATCCGGGATGCGATCATTGCGCCCGATGATCATTCGCGCAACATGTACGCGGTGCGCGATGCTGTCTATCACCGGTATAACCCAGACGCGTTTGAGCGCATCATCTACACCGAATCGCACGATGAGGTCGCCAACGGCAGGGCGCGTGTACCCGAAGAGATTTGGCATGGTAACGCCGCAAGCTGGTACTCCAAAAAGCGTTCAACATTGGGCGCGGCGCTCGTATTTACTGCACCAGGCATCCCCATGATCTTTCAGGGTCAGGAATTTTTAGAGGATGAATGGTTTCACGATCAAGACCCGATCGATTGGTCGAAACAGGAAACTTACCGTGGCATCTGGCAGATGTACCGGGACCTCATCCGCCTGCGCCGCAATTGGAATGACAATGCCCTCGGCCTGCGTGGACAACACGTGCATGTGCACCACGTCAACAACAATGACAAGCTCATCGCGTTTCATCGTTGGGCGCACAGCGGACCAGGAGACAGTGTGGTCGTCGTGATGAACATGGCCAATCGTGGGTATTCCAGCTACAGGATCGGTTTTCCGCGCGTAGGGCTTTGGAAGGTGCGTTTTAACAGCGATTGGAAGGGTTACGATGCGACCTTCGGTAACCATCCTAGTTACGACACGGTCGCCGATTCAGACCCTAAGGACGATATGCCTTTTACCGGGAACGTCGGTATCGGGCCCTATACTGCCGTGATCCTTTCGCAGGATGCTTGATGCCTGCAAGAATCGATGCCGGACTGCGTGATTCGCTATTTGGTGTGCTTGGCAGTTGCGGTTTGGCGAACATCGCGCGTATGGTGCAATAAAAGGAACGAGCATTGTCAAGCCGCTTCACGATAGTAGAAGTTGAGCATACCGCCGAGGCGCTCTCTGTGTTGAATTCGATCATCGGCTGAACCGGCGGTGTGCACCGGATCAAGTAGACGGTTACCAAGGCCCTGATGATTACGTTCAGTGTGGTAATGTGCAACATATTCCTTGAGCGCCCGGCGAAGGGATGCCACACCAAACAGAATCAAGCGATCCAAGCATTCACTCTTTACTGAACGCACAAATCGTTCTGCGAATGCGTTACAGTTGGGCGAACGCACCGGGCATAGAACAGGTTTCACACCTTCTCGGTCAAGGTGCCCTCTGAATTCATCTGTGTATTTTTTATCGCGGTCCATGATGAGGTACCGACTGTTCGAAAGAAAACCGTCGCTCACGTCGGTCAGGTTGCGCGCCACTTGCTTCATATATGCACCGTTGGGCGCGGTGGTCACACCGGCAATGTGTACGGAACGCGTTGACAGATGCATGATAAACAGCACGTAATAAGTTACCAGTCCGCGCGGTGTCCAAACCTCAACGGTGAAGAAATCCGTGGCGGCCATCACGTCCCAGTGCGCTTTCAAGAAAGCTTTCCACGATGTTCGTTTCTCTCGCTCCGGCGCCGGTTCTATGCCATGCCTTTTCAGTATATTCTTAACCGTGTTTGGTGCAATGATGTGGCCTAGATTGGCGAGTGCGCCTTGGATTCTGTCGTAGCCCCAGGAGACATTCTCCCTCGCCATGCGTAATAACAACTCGGTGATTTCTTGCGTGATGGGGGGCCGACCCGGTCCCTTCCTGGCGTAGGTCCACTTCTTCGCGACGAGCCTACGGTGCCAGGCAAGAAGCGTATCTGGTGTCACAAGCGTCTCAATTTCATCCAGTAATCCACGACCCAGTATCTTGGCTTTCGCGGCCAGTCGTATCCGCTGCTCGTCGGTGAACCGAAGCCGTTGCCCTTTGAGTTGATCCTTAAGAACACGGTTCTCTTCTATAAGGTAGTCGATGGTTGCCTGTTGCTGGCGGTTAAGCCAGCCGGCCAAGGCAATTACGAGGAGGTGGAAAGGTTGTATGACATGAGACATTGCACGAACAGATTCTTAGTAATATTGTCTGATAACAATATCATACGGCTCGTTCGAATATTTGCACCATACGCG
>CAMYNX010000063.1 GCA_947259875.1 uncultured Gammaproteobacteria bacterium | reverse complement strand
TCGATGGCGACAATCTAATCTGCGGCGTACACGGTTGGGACTATCGCCTCGATACCGGCGTCAGCGAATACAACACCAGCGAGACCCTGCCGAAGTTCAATGCCTGGACGCAGGATGGTCAGGTCTTCGTTGACGAAGACGAGATCGCCGCCTGGGCGAGAAAGCATCCTCAGCCGTACAAGCGCGATGCTTATCAGGGAGCCTATCAGGACCCGACGGGAACGGCGGATGAACCGTACGTTAAGTTTATCCGCATGCTCGCTGATGAAGGACTCACCAAAGTCGGGCACCACGGCCCCACGGCCGCCATGGGGGTGCCGCGCGACAGCTTACCTAAGTGGGATGACTTGCAGTTTGTCGTCGGCCAATTACACAAGCTGCCACTCCTTGATGACGAACCCGTTGGTACGGATCTCGTCGTCGGACCGAATGCAAAGCAGCCATTGCTTTTACAGATACCTCTGTTTGTTTCGGACATGAGTTTTGGTGCGCTATCAGAGGAAGCCAAGGTAGCCCTAGCCAAAGGTGCGGAACTTGCCGGAACCGGCATTTGTTCCGGCGAGGGTGGCATGCTGCCTGAGGAACAAGCTGCCAACTCGAGGTATTTCTACGAACTCGCCTCCGCCCGCTTCGGATTTACGTGGGACAAAGTGCTAAAGACCCAGGCGTTTCACTTCAAAGGTGGCCAGGGCGCCAAAACCGGCACCGGTGGCCATTTACCCGGCGATAAAGTGAAGGGCAAGATCGCTGAGGTCCGCGAGTTGCAACAAGGTCAGCCAGCCATTTCTCCCGCACGTTTCCCTGAATGGACGGATTTGAGTCAATTTCGTGAGTTTGCCGCCGAGGTGCGTGAGAAGACGGGCGGCATTCCCGTGGGATTCAAGCTGTCAGCTCAGCACATTGAAAAAGACATCGATGCGGCGCTCGAGGTGGGTGTCGACTACATCATCCTGGACGGCCGCGGTGGTGGCACCGGCGCGGCGCCACTGATTTTCAGAGACAACATCTCCGTTCCCACGGTCCCAGCCTTAGCTCGAGCGCGGCGGCACTTAGATACGTGCGATGCGTCCGACGTGACGCTGATTGTCACCGGCGGCTTAAGGCATCCGGCCGATTTTGCGAAAGCCATGGCCTTGGGCGCCGATGGTATTGCGGTGTCCAACGCGGCAATCCAAGCGATCGGCTGTCTAGGCATGCGCACCTGTCACACCAACAATTGCCCGGTAGGTATCGCTACCCAAAAACCGCATTTTCGAGCACGACTGCCCGTCGAGGCCGCTGCTGAACGGCTCGCGCGATTCTTTTTAGCCGCTGTTGAATTGATGACGGTGCTGGCGCGTGCCGCAGGCCATCGCCACCTGCGTGATTTTGCAATTGACGATCTGACCACGTTCAAAGCCGACATGGCACAACTGACTGGCGTCGCCTACGGCGGCGTATCGGCACGTTATTGAGAGCCGCGATGACAACACAGCAATTTCCCGACTTGGATCCTCAGTCTTTGGCCGCAACACGCGAGGCGCTGCACGCCTATGCGCGTGTTCTCGGCGATTGGATGACCACCTGTCGCCCAAAGCGCAAACATTGGTGGCATGCCAGTCTTCGTCCGTCCTTAAACGGCCTAACCACCGACGTTATCCATGCCGGCATCGACTTTGAACTCGAACTGAATCTAAGGGAGGGTCTCTTGCAAGGGCAAACCTCGATTGGCGAACAATTGACGGAAGAAATACATGGACAGCCCGCGGCGGAACTCGCAGCAAGAATCCGAGATTTTCTGATCGTTGCTGGCATCGACGATCGGCTCGCTGCAGAAAAGAGCAATGACAACGATAGCGAAGACGTATTCGCCGGCTACTCGGCTGAGCACGCCTACAATCTTGCCCGTGCACTGAGTTCAGTGTCTGCGGCCATGGAGTCGTTTCGCGCGGGGATCCGAGAGGAAACCAGTCCCATACAACTCTGGCCGCATCATTTTGACCTGGCCATATTGTGGCTGCCGGGCGAGAAAATTCCTGGTCAAAATCCTGAAGAAGAAGAGTACGCGGACAAGCAAATGAACTTTGGATTCACGTTTGGCGATGAGGGTATCTCCGAACCTTATTTCTATGTCACCGCATATCCGTTGCCGGAGGTGTTTCCGAGTCTGGATCTGCCGACCGGCACCACGTGGCACACCGAAGGGTTCAGCGGCGCTGTGCTGCTCTATCGGTCACTGACGCAGAACACCGATCCCAACGGCTACTTGTTGAGCCTGTGGAACACTCTGTTGTCTGCAGGCCGCAAACACATGATCACCAACGCGACTTAAGGACATATGCAATGAACAAGCCGTGCCTCCCGAATGTTTGTCCTGCTCGTAATTAGGCATTTAAGGTTGACCCACCATCGGCATCGAACTCTGACCCGCTGAGGCTTCCTATACACTATTGGTTGGTAAGAGATTGACTGCAAATACATAGGGTAAATTTCGACGCCGAATGCTCCGTAAGTTGGATCAATTTTGCTGGCCGGTTTACAGACATAGGAGTCCCTCGTAATGCGGGCCGGGTTGGCACCATTCACGCGTGCTGTGGCCGAGAAACTGTGACAAATCGTTATTGAGCCGTCACCCGTACCTATTTCACCAGGGCAGGCGTATAGTGGTCAGTATTCCATGATCAGGCTGGCTCACAAGAGCGGCTGCAGAAGCACACCGCCCGTAAATATATAGTTTAAGTCTTCGTCTATACTCCCCTCTCATCGAATATGGTCAGGCGTCTGGTATAGGCCAACGGTAGAAAACGGTGACCCGTTTGTTCCATTCCGCCGGCAACGAGCGCGGCGCAGTGTGTTCAGCACCAACGACAAGGATTGACCTATGAGTAACATGCGACGATCACACAACATTTCCATTCACTCTTTGATTGTTTTGAACAAGATTCAATGACTCCATGTGGCTTGCACGTAACCTGCGCACTTTCGTTCAGCGTCACGTTGAGCACACCCACGATGCTTACGCTGCAGCCGCGCAGTAGTTCGAGTCAATTGGTTGCGCGTGAGGAGTACAAACTGTCATCTACTACGCCAAAGTTGCCACCGCTGCTCGCTCGGCTCCTTTGCAGGCTGGGGTATCATGATTTTCGTGTCATCAGCAAAACGTTTGGGTTCGGTACTGAAGGTGGTATTGAAACGGTCGAATGTCTACGCTGCGGTGTCACCATAACCCGCCAAGCATGATTGTAGTTTTTGGGACCAGGCCCCATTAGTGGGCATTTAATTGCTGCTCGCATCGGACATTCCCGACCGATTGTGCACGTATTCGATTTCAGCTTTACAAGTTGACGAACAACGACAAAGATCGGCAAAACTCGTTCGGCTTATATAGCTCAACATCCCCAAAATCAACCCGGCGCATTGTCGTACTTCACGACCATGTTCGACTGTTATGATCTTTGATTTTCTTTCATAATCTGTCTGTTGAGCGTCGAAAATTCTCTTAACGAGAGGTTGAAGTCCATGAAAGTGATTGCCGATCTTTGTGTGGTTCCTATGGGAATTGGGGTGTCGGTGTCCAAGCAAGTCGCGGACTGTCATCGTGTGTTGCGGGAAGCAGGACTGAAGCCGCGCCTCCACGCCTACGGTACCAATATAGAGGGAGAATGGGATACGGTATTCGCGGCCATCAAGCGATGCCATGAAGTCGTGCACGAATCCGGTGTGCCACGCATTTCGAGCACCTTACGCTTCGGCACCCGGACCGACCGCAGCCAAACCGCCGACGACAAGATTCGCAGCGCACAACAAAAGCTGGAGGACATTGATTAATGTGGGGGTTTACGAGGTAACCAGGCGTCGCAGGCACGCGCTTAGCGCCGCCGACACCCGAGTCGCTTGTCAACTGTGGTTGCGCGAACAGCCCAGGCATAGATGACATCCGTGTCGCAATCCCGAGCAATTCCGCCCCACGAGGGGCCACGAATGGAAAATTTTGCTGCCGTGCAGCATAAACGCCGCGTGGCGACATGCAAATGCGAAAAGACCGTCTAAAATTAGATTTTAGAGCGGTGTCTAATTTCCACTACATCTAACTGAGGAAGCGCAATGGCTCAAATGAGATTAAAACCGGAGACCGATCCGAAGAAGTATTTCGTTTTGGCGGTTCTAGTGGGTATATTTTTGTATGTCCTGACGAATTAGTAAGGATGTATTACCCTTAACGCACCGGCCGTGCGAATTGGATTAGCGGCAAGCCCAAAAACGGACACCCCCGGCGCGGTGTGAGCGATTTTTTGGGTATTGCGTTGTCCGCCAGGGGCGAGGGCGAGTTAAGCAAATTCGATGATTACCCGTCGGTTGAGCTTGCCTTTTTTCTCTATTTTCCTGATACGCACGTTACCGATTTCGGCGCTAGACGAGACATGGGTACCACCGCAGGGCTGCAGGTCAACACCCTTGAAATTGACCAGGCGCACGTGGCCGCTGCCCTTTGGTGGTTGCACCGACATGGTACGCACCAACTCGGGATTGCGCTCTAGCTCTTCATCCGTAATCCACTGCAGCTCCATCGGATGATCCTCTTGTATTAGCTCGTTCAGGCGGTTTTCGATGGCCATCTTATCGGGCGGTTCTGGCAGATCGAAATCGAGGCGTGCGCTACCGTCACGAATGGACCCCCCTGTCACCGGGGCATCTATGACTGCGCAGAGCACGTGCATACAGCTATGCATGCGCATCAACCGGTAACGACGTTCCCAGTCTATGTCGAGAACAACGTTCTCACCGATTGTCATTATTGGGGCGTCCGGTCCCAGAACATGCAGGTGATCACCAGTTTCCCTATCTTTGTGTGTATCGGTGATTGCAACCTCGCTGCCGTCTGAACGAATCAAAACTCCGGTATCACCGGGTTGACCTCCACCCATGGGGTAGAAAACCGTGCGATCGACGCAAATCCCGTGCTCATCGACTTTAGTCACTTGAGCACTGCATTCCTTTAAATACGCGTCGGTTCGAAACAACTCTAGCGTCATGTTCATAAAGCCTAACACAATGGCTGGCCGGCACGTGGCTGTTTCGGCCCTGGGTAATCTTTCGTTAATTTTTCAATAAGTTGTGGTAAAAGTCGTGACACGGTCTAAACTAGCTAGTTGCTGGTGTAAGAATGTTTCTCGCGACGTTGTTCGTCACTGGGACTACGTGAATTTGACCAGCGGGAGGACATCCTGCAGAAAAAACTGTAACCAAACACAGCGCGTTTACTGACACGTCAGCTACAACCTGTCCAGCAGAAGTCTATATGGAAAAACCCAACAACGACCGGCGCCGAACTGTCCGCCGAGACATACGAACTCGTGTTCGTCTGCGAATCGACAAGACGAACAGTTACGAAAACGCGCACCTAGTCAACCTCGGAAGGCTGGGCTTATACCTCATGGCGAGGCGCAAGCTTGAACTCGGGCAGGAAATCGAGATTGTAGCGCCGTCAGAAGCAGATGAAGATCATATAAAGATCAAGGCTGAAGTCATACGTCAAGGACATCATCGTTGGTGGGGGTTGTTCAGCTACGGGTGTCGAATCCTGCACACCAATTGACGCCTCACACCTCATCGTCAGCGAAAATATCTTCAGGGTTGGACTGGTTTACCTAGGAAGCGCACGATTTCATCAGCAACGAATGCGTGGCCTTTGGGGTTCCAATGACCATGATCATTATGCTTATAGAAAGTCTCAGGCAATACCAACTTCTGAAATTCAGGTAAAAGATCGAGTATCGGGTAACGTTTCGAGTCGACAACGGATCTAATGAAATCTTGCGGGTCGGCTCTATTATCTGTCAACTGATCCAAGGCTGGCGCAAGCATAAACCAGAGTTTGACGCCTCTCTCATCCATCCAACCCATGATCTCTTTGAGATATCTCATCTCAATCCGACGGTTGATCGCATACGGATGATAGCTGAGCATACTGAGTTCATAATATTTTCGCCAAGCCACATCATCCCCTTGGGTTTTCTTGTTGTCCTTAAATCTGGCAATAATATTGACTACCAAATGTTTGATCAACGCAGGCGATTTTAGATACCGCCACACCGCGTTCTCTGCGGAGGCAAACCTGCCGTCGGAATACAACGTCATGTCGTATTTCTTTTGGATCGGTAAGTAGGCAGCATTGGTTCGCGCATCATTGATGTAGTACACCCAAAGTACCCCATAATAAGGGCGATAATCATCCTCCCTACCGAAGAAGATCGACCTTAGCATCCAAGTATCAAGACCGGGAAAGCCCAGGTTTATGAAACCGACATCTTGCATCGCGTACCTTTCGTTCAATAGATGGACAAACGTGTCGTCATCATTGACCCCAGCCCCAAATGTCAGACTGTCCCCAATGACCAATATGCGAGTCGTCCTGTTCCTTACTTCTTCGTCGAGGACTGTCCTTAGACCGAACTTATCAAGGGTTGTGTGTCCGCCCCGGTAATCGCCATGACCATTCGGATGGAGGTGCTTACCCCCCGGCTGATAAACCAATACTGGAGAAAAGGCCCAAAGGTATGCGCGGTAGCCAAGTTCGACGATGAACAGGGCGAAGACGAGACCGACCAAAGCCGACGCTACCGTTAGGGCAGCTTTTCGCATGGATGATGTGCTTTAAAGTTAAAGGACTCATAGAGTGTAGCAGTAATTTCGATGCTTGGACGTTAAAGTGCAGCGACTTGATTTGTTGATCATCATGTATATAACCTGTACGAGATATAAGGACGTGGGCGCATGACTAGTGATCTTGTGAACTTCATTAAATATGCTCTCTTGGAACCCCGGTCTACTGTTGCGCAAACCCAAGACAATAATGCCGATAAGTGATCGGATTTTCTTTCTATCTGAGCTGTCCTATGGTAAATCCAGGTCGGACATAATTAAATCGACGCCTTTCTGTTACCAGATAAGCACTCATATTATCGATGAGAAGAGGCTACCAATGTTGTATATTGCAACAAATTGTTAAAGCAGGTCACGGTACTCAAAAATAAATGCAAATTCATGTTGTAGGTTGTGACGGCGGTGTTGCACCGGGGAAACTCACAACTTGTTTCCAACTGAGTGAATCTCTTTTTGTCGATGCGGGAAGTGTCTGTGGAGGTTTGGATTTCGATGCGCAAAGTAAGATACGAGACATCTTAATAAGCCATACTCATCTTGATCACATTAGGGACTTGGGCTTTTTGGCCGACAACATGCTCGGCGAGATCGATAGAATTAATTTATACGCCTTGCCTGAAGTCAACCGCCGTCTTAAGGAGCATTTCTTTAATAATGCCATTTGGCCGAACTTCACTAGAATTCCATCTCCTCAGAACCCCTTTTACGTACTGCACGACATTGAAGCGGAAACGAAATACGACTTTGGAGACATTACAGTACGTCCTGTACGCGTTAACCACGTGGTGCCTTCCGTGGGATTTGTGTTAGAAGATCAAGAGGGTTCGGTCGTAATTAGTGGCGATACCGGGCCCACGGATAGAATTTGGGAGGTTTGCAAAACATATAAAAATATTAGAGGATTTTTTGTAGAACTCGCTTTTCCGAACGCGCTGCAAGCCATAGCGGATGCATCCAAACATTTTACTCCGGCGACGCTGAAAAAGGAGTTGATCAAGTTTGAAAGAGAAAACACGCCGATAGCGCTTTATCATCTAAAGCCCAAGTATGCACAACAAATACGCAAAGAAATCGAAGCACAGGAAAATTCGGCGTTCAGATTTCTGAACAACGGGGAAGTCATTCATTATTAGCCGTGGCGCCGCGCGAGTCTGAACCTCGCGCAATACGACACCTAGAGGATACGATAATTCATCGTTGTTGCGGCGAGCAGCTAATTCGAAACCTCGCAATATTGCCTCTATGTTGGATCATCCCTGAAAATGCCAAAAAGCTCGAGCGCCTCATCGCTTAGGGCGTTTAGCCTGTTGACTTGCACTTGAAACTGATCCACCTGCAAAGTGAACCCCCGAGGCTGCCGCGAAAGTGGCCGCATACCACCGCTATAGGCATCCGGCGCTGTTGCTCCACTCTCATTAGCTCGCATTTCTCACCAGGCACCCCGTGACTATTCATGGTGCCCAGCTAAGAGTTCCGCAGTGTCACTGCGGTGAAATGGCAACATACGAGCCTCCAGTTTGTTTAGCGAGAATAGTCGCGGGGTTATCCCGGCCGTGGCTGGTTCTCGCGCATCTGCGCTTGGCCCTCGCTCGACCCATAGCCCGCGATGGGTCCCGTTCCAGGCGCGGCGCTTGCCTCCGCACAGCAGGGGGCGCAGCTGCACGAGTCCGGCGCCAGCATCCGGGATCCTGGTGAGAAATGCGGGCTAGTTGTGGTCTGTGTTATCTTCGCTTCCAATAGCAGACAATGTGAATATCGTGGCATAGCTTTCTGAGATCGGGCAATTACTTGAGCGTAATGACCTGCTCATTGAGCGGCTAGGCGATGATATCGCTCTCGACGTGATGTCTCCCGCCGAACATCCGATCACTGGCAGCTTGGTGTGCATCGATAGCCCGGAAAACGTGACTTCCGTTGCCGAAGCCGCGCCAGCCGCGGTGATCACCAACGAGTCCTTGAAGTCCGAATTCAGCGGTCTCAGCGTCATCGTCTCGTCGAATGTAAAGCTGTCACATGCCATCGTGCGCGCAGCATTTTTCGATTACGACTTGCGCGCGTCGGAATGGGGAGCACACCACCCCAGCGCGGTTGTTCATGAGTCGTCGGTGTTGCCGTCAAACGTCATGATCGGTCCCGGGGTGATCATCGGCCGCGATGTGCAACTGGGGGAAAATTGCGTATTGTTGGCCAACGCGGTTATCGAACATGACGCGGTAATCGGGGATGACACGGTGATCCATCCCGGGGTGTTCATTGGGCATGGATGCAAAATCGGCAAGCGAGTTATCTTGAAGCCAGGTTGTGTCATCGGCGCCGAGGGATTCGGTTTTGTTCAAGATGACAACAAGAAGAGCCACCGCATACCTCAGCGCGGCAATGTGGTCATTGAAGATGATGTGGTAGTGGGGGCCAATTGCACTATTGATCGTGCCACCTATTTGGAAACACGCATCAGCGCCGGCTGCAAGCTTGATGCGTTGTGCCATATTGGGCATAACGTGTTCTTGGGTGAAGACTGCATTATTGTTGCGCAAACCGGCATCGCTGGCTCGACCCGTTTCGGCAAACGGGTCATTGCCACCGGCCAGACCGGGACCCTCGATCACAAGACGGTCACCGACGACGTCATCTTGGTACATCGGTGCGGGGTGACGGAAGACATCACGGAACCCGGCGTCTATGCGACCACACCCCCGCAGCCATTTCATGAATATCGCCGCAACATCGCAACGTTTCGCAAACTTTACGAGTTGCGTCAGCGGCTTCAGACACTGGAAAAAAAGATCGCGAAGCTCAGTGACCACTAAACCGCATATTGCACCAAGGCAGCGAAAACAGGATCTAACACTTTGTTTGAGGTAATGAATTCGCTAAATGCTCGGCGCCACGTTTTGGACCCCGAGTTGGGCTTATCGCGGCGCTGGCTCGGCCTCGAACGCCTGGGCTTGCGCTTCACTCAACCCATAGCTACGGCTAGGCATTTCGCTCCAGCGCGGCGCTCGTCCCCGCACAGCAGGGGGCTTGTCCCTGCGCAGCAGGGGAACCAGCCGCCCGACCCTGCGGCACAAGCAATGTGACTCCGCACAGCACAAGCACCGCGTCTCCCCCCAGCACAAGTCCCGTCGCCATCATCCGGGATCCTTGGTGCAATGTGCGGGCTAACTCTCCAGTCTTCTTGGCACCAGCTTGAACCCACTCGTTCTTACTACTATTCCTATTCTTTATAAGTGGATCATGCATGCGGTCATGATCACATGCCGGGTGCGACGTGTTGGCGAGGAGAACATCGAGAAACTCAAGACACAAGGGCAACCATGGATCTATGCCGCCTGGCACAATAACACCGCCGCCGCGGTGTGGGCCGAACGCGGTCAGAGTGTTGCAATGATGGCCAGCGCCAGCGAGGATGGGGAACTCATAGCCCGCGGGATTGCCGCATTCGGCAATGAGCCCATTCGTGGCTCGAGTTCTGCCGCAGGGGATAAAGCAGTTCGAGATATGGTGCGGGCGCTTCGCGCCGGGCGCTTGGCGGCGGTAACCCCGGACGGACCCCGCGGACCCAAGTACCAACTCCAACCCGGGGCGTTATGGATTGCCGGACTCTCCGCGTGTCCTCTGGTTCCGTATCATATCGAGGCGTCACGACAGTGGGAGCTCAAAAAGAGTTGGGACCAGCACAAAATCCCCAAACCCTTTTCCACTGTATACATATCTATCGGTGAGCCGTTTTTTGTAGATAAAAAGCAATTGAGATCTGCAATCGAAGCACTAGTCAATGACTTCGAACGGCGAATGATGGAGAACGTCGCGCGATGCAAACAACTCGCGGTCGGCAGTCAATATTTATAACTGTATGTTCCGATAGACATAAAAAAACGGGCAAGGCGATAACCTTGCCCGTCTCTTTGTATAAAGGCTAACAGGGGTAAAGAATTAACCTTTGTAGTTCGTGGCATCCAGCCACTGGGTATACAACTTAGGATCCAAAAAAGACGTGTAGGCCTGCGGATTCATGAACTGCATGTAGGTTGCCGGGTTCATGAAAGTAGCGTAGGCCGCCGGATTCATGAACTGCATGTAAGTTGCCGGATTCATGAACACGCCGTAGCTCGTTGGATTCATCCACTCGCCGATCTTGTTAACATCGGTGAACTGCATGTAAAACGCCGGCGTCATGAACTGTGCATACGTTGCCGGATTCATGAACTGTCCGTAGGTAGCCGGATTCGTGAACTTCGCGAAGTCCTGAGGCGTGGTGAGAGTGATTACCCCAGTATTGCCGATCTGCCCGGAGACGGGTGCCGCGAATTGTCCAAAGAACTGTGTAAAGGCTTGATCAAAGCTTGGCACCTCGGCGGGTTTTTGCTCATCTGCAATCGCGGCGCCACTAATGCCGAATGCCACGATCAGAGTTATCATCAATTTCTTCATAAGTTTTCTCCAAAAATGTCTGTATTAAGACCCAAAAATTTTTGCCCCTTGGGAGCAGGAGTCCAGTAGTATATTTGTATATTATTAAATGTCAATATACTTTAAGGGCAGCGCGCTAGATCCGTAACCCACCCAAGCCTTGGCCTTTTTCAGTATTGAATACAATGAGTTAGTAGGGATTGTCCGGAAATTTTAGGGGGTTTTAGTAGGAATTGTCTGAAGATTTTAGGGGGCTAGAGTTGGCCACCGTTGCTATCAACCGCTAAGGACGACCACCCACCAGGAGGACTAGTTCACATGGCCGTGGGCGGCGGTCATGGATTCGGGACCGCGTTCAAACTGGCCAAATCTAGTCAGGCAGGGGCCCGGGCGCGTCAACCACCGCCGCATTTCGCTAAACGCAGACCCGGATGGAGCTACCCTTTTATCAGGGTTCCTACCCCTTCATCGGTGAACACTTCCAGTAATACCGCGTGCTCCACGCGCCCATCGATGATGTGGGCAGTGCGCACACCGCTGCTCACGGCATCCAGTGCACACTTTACTTTGGGCAACATCCCGCCACTGATAACGCCGTTTTCGATGAACTGCCGTATATCACTAGCCGCCAGGCCAGTCAGCAATTCACCCTCCTTATTCAACACACCGCGGGTATTGGTGAGCAAAATGAGCTTCTCAGCCCCAAGGGTGATCGCTAGTTTTCCAGCCACGGTGTCAGCGTTAATGTTATACGTGTGTCCATCTTTACCGACACCAATGGGAGCAATAACCGGAATGAAATCTTGTTCGTCTAAAGTCGCGACCACCCGCGGATCTATGGACTCCACTTCGCCGACATGCCCGATATCGATAATCTCGGAGTGATCTAGTTCCACGGCATCGCTGCGCAGAACCAATCTCTTGGCGCGAATCATTCTGCCATCTTTGCCGGACAGTCCCACGGCCTGCCCACCCTGATTATTGATCAGATTCACGATCTCCTTGTTTACCGATCCGCCGAGCACCATTTCCACAACATCCATGGTTTCTTGATCGGTGACACGCATCCCCTGGACGAATTCAGACTTCTTTCCGATACGATCCAAAAGACGGCTGATTTGCGGTCCGCCGCCATGGACTACGACCGGATTCATACCCACCAATCTCATCAACACCACGTCTCTTGCGAATCCTTCCTTCAGCCGATCATCAACCATTGCATTACCACCATATTTAATCACCATCGTCTTGCCGTGAAAGCGCTGGATGTAAGGAAGCGCCTCTTTCAAGACAATGGCGATGTTTCTTGCCGCCTGGGCAGTGATCGACATGGGATGACCTTGGTTGCAAAGCTGATGATATTACTATACCCAATCATAGGGTCATATGTAACGAGAAAATGCTTGACGCACATTTGCAGTTTCTTATAAATATCTACTAACTCACGATCAGAATGACAACAATAAATCATAAATAAAGGGCCGCTCGCGCGGCCCTTTATTTTCTGTAACCTGATTTACAGATTATGATCAGACTACATTGACTTCAATTTTTTTCGGCTTCACTGCCTCCGCCTTGGGCAGCTTGAGTGAAAGTACACCATCCCTGTATTCCGCCTTGACTTTCTCTTTGTCCACTTCGTTACCGAGTCGCATGCTGCGTACGAATTTCCCATATCGACGTTCCTGGCGGATGATGCGGCCATCTTCCTTGTGATCGTTTTCGTACTTGGTCTCCGCGTTGATAGTCAACACACCATCTTGAATCGTTATTTCCAGATCTTCCTTGTTTATCCCAGGTAATTCAGCCTTAACCAGATACTCGTGGTCGGTTTCGCTAACGTCCATGACCGGCACTAAGGCTCCGCCCTCAAAGTTCCGGCGCGTCGGCCGTAAAAATCCCTCAAAAACATTATCCAAATCGTTGAATACATCCCAAACGGAATGCCGTTCAGGGGCTCTCACAATCTCGTTCATCGCTACCTCCAATCTAAATGTTACGGTTTGTACCGTGTGCTCGGTGTTTAGATGGGGATGGCGACTGAAATTTCAAGGGGCCCAGAAGGCCTGATTCTCTACAGGATGTAGCGAGCCAGGTCTTCGTCTCCAATCACGTCTTCGAAGGAAACCAGCTCCAACAAACGCTCTATCATTGTGTGCAGTCGCCGGGCGCCAATATTTTCGGTCTGCTCGTTCACTTGCCACGCCAATTCTGCAACACGCCGTACACCGTTTTCCGTGAAATTCAATGACACACCTTCGGTCCCGAGCAGCGCTTGGTATTGCTCTGTTAACGACGCATCCGGTTCGGTGAGAATTCTCACAAAATCTTCCGTGTTGAGCGCATCAAGCTCAACGCGTATCGGTAGTCGACCCTGCAACTCTGGAATGAGATCTGAGGGCTTGGTCAATTGAAATGCACCGGAGGCGATAAACAAAATGTGATCCGTCTTCACCATTCCATACTTGGTCGATACCGTACTGCCCTCCACCAAAGGCAATAGGTCGCGTTGTACACCCTCCCGCGATACATCGGGCCCATGGACCTCGGAGCGGCCAACGATCTTATCGAGCTCATCAAGAAAGACGATTCCATCCTGCTCGGCGCGCTCCAAGGCTCGCGATTTTATATCTTCTTCGTTAATTAATTTTGCCGCTTCCTCTTCCGTGAGCAACTTAAGTGCCTCGACTACTTTAACCTTACGTGTGCTAGTTTTCCGGCCCCCAAATCCCTGCATCATGTTCTGCAGTTGGCTTGTCATCTCCTCCATACCGGGCGGGCCGAATATTTCAACGCCCAAAGAGGGCATGCTTGTTTCGATCTCGATTTCCTTCTCGTCGAGCTGTCCCTCGCGCAGGAGTTTTCGAAAGCGTTGTCTTCCGGCACTATCGTCGGCACCGGGCCCAGACTCATCATCACCATACTTCCTTGCTGGTGGTAGCAATATATCCAAGATTCGTTCTTCAGCGGCATCTTCGGCGCGGGGCCGAACCTTCTCAATCTCTTCTTCACGCGTCATCTTTATAGCCGTGTCGACGAGATCGCGGATAATAGAATCCACTTCCCGTCCCACATAGCCGACTTCGGTAAATTTGGTTGCCTCGACCTTCACGAAAGGTGCCTTCGCCAGCTTGGCCAGGCGCCGCGCAATTTCCGTTTTACCCACTCCCGTAGGACCGATCATGAGAATATTTTTTGGCGTGATCTCGTTTCTTAGTTCCTCATCTGGGACTTGGCGCCGCCGCCACCGATTACGCAGCGCAATCGCGACCGCCCGTTTGGCTGCATCCTGACCGACGATATGCTTGTCCAGCTCTTCAACAATCTCACGAGGCGTCATCGATGACATCTTAAGCTCAACCCTCCAGTTCTTCGATTGTCACATTCCTATTCGTGTACACACAGATATCAGCAGCTATGGCTAGACTTTTCTCGACTATTGCGCGAGGTTCCAAGTCAGTATTATCTAGTAACGCTCGCGCTGCGGCCTGGGCGAAAGGACCTCCTGAACCGATTGCCATCAAACCATACTCCGGTTAGATAACATCACCGTTGCCGGAGATGATGAGCGATGCATCTTTGTCAGCCACCGCCAATAACGCCTCTAAGCGTCGCAATATCCGATCGGTACGCCAGTCTTTGGCTAACTCAACCGCTGAACGGGTTAAATTGCCTTGGTGTTTTTCCAACTTTCCCTCGAAGCGCTCAAACAGCGTAAACGCATCGGCGGTGCCACCGGCAAACCCGGCCACGACCCGATCCTTGGATAAGCGCCGTACCTTGCGCGCGTTACCTTTCATAATGGTTTGGCCAATGGAAACTTGTCCGTCACCACCGATAACCACCTTATTACCGCGCCGAACCGACACGATGGTCGTGCCATGCAATGACTGCTCAATTGTGTTTGTCATAATTATGCCTGGTAGCGACAACGTCTAAAGCATGTAGATAAGGTGCACACGAACCGATTTCAAGCGCACCTTAGAGTCGTCATTTGATGATTTTGAGATGAGGTTTGGTCGATCTACTGTCAGGTTCCGGACCGGGTTCGGTCGGATTTTGAGGATCCCTGAAGAAGATACCTTGCCCATTCTCCCGTGCGTAAATGGCGATTACCGAATCTATGGGCACGGTAACATGACGCGGCACACCGCCAAATCTGGCAGAAAATGCCATGGTCTCGTTGTCCATCTGTTCTAGCTGGACCGCTTGGTCGCCGATGTTGAGTATGATCTGGCCGGAGCTAACGTGTTGTTCGGGCACATCGACCCCTTCCATCGTCACATCCACCAATATTTGCGGTGTAAGATCGTTATCCATTGCCCAATCCCGGATCGCCCGAATGAGGTATGGTTTAGTGCTTGTCATCGATTCAGCTTCAACGAAGTTCTCGCTCTACCTCGCTGAGGCTGGAACTGAATGACGACTTCTGAAATACTCTTTGCGCATAATCGAGCACAGGTTTTGCCTGCCGTGGCAACTCTATCTCCCATGACTGCAGCCGCCAAAGCAAGGGCGCCACAAAACAATCCACCAGGCTGAATTCTTCGCCGAGCATGTACGCCTGTTCTCGGAACAGGGGCGAAATCGAAATCAAGCCATCCCGCACCGACGATCGAATGCGTTTGACTTCTGGCCGGATTGCGTCCTGGCAGCCAATCAACGGCGCTAGCCAATCCCTTCGCACGCGCGCCATCATCAAACGTGCGCGGCCTCGATTCACCGGATCTACCGGCATCAGTGGAGGATGAGGCAAGCGCTCATCCAGGTATTCATTGATGATCTGCGCTCCATACAGCACCAAATCCCGATCCAAAAGCGTTGGCGCTTCGTTGTATGGATTCAGCTCGGCAAGTTCTTCCGAAGGCCGGTCATCGTCGACGTAGATTATCTGACATTCCACTTCCTTTTCGAACAGCACGATACGGCACCCATGACTATATAAACAGTCAGTTCCTGAATATAGCGCCATGATCGGTTTCCTGCCGGAGGGGTTCACCATGTTTACTACTCTGCTCTTATTCGCTTGTATGGATAGATGGGATCTTGACTAAGACTTAGTGTAGATCTTTCCAGTATTCTTTTTTCAGCAGGTACGACAAAACCAACAACCAATACCGGCTTACCGTCGCCTTCACTGCTCTTGCTAACGAGACGTTGACTGCCTTGTAATCCGTAAAGAACATGCGGCATCGCCACATTCTGAAATAGATTGTTATTCCAACCACTCGGAGAGCTGTCGTCCAGATAGAAATTGCGCAGGTAGGTATAGATCCAGTCCGGCTTACGCACCCGAGCAATGAGGGTGAGATCGGGCGGTACCACTCCGAACCAGTCTTTCGCATATTCTGCTGGCATTGTAGTTCGCATCAGATCACCGGGTTTATTACCGGCAAACATCAGATTCTTTTTCAATAACTCCTCGCTGATATCGAGATCTTGTGCCATACGGCGATAACGCATGTAAGCAGCGCTGTGACACGATAAACAGTAGTTAATGAATAATCTTGCGCCACGTTGCAACGATGCCGTATCGCTCAGATTGATATACACCGGGTCCAGCGGCTCATTCTCGCTGGAGGCCATACACCATGGCGCGGTCGCGACCATCAATAAAAACGCGATGAACCTTTTCATTTGAAAGTCACCCTGTCCGGTTCGGGTTTAGTTTTATCCCACTTTGTATACCAGGGCATCAGCACGAAAAAGCCAAAGTAAACGAAGAAAAATATCTGTGCCCACACCAGATTTGAAAACAAGAATAAGTCCGTGTTTTGTGGGTTTCTCATTCCCAGGTAACCAAGTATTAAAAAGCTAATTACGAACAGTGTTAGTGCTGTCTTATACATCCAGCCGCGATAACGAATCGACTTGACAGGGGAGCGATCCAACCACGGCAGGAAAAAGAACAGCACAATCGACAAACCCATAGCGATCACGCCCCAGAACTTGGCATCGATACCGAAGAGCGGATAAGTAACGGCTCTTAAGATGGAATAAAAAGGCGTGAAATACCACAATGGCACGATGTCCGACGGAGTTTTCAACAAATTAGCCGGTTCAAAATTGGCCCTCTCCAGAAACAAGCCAAATAACTCAGGTGCGAAGAACACGACACCGAGAAATAAGATCAAAAATACAACGGCTCCGAATAGATCCTTAACCGTATAGTAGGGATGGAAAGGTATCCCATCGATGGGAACGCCATCCTCGTTTTTGTGCTTCTTTATCTCGATACCATCCGGATTATTGGACCCCACGGCATGCAATGCCAGGATATGTATGACCACGAGTCCGGTAAGAACTAGAGGTATCAACGCTACATGAAAGGCAAAAAAGCGATTCAATGTTGCATCGGAAACAACGTAATCGCCGCGCAGCCACTCTGCCACGGCATCTCCCACCCATGGGATGGCGGTGAACAGCGAGATAATGACCTGCGCACCCCAATAAGACAAATTTCCCCAAGGTAGCAGATATCCCATAAAAGACTCGGCCATCAGCAACACATACATGATGCAGCCAAGTAACCATACAAACTCACGCGGGGCGCGATGTGACCCATAAAGGAGCGCCCGAAACATGTGTAAATAAATCACGATAAAAAACGCCGAAGCACCTACCGAATGCATATAGCGGAGTAACCATCCCCACGGCACATCCCGCATGATGTATTCCACCGACGCGAATGCATGCTCCGACGACGGCTTGTAATGCATCGTCAGGAAAATGCCCGTAGAAATCTGAAGAACGAATACCAGGATTGCCAGGGACCCGAAGTAGAACCAGAAGTTAAAGTTTTTCGGCGCATAATATTTAGCCAGGTGCTCGTCCCATAGCTTTCTGATCGGAAATCGATCGTCTAACCAGTTAAGCAATCTCACCATTACGCAGCCCCCCCATCGTCGTCACCTACCAAGATTATGGTAGCGGTGAGAAATTTATACGGTGGTACCACTAGATTAGTAGGGGCCGGAAGGTTCTTATATACGCGGCCGGAGAGATCAAACTTTGAACCGTGGCAGGGACAAAAGAAACCACCGGGCCAGTCGTCACCGAGTCCCGATGCCGGACCGATAGCAAAGTTTGTTATGGGCGAACATCCCAAGTGGGTGCACACACCAATCAACACCAACACCTCAGGTTGCAACGAACGGTGGACATTTTTTGCATAGACCGGTTGTTCACTACGCTCCGAATCAGGGTCCGCCAATTTCTCCGCAAGGCCCGCTAATTTTTGCAGCATGTCATCAGTGCGGCGGACAATCCATACCGGCTTGCCGCGCCATTCTTCCTTGATCATCTGGCCTGGTTCCAACCTGCTAATGTCGATAACCACAGGAGCACCGGCAGCCTTGGCACGTTCGCTGGGGGTCATGCTACGAATGAAGGGAAACGCGGCAACAGTACCGCCCACGGCCCACGCAGCGGCTGTTATCTTGGTCAAAAATCGGCGCCGCTTATTATCGATGCGATCGTCCACGATAACGCTCCTTGGGATTTATGCCCCGCCGAGTAGGCGGGCAGAATTTTCTGTCTCGAACGGTTGCTGACGTTACTTTTCTGAATTGAAGAGATTGTCTTGCTTCTTTGGAGATCTTTTGCCAGCTGAAACGGTGGGATTATAACAGACGTGTCAAGGGCCCAGAGCCCGTATTTCTTACCAGATTCCGGTACTACGCCCTCGGTTCGGGCCACTGGGACGATGTTTTTTGGGGCTGGAGGCCGGGGGTGCTTGAGACGTTAACTTCTAGCGTCTATCGCCTGACTCCCAAAACCTACCGCCTGTGCTCAGCCTGTGCTTAGAGTGACCACGCGCACAGGTGCGCGAGCACCACGTCTACTCCTTTACAGCGGTTTGTTGAGCCACAATCATCGCGTCGATGTGGCTTGCGAACCAAAATGGATTTTGCGCGATCTGGTCGTGCCCACTGTTCAGCGCGGAAAACACTTGGTTTCGAAGTTGCGTGTCTTGAGTTCGTTGCGCAATAGAAAGCGACGCCTTGGCGAGCACACCCGAAGGCGCAGGCATCGGTCCATCCATTAATGCGTCCTGGGACGCAGGCTGCGCAATCAGACTGTCTTCCGCAAGTATCCAGCCCCGGTTATAGAAACGTCTCCACGCCTCTCTAATCACATCGGCGGTTAGGCGCAACTCGTCGTCATCTTGAGTTAACTCCGACCATGCCAGCAGGCCCTCAGCGACATAGGCATAGTCCTCCAGGACGACTTGTCCAATCGCGCCGTCCTTGCTGACCGCGCGGCGTAAACTACGGCCGTTCCACAGCTTGTTCACTAAGTAATCTTTGATTCTAAGGGCGGCATCCCGGTAACCGGGCTCCTTGAGCACCTGCGCAGCCTCGGCGAAGCTAGCCAACGCCAATCCATTCCAACCGGCGAGCAGCTTTGTATCTACCGGTAGCCCACGCTTTTCCCGGACTGCTTTCATCTTCTGCTGTGCGCTTTGCAACATCGCCGTGATGTCGTCCACGTTCTTGCCGAATTCCTTGCCAATGGACGTCACATCCACGTCACCCATCGGCAAATAACCATATTCGAATGGGGGCGCGTCACTCATTCGCCACGCCCGCTTGGCCACCGCGTATTCCGCATCGCTCAAGACTCGCATCAATTCTTCATCGTCCCACAAGTAATAGCCCCCCTCTATATCTTGATCATCGACCGCGGAAAAAGACGCATATAGGGCGCCGCTCGCATCGGTCATGTCGCGCATCATAAAATCCAGAGTCCTACGCGCCACCACAAGATAATCATTGCGGCTCAACGCGACCGCCGCTCGTAAGTACAACCGGCTTAGGAGAGCGTTGTCGTACAGCATCTTCTCGAAATGTGGCGTCTCCCAATCAGGATCCACCGTATAGCGGAAAAAGCCGCCACCGATATGATCAAACAAGCCGTGAGCGGCCATCTGATCTAAAGTCAGTTCTAATACTTCACGAATATTATTGTCTGGTTTGCGGATATATTGGTTTAGTAAAAACTGCAACTGAGGGACGCTAGGGAACTTATTCTGGGTTCCAAATCCGCCGTGCATATCGTCTGCGTGCTGCAGCGCCATGCTCACCAACTGTTGGGTATGCTCGGCTACCTTCTCGGGAGATAGTTTGGGGGCACCCGGACCCTTCCCGCCTTTCGCCTCACGGCGCGCCACCTCCGCCAGCCGTTGGGGGTCTTGTTGCCACAACTGATTCAGGCGGATTAACAGATCCTCGAAGTTGGCGGGCGGTAAATACAACACCGCGTACAGGGGATGTCCTTGTGGGGTCAGAAATACATTGAGCGGCCAACCGCCACGGCCCTGGGTGGCCTCCACAAAATCGATCATCTGCGCGTCCAAAGCCGGCTCTAATTCTCGATCGACTTTGACGGGGATGAAATTCTTGTTCAGGACCTCAGCTATTTTGGGATTTTTGTAACTCTCACGCTGCATCACGTGACACCAATGACAAGAAAAATATCCGATCGACATATACAGCAGCTTGCCTTGCTCTCTCGCCATCCGCGTCGCTTGCGCACTCCAGTCCTGCCATGCCACCGGATCCGTCCCGTGGAGCGCAAGATAAGGCGAGGGGTGGTTGGCCAATTGATTCACAAGCGCCGGCGCCGCCCACGCCGGACCGGCGATCAACCACAATGAAACAAGCGACAACCGTATTATGAATTTCATCATCAACCCTCACATATATGCTTACGCGATCATGACATCTTCTATTGACTGAATTGCTTTGATCGCACTACCTCACGATCTCCGCGAAGACAGCCGACATTAACTGACCCAGTTCTCCGCCGGTGAACTTTACTCAAAGCTTATCGAGTTCTTCCTCAGCAGCCGTGAACTCGCCGTCCATGTCCTCATCATCGAACTCAGTGAACTCTTCACCGCTAACGTCTTCAGCATCGGCCTGCTGATCTCCCGTGGCGTCAGCATTCCTGGGTTTAATACGCCGGGACATGACGACGCCGAATTCAAACAACACCCATACCGGCACTGCAAGCATGGTCTGGGAGAAGATATCCGGCGGCGTGAGCATCATACCGACCACAAACGCCCCGACGATGATATAGGGCCGCTTCGCGGCTAACCGCTCCGGTGTCGTGATACCGGCTTTCACCAGTAAAACTGTTGCAATCGGTACCTCAAAAGCGATGCCGAAGGCGAAAAACAGCTTTAGCGCAAAACTGAGGTAGGCATTGATCTCGGTCATTACTGCTACCCCTTCGGGCGCAGTGCTGGCGAAGAAAGTAAAGATAATTGGAAAAACCAGGTAATACGCGAATGCAATACCTAGATAAAACAACAACGTACTAGATGCCATTAACGGCACTACGAGACGTTTTTCGTTCACGTATAGGCCGGGGGCGACAAACCCCCAAAGTTGATACAGCAGATAAGGGATGGCAACCGCCACCGCCACCGCAAATGCAAATTTGAAAGGCACGAAGAACGGACCGTGCGGCTCGGTAGATATCATGGTATTGCCTTCCGGCAATGCCGCCATCAACGGCGCCGCGAAGTATTCATATAAGGTGTTAGCAAACGGTGCGGCGATCAGGAATACGATCAATACCGCAAGAATGCTGCGTAATAACCGATCACGCAGCTCGAGCAGATGGGAGATAAACGTGTCCTTTGGGGGCGGTTTTTTAGCCTGCGCCGGCATTCTCTTTCGACGGGGCCTTCACCGATTCGGCGGGTTGCTCCACAGCATCCTCGTTCTCAGACCCAGCCGACTCATTGATTGCTTCGGCCAGAGTGTCGTCGGAGACTACGTCCTCATTGAGTTCGCTACCAACGTCATGCAATTCCCTTGACGCATCTTTTAAGTCGGTACCGATGTCCTTGATTGCTCGGAGTTCCTCGCTTTTCAGTTCATTATCGATATCGGTTTTCACGTCAGCCATAAACCGGCGCGCACGCCCTATCCATAGTCCCGCTGTTCGCGCCACAGTGGGAAGTCGTTCCGGTCCTAAAATCAGCAACGCCACTACGCCAATCAGACACAGCTCCCAAAAACCGATGTCAAACATTTCAAAAAATTACGTTCCGCACGCTATGCCTTGTCTTTGTGTGCCGCCTGAACCTCGCTGTCAGCCGACTCGTTCTCCTTCTTCTCAATCTGGGCCGGCTCTTGCGACTCAGGTTGTTCATCTTCCTTCATTGATTTGCGGAATGTCTTGATCGCACCGCCCAAATCCGAGCCTATATTCCGCAACTTTTTGGTGCCAAAAAGCAGCACCACAATTAACAATACAATCAATAATTGCCAGATACTAATACCGCCAAAACCCATCGTCGTGTCTCCTATTTCGGTTACTCTTCAATGCCCGTGACGGGCTAACCGCCTTTGCTGCGGACCGCCTTCGCTTCGAACCCCGAAACTCCAAATCGTCGATCGAGTTCGTTCAAGACATCGTCGGGGCCCAATCCTTGATGCACGAGCATGACTAACGTATGAAACCACAGATCCGCTGTTTCATAAACCAACTGATCCGGATCACCTGCTTTTGCGGCGATTACAGTCTCATTGGCCTCTTCTGCGACTTTTCTCACAATCTCACCGATCCCCTTGCGATACAGGCTGGCAACATAAGATCCATCGGGATTATCTATTTTTCGCGATTCCAGCAGCTGCGCCAACCTGTCAAGTATCGATTGCGAATCAGGGTTCAAGACGACTGCCCCCGCCCGGCGCCGTAGATGTCTTCAGGATCCTTGATCGGGGAGGAAATCGTCTGCCAGCGGTCGGCTTCCAGACGTTGAAAAAAACAACTATGACGCCCCGTGTGACACGCAATCCCACCTTTTTGCTCCACCTGCAACAGTATCACGTCATTATCACAATCACGCCGAATCTCTTGCACCAACTGCTCGTGGCCGGACTCTTCACCTTTGTACCACAACCGCTTCCGGGAGCGTGACCAATACACCGCCTTGCCGCGCTCGGCAGTGAGTTGCAACGCCTCCCGATTCATCCATGCGACCATTAACACCGTGCCGCTCACCGCCTCTTGGGCAATGGCGGGGATCAGGCCGTCCGCGTTCCATTTGATATCATCCAGCCAGGAAGTAGTCATAACCGACATTCTAACCGAGATCACCGCCCCAGGCGTGGTTCAATATGCGGGCTACAGGCGTACTTCGATACCCTTTTCTGCCATGCAGTGTTTGGCCTCAGCGACTGTGTACTCGCCGAAATGAAAGATACTCGCCGCCAGCACCGCGTCTGCATGGCCATCGATAATACCCTCCGCCAAATGTTCGAGATTGCCCACGCCACCAGATGCTATCACCGGGACCGGAACCGCATCGGCCATAGCGCGTGTTAACACCAAATCGAACCCATCACGAGTTCCGTCGCGGTCCATGCTGGTCAGCAGAATCTCCCCGGCACCGAGATCCGCCATGCGGTTTCCCCAAGCAATGGCATCAATACCGGTAGGGTTTCGCCCACCGTGGGTGAATATTTCCCAGCGCGGCTGGTCACCCCCCTGTACCTGCTTTGCGTCGATGGCCACGACAATGCACTGGGCACCAAAATGATCACTGGCTTCGCCGACAAATTCGGGCCGGTGTACGGCAGCGGTGTTGATGGAAACCTTGTCAGCGCCGGCGATAAGCATCCGCCGGATGTCATTCAATGACCGAATACCGCCGCCAACGGTTAGCGGAATGAACACTTCGCTAGCAACATCTTCGACCACATGAACAATGGTATCTCGGTCATCCGAGCTCGCAGTGATATCCAAGAAAGTAATTTCGTCAGCGCCTTGCTGGTCATAACGGCACGCCACCTCAACTGGATCGCCGGCATCACGGATGTCCACAAACCGCACGCCTTTGACTACACGGCCCGCATCTACATCAAGGCAAGGAATAACGCGTTTGGCAAGGCCCATTGCGGTCAACTGCCCTCACATCGCGACACGCCGCAAGATTGTTTAACAAGATCTTTCATTACGTCAATTTTCCAACATCACCCCTCGGAGTCGGCGTTCAACCGCAAGTTGACTTGTTCGACCATTTTTTGGGCCTCAACGAAGTCCAGGGTGCCTTCGTAAATAGCACGGCCCGTAACAGCGCCGAACACACCCGCATCAGCGATCTCACACAGGCGCCGGATGTCATCGAGATTAGTGATACCGCCGGCGGCGATAACTGGAATGCGGATCGATTCCGCTAATGTCTTGGTCGCTTCGATATTAACGCCCGACAACATTCCGTCGCGGGAAATGTCTGTGTAGATAATCGCTTCGACACCGTCGTTCTCGAATCGTTGCGCCAGGTCGATCACATCATGCTTAGCCAGCTTCGACCAACCGTTGACCATCAATTTACCGTCCTTGGCATCCAGTCCCACAATGATGTGTCCAGGAAAGGCGGCACAAAGATCGCTAACGAAATGCGGCTCGTTGACGGCGCGCGTACCGAGAATGACATATTGAACGCCTAAATCCAGATAGCTCTGCACCGTGTCTTCGTCACGAATACCACCCCCGATTTGAATGGGAACATCTGGGTAGGTTTTGGCGATTCGCTCGACCAAGTCTCGGTTTATGGGCTTACCGGTGGAGGCACCGTCGAGATCTATGATGTGCAATCGTTTGGCGCCGCTTGTTACCCATCGCGTCGCCGCTTCCAGCGGATCGTCAGCAAATACTGTAGCATCATCCATACGGCCTTGCCGCAGACGGACGCATTTCCCATCCTTAATATCAATTGCCGGAATCAACAACATGACATCGCACCCTACCTTTAATTGAATAACTCAGCTAGTCCCATCCCATGCAACGAAATTCTTGAGCAGGGCCAACCCATCACGCTGACTTTTTTCTGGGTGAAACTGTGTAGCAAACAAATTATCGCGACCCGCCGCGGAAGTAAATGATCCGCCATATTCCGTGACCCCCAGGACCTCCGAGTTATTTTTTCCCACAGCGCAATAACTGTGGACAAAATAGAACCGCGCGTCGGGGGCAATGCTTGACCACAACGGATGTGGCTGATTTTGGCGAACCGTATTCCAACCCATATGAGGAATCTTGAGTTCCCTTGGCCATTGGGCAACCCCGCTCAAGTGGGTCAGATATTTGACCTCACCGTCCAGCACGCCCAAGCATGGCGTACCATCGTGCTCCTCGCTATATCTATACAGCGCCTGTAATCCCAGGCAAATGCCCAAAAACGGCTTAGTGCGAAGCGCTTCCATGAGCACATCACTCAATCCCTTTTGGTCGATGGCGCGAATACATGTGCCGATGGCGCCCTGCCCCGGAAACACGACGTGATCGGCGGCATGCACCCGATCCGGGTCATCTGTTACTACGACGCGGACTTTTGGGGCCACATGCTCGATGGCTTTCGAAACGGATCGCAGATTGCCAGTCCCGAAATCAACTACTGCTACATGTGTCATGAGACGCTCGGAGTAAGGAATTTAAAACGGATGGGTCCGTTGTTGTCTACAGCGTTCCTTTTGTCGAAGGCAGGGTGCCGCCTAGACGTTGATCAATTTCCAACGCCATACGTAATGCACGCCCAAAAGCCTTGAAAATGGTCTCTGCGATATGGTGTGCGTTGCGTCCGCGTATATTGTCGATATGTAACGTAACCAACGCGTGATTTGTAAATCCTTGAAAGAATTCATAGATCAGGTCGACATCGAAATCACCAACACGGGCGCGTGGATAGCGGACGTCATACACCAGACCTGGCCGGCCGGAAAAATCAACGACAACCCGGCTTAGCGCTTCATCAAGAGGTACGTAGGCATAACCGTACCGGCGAATGCCTGTTTTGTCGCCGAGCGCTTTGGCAAACGCCTGGCCGAGGGTGATACCGATATCCTCAATCGTGTGATGAGCATCGATGTGCAGGTCTCCCGCGGCCTGAATGTCCAGATCTAGGGATCCGTGTTGCGCCACTTGATCCAGCATGTGTTCCAGAAACGGGATTCCCGTACTTATTGATCGTACACCCGAGCCATCCAAATTCACCTTCGCGGTGATCTGGGTTTCCTTGGTGTTTCGACTGATTTGCGCGGCGCGGTTAGCCATCGAAGTTGGAGAGGCAAGTACTAAAAGTATAGTAACAGAAATGCAGCTATTGGAGCGAATAGTCTGTGGTGACGAACAAACTCAATGCATTTAGAAACGCTTCGTTCTCATGAGTCTTGCCGACGGTCACGCGGAGGCAATTGTGTAACGCGGTGCCGGGACTGTGCAAATTCTTTATCAGGATCTGATGCTGAAGCAATCCTTGAAACACCGCTTCTGCATCACATCCCTCACATCGAAACAAGACGAAATTCGCGTCGCTCGGGTATGGGATGATCTGATCCAGACTATCCATAATCCTTTCTACACGCGTCCGCTCACGGCATATCCTTGCAGCTTGTTCCTGGAAAACACGATAGTGTTGCAGGGCTAATTCAGCAGTCACCTGGGTGAGGACATTGATGTTAAAAGGTAATCGTACTTTATCGAATTGAGCCAACCATTCCCTTCGTCCCGTCATATACCCGAGCCGGATACCGGCTAATCCCATTTTCGACAGCGTACGCAGCACCACCACATTGTCATATTGATCAAGGTCGTCGATAAAACTCGCATTGGAAAAGATGTGATATGCCTCGTCAATGACTACTAAGCCGTTACACTCTGAAATCAACTCAACAATGGCCTCGCGATCGAATAAGTTACCGCTTGGATTGTTCGGATAGGCAAGAATCACCACTGCCGGATCGTGCTCACGAACCCCCGCGATCATTGCCTCGGCGTCCAATGTAAAATCGTCACGCAAGGGTATGCCAACAAACTCGGTATCGGTGAAGCGGGCGATCATCTCGTACATTACGAAGCTCGGCACCGGCACCAACACCTTGCGTCCGTGCCCGCCCACGGTCAACATGATGACCTGGATCAGCTCATCCGAACCATTACCCAAGACCAGAGCGTTCCCCGCGGGAGCTAGACCAGCCGCGCGAATACGATTTGCGAGCGCGCCGGCCTGCGGATCGGGATAGCGGTTCATCTCCACCGCGCGAATCTGCTCCAGCCATGTCCGTATCATGTCATCCGGCCACTGATACGGGTTCTCCATTGCGTCCAGCTTGATCATGCCAGTGGCATCCGGAACCGGATACGCGCGCAACGATTGCACCGCGCTTCGAACGAGCGCGAATCTACTTTTGTGTTTTTCCTCTGGCACCGGGATCGCCCCTCCGGTCAGTCGATGTGTCTTGCTTGATTCGATATTCTGCCGAGCGTGCGTGGGCAGTTAGCTGCTCACAACGCGCAAGTACCGAGGCAGTGCGCGCCAATACCGAAGCACCTTGCTCGGAACACTCAATGATACTCGTTCGCTTTTGAAAGTCATACACGCCCAATGGTGAGCTAAACCTGGCGGTTCCCGATGTGGGCAGTACATGGTTCGGTCCCGCACAGTAGTCACCGAGCGACTCGGCGCTGTGTCGGCCCACAAAAATAGCCCCAGCATGCCGTATTTTGTTCCCAAAAGCGCGCGGTTCACGCATCAGCAATTCCAAGTGCTCTGGCGCAATTCGATTCACCACGTTGGCCGCTTGGGCCAAGGTGTCCACATGAATTAACGCGCCTTGTCCAGTCAACGCCGCGCGTATAACGGACTCCCGTTCCATGGTCGGTAACAAGCGCTCAATCGCATCTTTGACCGTCGCGAGCACCGGCGCTTCGGTGCTTATCACAATGGATTGGGCCAACTCGTCGTGTTCCGCCTGCGCGAACATGTCCATCGCCACCCAATCGGGATCAACGCTGTCATCACATACCACTACGACCTCCGATGGACCGGCGATCATGTCGATCCCGACCTGGCCGTACACCAGCCTCTTAGCAGTGGCGACGTATATGTTGCCTGGTCCGACGATCTTATCCACTGCCGGAACAGTATCAGTCCCGTAGGCTAGCGCAGCCACCGCCTGGGCGCCACCGATACAAAACACACGATCTACATCCGATAACGCCGCCGCGGCCAGCACCAGGTCATCGAGCTCGCCATTCGGTGTGGGCACCACCATGATGACCTCCGCGACGCGCGCCACCCGTGCCGGAATCGCATTCATCAACACCGACGACGGATACGCCGCCTTACCTCCCGGCACGTAGATACCGACACGGTCCAGGGGCGTTATTCGCTGCCCAAAGACATTGCCATCAGGTTCGTCGTATTCCCAAGTTTCCAGACCTTGGCGCTCGTGGTAGCGCCGAATGCGTTGCGCCGACTGCTCGAGCGCCGATTTGTGCACCGGATCCAGGCCGCTCAACGCCTCCATCAATTGTCGCTTGGGCAGTTCGAGGTCGCCCACACTGGCGGCATCGACGTGATCGAACCGCCGAGTATATTCCAGCAAGGCTGCATCTCCCTGCTCACGGACCTTATCTATAATCTCGCGCACTGCGGCCTCAACGTCAGTGCCATAACCTTTGTCACGAGCGAGCAGTTTATATAAGCGAATATCGAAATCGCTGTCCGCAACATCAAGTTCGTGAATTCGAGTAGCCACTAATCAACCTCATTCCCGATATCATAATAAGGGTCTTGAGACGCTGAGATTTTATACTCATAGTACGTTATTGGCAGACAATCGTCCGCTGCGGTCGGCGCCGTGGTAGAGTTCAATGCGTTCTGGACCTGTAACACGCAGCCAGCATCAATCCGGTCAACAGCACCGCACATCACACCAGTCATAGCGCCGGCGCCATCGCTATCACTAATATTTCAAACCCAAACCGTATACCGTTGGTTGCAGGGTGCGTGTGCGCAGCTATGCCACTCACACCAGAGTCAAAATGCCGAAGTTACGGCGGCGGGCGCCTCCATGTTATACACCGGAACCCGCCGGATCTTTGCACCCAATTGGGCGAGTTTCTCCTCTATACACTCGTAACCACGGTCGATGTGATAGATGCGATCTATGAGTGTGTCATTTTCCGCCACCAATCCGGCCAAAACCAAACATGCGGAGGCACGTAGATCGGTAGCCATCACCGGGGCGCCGCGAAGTTTTTTTACGCCGCGCACGATAGCGGTGTTGCCTTTCATTTCCACTCGTGCACCCATACGCTGGAGCTCATGAACATGCATAAAGCGGTTTTCGAATATCGTCTCAGTCACCGTGGCAGTACCTCGGGCGACACTGTTTAGAGTCACAAACTGCGCCTGCATATCGGTGGGGAACCCGGGGAACGGAGCAGTGCGCGCATCAACTGCTTTGAGTTGACGACCACGCATATCCAGCGACACCCAGTCCGGGCCCGTCTCTAAATCGGCTCCCGCTTCGCGAAGCTTCTCGATGACTGATTCCACGAGATGAGGATTGGTGTTTTTCAATTTTATGCAACCGCCGGTGATTGCGCCCGCCACCAAGTAAGTCCCGGTTTCGATCCGGTCGGGGATGATTGGATGGGTCGCCCCACCAAGCCGCTCCACGCCTTGAATATGGATTTCGTCGCTTCCGGCGCCAGTAATCTTGGCCCCCATGGTGTTCAGACAATTAGCGAGGTCTACAACCTCCGGTTCACGGGCGGCATTTTCGATTACCGTCGTGCCGTTCGCTAAGGTCGCAGCCATCATCAGATTCTCAGTGCCGGTGACCGATATCAGATCCATCAACACGCGAGCCCCTTGCAGACGTCCCGCCCGCGCCTTGATATAGCCCTCATCGATGTCGACGTCGGCACCCATCGCCCGCAGTCCCTTGATGTGCAGGTTCACCGGTCGCGAACCGATCGCACACCCCCCCGGCAGCGATACCTCGGCATGTCCGAAACGCGCTAGCAATGGACCCAGCACCAGAATTGAAGCGCGCATGGTTTTGACCAAATTATAGGGGGCACGCACTTGCGTGATCTCCCGCGCATTGGCCTCGATGGCCATTTTTTCATCGACTTCCAGTCGCACGCCAAGCTGGCCCAGGAGTTCCATGGTGGTTGTAATGTCATTCAAGTGCGGGATATTGCTGACACGCAGGGTCTGATCAGTCAATAACGAGGCGATCAAAACCGGTAGCGCCGCGTTCTTGGCACCAGATATTCTTACTTCTCCGTGTATCGGGGCCCCACCAGTAACTATGAGTTTATCCATCTATAGAATCGCCGAACCAGTCGCTATAAAAAACAAAAGGCCACCTCATGGCAGCCTTACGAGTGTGATCACGGGCGTCGCGGTTTAACTGCCAATGCCGGACAGTTTCGTCTGCAGCTCACCTTTTTGATACATCTCCAACATGATATCACTGCCGCCAATAAACTCACCGTTCACGTACAGTTGGGGAACCGTTGGCCAGTTTGAGTATTGCTTAATACCTTCCCGTATATCAGGATCTGACAACACATCCACCGACGCAAACTCAACCCCACAGGCGGTGAGGACCTGAACCGCCTGTCCCGAGAATCCGCATTGTGGAAACTCCGGGGAGCCCTTCATGAAAAGCACCACATCGTTGCTCTTAATCGTTTCTTCAATTCTTTCCTGCACACTCATTACCACTCACCTCGCTATACTTACTACTGATTCACTACCGATTATACCGATTTTCGGTCACGCACCTTGCTCCTGCTGCCATTCTTCGGGAGTCAACGTGCGCATCGACAAGGCGTGGATCTCAGCCTTCATCTTATCGCCCAGTGCCGCATATACCAGTTGATGCTGGGCTATGCGCGATTTACCCTCAAACAGCGGGGTGACGATTACCGCATTAAAATGGTGTCCGTCGCCATCGATTTCAACGTGAGCATCCTTCAAGCCGCTTTCGATCCAATTCTTGATATTCTCGGGAGTTACCATAGATATTGTTTCTCAATCCGGAACTTGCAATTTAGCCTTGCCATACACCACCACTATCCAACGGACCAAATACCACATTCATCAGGCACGCAGTTTATACCCGCTCTTGAGCAGCGCCAAAGTCAATGCCGACAGCACCAGCAACGCAGTCACAACAACTAGAAAGCTAATCTCAACCGCGGCGTCTGATTGACCAAAAAACCCGTACCGGAAGCCGTCAATCATATAGAAAAACGGGTTGAAATGGGACAGCGTCTGCCAAAACGGCGGCAATGTATGAATCGAGTAAAAGACCCCGCTCAAGAAAGACAACGGCATGATGATAAAGTTCTGGAACGCGGCGAGCTGATCGAATTTCTCCGCCCAGATACCTGCAATCATTCCCATCACCGCCAATACGCCACTGCTCAGTATGGCAAACCCGATGATAACGACAAAACTATGCACCGGCACCTGAACGTAGAAAATGGCTACCAGAAACACTCCGACACCGACGGTAAATCCGCGCACTACCGCCGCCGCGATATAACCAATAAATAACTCAAAGTGTGATAACGGTGTGAGAAGAAGGAAAATAATATTTCCGGTTACTTTTGACTGAATTAAGCTCGACGAGCTGTTCGCGAAGGCATTTTGAATTATCGACATCATCATTAACCCCGGAATCAAGAACGCCGTGTAATTCACACCCTCGAACACCGTCACACGATCTGCCAGCACATGTGAAAATACCACCAAATACAGCAGCGCGGTAATCACTGGGGCCAAGACCGTTTGAAAGGCAACCTTCCAAAATCGTAATACTTCCTTGTAGAACAAAATATATACGCCGTACATGTCAGACTCCTTACTCACTGTGCTCGCCGGTCAGTTGAACGAACACATCCTCGAGCTTGTCCTCGTCAACCCGGATATCGACGATGTCGATTCCAGCGTCACGAATAGTGTCTAGTACCGACACGATGGAATCCTTGTCTTTACGCAAACGAAGCTCCATCGAATGACCGTTTATATACCGTACCTTTTCCCGTAATTGATCAGGCAGCGTCTCAATCTTGTGCGAGGCGAAAATGTGTAGACTGCGGCAAATTCCCCGAGCAAGTAATTCCGATTTGGTCTCCAGCGCCACCGCCGCGCCGTGATCCAAAATGGCGATGCGTTCGCACAGATTCTCCGCTTCTTCCAGATAATGGGTAGTTAGAACGATGGTGTGCCCCTCGCTGTGCAGCCGTTTTAGGAATCGCCATAACGACTGGCGCAGTTCTACGTCTACACCGGCAGTGGGCTCGTCTAACACCACCACTGGTGGTTTGTGCGCTAAGGCTTGCCCAATGAGCACCCGACGTTTCATGCCTCCCGACAGCGCACGCATATTTGTGGTCGCCCGGTCCGTGAGGTTTAGCGTGAGCAACAATTCTTCGATCCAGTCGTCGTTTTCTTTACCCAGTCCGAAATAGCCAGCCTGAAATTGCAACGCCTCACGTACTTGAAGGAAGGGATCGTAGACAAGTTCCTGCGGGACCACGCCGAGCAATCGCCGGGTGCGACGATATTCG
>CAMYNX010000062.1 GCA_947259875.1 uncultured Gammaproteobacteria bacterium | reverse complement strand
CAGCATCAACGGCAGGAACATCAACGTCGATTGCGGTCCGACCATCTCTAATTCCGCCGTCCCCATCGTCGAAGCGATGGCGATAGTGGCGATCATGGCACCGCAGTAGGACTCGAAGATGTCCGATCCCATACCTGCCACGTCGCCTACATTGTCGCCAACGTTGTCCGCGATAACGCCGGGGTTGCGCGGGTCGTCTTCAGGGATTCCTGCTTCAATCTTACCAACGAGATCCGCGCCGACGTCGGCACTCTTGGTAAAAATACCGCCACCGACACGCGAGAACAGCGCCACCGAGGAGGCCCCCATGCCAAAACCATGAATCACGTGAGCGGTGTGTGGGTCCCCGCCGAAAAACAAGTAAAGCAGCCCCAACCCCAACAGTCCCATGGCCGCCACCGTGAGCCCCATGATAGAGCCCCCGAAGAAAGCCACCGTTAATGCCGCCGGGGCACCCTCGGCGTGAGCGGCGGTGGTGGTGCGTACGTTCGCCTGGGTGGCGGTGTACATACCGATGTAACCTGCGCTCGCCGAACACAGCGCCCCAACGATGAATGCGAAAGCGGTGCGCCAACCCAGCGGCGAAAGCAAAATGAGGACGATTACGATCCCCGAGAAAATCGCCAGGATCTTGTATTCGCGGCGCATGAACACCATGGCACCATTGTGTATGGCATCGCCGATCTCAATGACTTTACCGGTGCCCGGCGCATGTTCCAGTACCATTTGAAAGATCTTGTATGCGGCGAACAACCCGCCGATACCAAGAAGAATTGGGATCAATGCTTCGAACGACATAATTTCCCCTTATTACGCTGGGTGTAGTTATACTCTGGTGCCGTTTGATGTCACGGTATGGCTACCATCGGATCATCGGCCTAATACTCTTTATTCCCGCCATGCTATGGTTCCGCTGCCGCGCGGATACTGAAACGGCGGATCGCATATCATAACGCACTTACCTAAAGCTAATCATCTATGAGCCGCGGGAAAAATGATCCGGCACGTCCGTCCGCAAACATGTAGACGTCACTATAGCGATTCCGCGCCATAGCGACCCGTCAAATACGAGATGGACAAGCACGCCGGAGCTATGTTCGTGGACCGCTTCGTGGCTCTTGCCATGCACAACCCGCCCAATCACGGCCATATTCCGCTATCCTGTCTGTCTGCAGCCGACCACCCGCTGTTAGTGCTCTGAATGTGAAGGCGCGCCTGCTAATCCTTTTTTTTGGCCCTTGGGTGTGCGCGATCATAGATCTTCGCCAAGTGCTGAAAATCCAAATGTGTGTACACCTGGGTAGTACTGATATTGGCGTGGCCCAGCAGTTCCTGGACCGCCCTAAGTTCACCGCTGGATTCCAACAAGTGACTCGCAAAACTGTGGCGCAATATATGAGGATGCACCGACACATCTAAACCTTGGCGTTTCCCCCAGTGCTTGATTCGCTGTTGCACCCCGCGTGGCGTCATGCGCCTCCCTCTCCTGGTTACGAAAAACGCCGGCTCATCTTCACCAGCCATGCGGTCGCGTTGCGGTAACCACTCCCCGATAGCTTGCATCGCTAGGCGCCCCACGGGAACCTCTCGCGTCTTACCACCTTTACCGCGAACACGTACCAAGGCCTGCTGCCGGTCTAGTTGCGGTAGATCGAGGCCGATCAACTCCGACAACCGCAGTCCCGATGAATAAAACAACTCCATGATTGCCCGGTCCCGCAACGCCAGCGGTTCCTTCGCTTGCACCGCGAACAGCAAAGACACCTGGTCCACTGTCAACACCGCGGGCAAACGTTTCTCTGACTTCGGAGCGCGGATACCGGTGAAGGGATTATTCTTGGCCGCTCGTTCGCGGATAAGGTAGCGATAGAAACTACGCGCCGCCGATAGTGCACGTTGTATACTACGCCCCGATAAACCGGATTTGTGTAAGTGCATGATAAAGGAACGGGCCCGGTGCACATCGAGTTCCCGCCATACCTCGACTCCCACCCCATCACAATACACGGTCAATCCTTTTAGATCACGGGCATATGCGGACTGTGTGTGTTGAGACATACGCCGTTCGATGCCTAGATACTCCAAAAAATCGGCCAGTTGTTTTTGGGATTCCGGCGACACCGATATTCAGCCGAGCAACCGCTTCAAAACCACACCGACGACATCGCCCAAGCGATCAAGAAACAACGTGCCGAAATCGGCGCGGAATCGGCTTTCGTCCGGCGATGCGAGTGCCAGCACCCCTAACGGATCACCAGTCCCCAACGGTACCAACGCACAAGAACCCACCTCTTCCGCTTGATCTGCGAATAAGTACTTCAGCACTTGAGTTGGGAGACGATCATCGCAAACACTTCTTCCATGAGCAATGCGCGCATGTAGTTGTTGGTAGTCGATATCAGATTTGTCGGCAATTTCAGTACGCGCTTGCATTTCGCGATCATCGACTGAGATTCGAATTACCGCTAACGGCAGATCAAATTGTTCTTTGATTGTGCCTGGCAATACATCTAATGCGGTGTCCAGATCGTTCTGAACGATTGCCGTCAGTAATACCTCGTATAGTTGCTGATTAAGGGACTCGTTCTGCTCGGCAGCCTCGATCAACGTGCGTAACTTTTTTTTCAACGCCTCATTGCTCTCACGCAGCACGTCAACTTGCCTTTCGATTAGTGATACGCCGTTGCCTGATTCATGGGACAGCTGCATGTCGACGAGTAAGTCCGGATGTCGGTCCAAGAAATCCCGGTGACTGCGTAAATACTCTATGATGCGTTGCTCGTCCTCCAGATTCTCGGTCTGTTCGAAGTTTGGTTTCTGCGTCATTTGCCCTCCGGCCGTCGCATTTACAAGGTCAGTTTTAGTTCCCCGTCGAAGACGGATTGCGCAGGTCCCGTCATATACGCCGGCTGTGCGTTACCGGACCACTCGACCCGCAGGCGGCCACCGGGTAAATCCACGATTACCGACTCGTCCAGCAAAGCGCGTCTTCTACCAGCTACCACCGCAGCACAAGCACCACTCCCACACGCCGGAGTTTCTCCTACCCCGCGCTCGAACACACGCAACCGAATATGGTTACGACCGCACACCTGCATGAATCCAACATTGACCCGTTTTGGGAACCGTTGATGACACTCAATCATTGGGCCCTGTGCAGCCACCGGGGCTAGATCCACATCTTTCACGACGCGTACGGCGTGGGGATTGCCCAATGACAGCGCTGATATTTCGATTTCACCATCTTCCAGTGCCAAATCGTACACGTCTTGCCGTTTTGTTGCGATAAACGGAATGTCTTCCGGCTCGAATCGTGGCACGGCCATATTCACGCGCACCTGACCGTCATCCAGAACGTTCAGGGTCAACACATCGGCAGAGGTCTCCACCCTGATCTCGGTCTTATCCGTCAATCCGGCTTCGCGCACGAATAGCGCGAAACAGCGGGCTCCATTACCGCATTGCGCAACTTCCCCGCCGTCGGCGTTGATAATACGGAACTGAAAATCAACATCATCGCGTGATGGATTTTCTACCAGAAGAATCTGGTCGCAGCCCACACCCCACCGCCGGTCGGCGATTCGTTGCGCTTGGTCACGACCGATTTCGACGACCTGAGATATCGCGTCAATGACAACGAAGTCGTTGCCAAGCGCTTGCATCTTGGTGAACTTTATACCCATTCGTCACACAGACTGTTGTATAGTTGGCGCAGAAATCGCCCCTATAGATTGCCAGTGAAACTGTACATCACAGAAAAATTTCATTATCTGAAGACACATCCCAAAAAAGGAGTGCGTATCACCGCCGGTATTCTACTCGTGATAGGGGGTATTTTTGGAGCCTTACCGGTGCTCGGATTCTGGATGTTGCCGTTGGGGCTCATTTTATTGTCTGTGGACTTCCCATGGGCTAAAAGGATACTCGCCACACTGAAGCAGTGGTGGCACCGGCTCAAAGCGGTGGTCGGTTATCGAGCCCCCAACATCGAGCCAACGCAAAAAGACTAACCGGCAGATAACCTGCCATAAGCCACAAGATGTCGGTCACTGATTCGCTCCACATTGAAATACGATAGGCCGGCCGCGATCAGCTGTTCGCGCACCTCATCCTCGCGATAAGATGCCAGCAGAGAGTGATAGAAATCCCGCTTCAAGATCTCGGGCTCGTTTCCCGAGTATTCCTCCACGATTTCGTTTGCGGCATTTTGGGATCGCGGCCTTCTAAGGTCCATAACCAACACGGGTGCGTGGATTTTGGCGTACTTCGAAATTGCGCGCCATAGCGTCTCGGGCTCATCCAGGTGATGCAACAGGCTGTTGCTGATCACGCCATCGAAAAGCCCTTGTATATCACCAGGACCAGGCTCCTGCCCGATTCGCCAGCAAAGCGTCCTTATGCGGGTCGACATTCCGGCACGCTCAATGACGCGATCAGCCAGCGTAATCATTGATTGCGCGCCATCGATCGCCACCACGTTCAGCTCTGGAAACAAGCCGGCGAATCGAATTGGTATATCTGCCGGCCCACAACCGACATCCAATAAACGTCCGCGGTTGAAATCGGGGAAACAGCGCGCAAACGTATCCACGAATAACGTGTTCGGTTGGTCGAAGTCGGCCTCGGCATAGGCACGGGCCTGATCAGGCTCATCCATCAATTCCGGTTCGGGAACGCGCTTCATTTTCGATACACCGTCTCGGTACCGTGTTGCAATACCGGTTGTACAATTTCTGCGGAATTGCAATGCGGTGGACCGGTAATATAAAAGAAGTTGATGCTAGACCTAGTGTTCGTCTACGGTACTTTACGGCGCGGCCAGCGAAACCATTATATGCTGCGTTCGTCTTCTTTTCTCGGTTTGCACGTCACTGAGCCCGGTTACACGATGCTGGATCTTGGTACCTACCCGGGGGTCGTAGGTGGCGGCCACTGCGCAATTACCGGCGAGCTTTACCGCATCACCGCAACAACTCTCGCAACACTGGACGAACTAGAGGATTATCCGGACCGATATGACCGCGTAGTGTTTGCGACTGAGCATGGCCGCGCCTGGATATATCTGTACCGGCACCAGACCGGAAGCGAGCGCATCATTGTTTGTGGGGATTGGTTGCGCTGAAAAGCGGCGGCGATTACGGCGTTTCTTCGATCCCCTCGAGCAGGCTGTACCAATCATAATCCCCTGAGCCGCTGGCTATGAACCATGGGTTCAATAACGAATTCTTGTTGTAACGCAGCGGAACCCCTTGACGGTCTGTCAACTTACCGCCGGCCGATTCGAGCACACATTGGGCCGCTGCCGTATCCCATTCATAGGTCGGCCCCAACCGCGGATACACATCGCCACGGCCCTCCGCGACGATGCAGATCTTGAGGGCGCTGCCCATACTAATGGTGTCGTATCCACCCTCCCGTTCCTTAAGCCGCGATAAGAACTGGGCCAAAGCATCCCTGCCATGAGAACGGCTGGCCACTACCTGAGGCGATCCGCCATGAAATTGTTTGACCTGGATGCTCTGTGCCTCGCCATCACCACTATACCGATACGCCGGACCCCCCGCATGGGACCAGTGGGTCAGCCCCTTAACCGGCGTATGGACGACACCCAGCACTGGCCGGTGACCGTCGATCAAGGCGATATTGACGGTGAATTCACCATTGCGCTTTACGAATTCCCGCGTGCCGTCCAAGGGGTCGACTAACCAGAACTGGCGCCAGCCCTGCCGGCCACTGTGATCTGCCGATGCCGACTCCTCCGATAACACTGGAAGGTTCCCGTCGAGGACGGGCAATTCCCGACAGATAATCTCATGAGAGGCCCGATCAGCAGTCGTCAATGGCGTTCCATCCGTCTTGGTATGGACATCGAAACCGCGCTCGTAGATGTCGAGGATTCGCTCCCCCGCTTGCCGCGCTATCCGTGAAACTTCCGGGATCAAGTTTATAAGGTCTTTTTCGGTGAACATTTTTTGTCCATATAGTGTTGAAGTAAATACAACGCGGCGATACTCCGCGCCTCCAGAAAATCTTCTTGTTCAACAAGCGATGTGAAGTCATCGACTCTCCATGGCACCACTTCGATCGGCTCCGGTTCATCACCGGGAATTCGTTTGGGATATAAATCTTCCGCCAACACGATGTGGGTCTCAAAGTTGGTATATCCGGGGGCCACGGACAGTGTCTTTAATAGAGTCAAACGCCGAGAGCCATGCCCAATCTCCTCCTTGATTTCGCGGTCCGCCGCGGATTCGGCAGACTCGCCTTCTTCCATGAGCCCTTTGGGAAAGCCCAGCTCGTAGCGGTCAACGCCAGCCGCATACTCGCGAATCAGCAACACTGTATCCACATCCAGCAAAGGTATAATCATCACCGCGCCTCCGTCGCGGCCGCGTAACCGCTCATAGTCGACTTCGGCGCCATTGGTAAATCGAAGGCTAACACGCTCGATGGAGAACACACTGGTGTCCGCGATTATCTGGTTATGAACGACCGTGGGTTTTTTGATCATCGAGTTTCGGCGACGCGCGTTTCGAGGCATTATAACCGCGTTGTCAATTTTTAACCGCGGGATTATGAGTGGGCAAATACGTAAGACAACAGATCGCTATGGTTGACTGGGAAAGAATCGATACCGTACTTCTCGATATGGATGGCACTTTGCTGGATTTGCACTTTGACAATCATTTTTGGTTGACCCATGTACCACGCCATTTTGCCAACAAACACGGAATGGGTATTGAACAGGCCATGCAGGAATTGCTTTCCCAATATCGTCAGGTAGAGGGCTCTTTAAATTGGTATTGCGTGGACTACTGGTCCGACAAACTCGGCTTGGATATCGTACAGTTGAAGCATGAGGTGTCCCACAAAATATCTATTAGACCCAAGGTCCTTCAGTTTCTGAACGCATTACATGGTTTGGGCATCGATCTGCGCTTGGTGACCAACGCCCATCACAAGGCAATTCAAGTCAAGATGAGATACACCGGATTGGCGCCATATTTCGACACGATCATTTGCTCACACGACATCGGTGCCCCAAAAGAGACGCCTGAATTCTGGCGTCTGTTGCACGAACGGTATCCCTTCAATTCCCGGCGGACATTGTTCATCGACGACAATCTAGACGTGTTGCGAGCCGCCCGTGGCTATGGTGTTCATTATCTGTTCGCCATCTATCAGCCGGATTCACAACAACCAGTGCGGGAAGTGGAGGAGTTTCGCGCGATTTGCTCGTTTGACGAGATCATGCCTGAAACCAAGCTTGCCAAAGTCTAAAACGAGTAACACAGATGAGCAATAATGCGTGTTGACTTCAACGTTGACTCAGACGGTATCATCACATTGTCTCAGCCCAACATCAGCCTGAACCGGGAAATAGCTCTATGAAAACTGCAGACTTATATGACAACTACGGAGAACAGCTGCAAGTGGCTGCTCCCGCATTCGTGAACTACGGGGGTCGAAACGCCTTTTCTGGTTGGATCGTGACCTTGAAGTTATTTGAAGATAATACATTGGTCCGGGAAACACTTGAGCAGCCCGGTGCCGGCAAGGTCTTGGTGGTAGATGGGGGTGGTTCATTACGCTGCGCTTTGCTCGGTGATCAGATAGCGCAACTCGCGGTCGATAACGGTTGGCCAGGAATTATCATCAATGGCTGCATCCGGGATGCAGACATGATTAGAGCCATGGATATCGGTGTCAAAGCGCTAAACACCAACCCCACCAAAAGCGTGAAACGGGGCGAGGGACAACGGGACATGGTGATTTACTTTGCTGGGGTAAGTTTCACACCCGGAGCCTATGTGTACGCGGACACCGATGGTATCGTCGTATCCGAACAGAGTTTGAACGAGTCGGAGCCAAAGACATGATTGTGATCGAAGATCTAAAAGATGTCCTGAAAGTACATGTCTACGCGGAGTTCACATTGGACGATTTCCGTGAATTCGAAGACGCGGTGACCAATGAGCTCCGCGAACACGAGCATGTCAATGTTTTGTTCGATCTGACCAATATGGAGCGTTTCAGTATGGACATGGCCATGGAGGAGCTTAAATTCAACCAGCAGCATGCCCATGATTATGAACGTATTGCGGTTGTCACCGACAACCAGTGGCACGCCTGGGTCGGCTGGCTTGCCGGCGCCTTTGTGGACGCCGAGGTGCAACAATTCGACGATCTGGACAGCGCCGGCGCTTGGTTGGAAACCGGCTGAGCTGGTAAGCCAATCTTGGCACCGTCATCGTAATATCCGACTTGTTCGACGATCAGCGTGACACCGATTGACTGCTACCAAGTCGATCTGTGCAAGCAAGATTTTCAGCACGATCCAGCGCAGGAACAAACGGTATTGCACTTGCAGCAGCTGTATGAAGATTTAACCAAACGCTCCTTTGCCAAACGCGGTTTGGTGTCGTGGATTACAAACAGGATTACCAATAAACAGCCAGTAGAGCCGGTGCGCGGCCTGTATTTATGGGGTGGTGTTGGCCGCGGTAAGACCTATCTCATGGACATGTTCTTTGATTGCCTGCCGTTCAACGAGAAAAAGCGTACCCACTTTCACCGTTTTATGAAGAAGACCCACGAACAACTAAAAACCCTGCGCGATCAGACCGATCCCCTGGCTATTGTCGCGCAACGATTTACAGATTCGACCAGGGTGTTGTGCTTCGATGAATTCGTTGTCAAAGACATTGGCGATGCAATGATACTGGGCGGGCTCCTGAAACACCTGCTGTCGCGCAATATAGTACTGGTAGCCACCTCCAATATCCCTCCCGACGAGCTGTACAAAGACGGTCTGCAACGCGATCGGTTCCAGCCCGTGATTGACCTAATAAAGGATCATACAAAGATTGTGCCAGTCACAGGCAATGTCGATTATAGGCTGCGATTCTTGGATCGCGCGAACACCTACTTTAGCCCGCTAGACGGCACCGCTGACGCCGGGCTGTTACATAATTTCGAGCATATTGCGCCGGAGCCTGTTGGCAACGGAGTTACCCTGGAAATCGAGGGGCGTGATATTGAAACCGTTCTCCATGCCGGTGATGTGGTGTGGTTCGATTTTGAAGTATTGTGTGCCGGTCCGCGGTCACAAAACGACTACCTTGAAATCGCGAGATGTTTCCATACCGTGTTCATATCCAATATTCCGCGGCTGCACGCCGAATCCGATGATAAAGCACGTCGTCTGATCAATTTGGTTGATATTCTGTACGATCACAACGTGAAGCTGCTGGTTTCCGCTGCAGCCGCACCGGATGAGCTGTATATCGGGACACGAATGCGGGATGAATTCTCGCGTACCGCAAGTCGGCTCACGGAAATGCAAACCCACGAATACCTTGCCAAGACACACATCGCTTAATGACCGCGCTAGCAGGCACTCAACCCGTATATTGCACCAGGGCGTCCCGCCCTTATTCATGGCACACAATTAGGACTCCACAGCGTTTCGTCCCGGAAATGACAACATTCGGCTATCCGGGTTGCTTGGCAAGAATTAAGGGCACGGCTATCCCGGCGCTGGCTCGGTCTCGAACGTCCAGCCGCCCGACCCTGCGCTTGTCCCCGCACAGCAGGGGAACTACGCGCAGCAAAAGTCCCGTCGCCATCATCCCGGATTCTTGGTGCAATATGCGGGTAGATTACTTTGGAGAGTCACGGGATCGTGAATGACATAGCGGTTAATCGCACTGTGGATGTCGCCATTATCGGCGCCGGGACCGCCGGTCTAGCGGCGATGTCCCAAGTCCGCCGAGCCACCGACAACTTTGTGTTAATTAACGGCGGCGAGTTGGGCACCACCTGCGCCCGGGTGGGATGTATGCCTTCCAAGGCGATTATTCAGGTCGCCGAGGATTTTCACCGCCGACATATCTTTGATCGCTTTGGCATCAGCGGGGAAGACCGGCTATCGTTAGACATACCCGACGCGATGGAGCATACGCGGGATTTGCGCGACATCTTTGTCGACCGTGTGCTGGCAGGCACTACCGATAACCTGGACGATAAATTCATCGATGGCTACGCACGTTTTATTGAACCCGATGTGCTCGAAGTAGAAGGCCAACGGATTCGCGCCGCTAACATTGTCATCGCCACCGGTTCCAGTCCCGTCGTTCCCAAAAAATGGCACAGGTTCGCGGACCGGGTGTTGACCACCGATAATTTTTTTGAACAAGACGACTTGCCCGAGTCGGTCGCAGTGGCGGGCCTCGGGGTAATCGGTCTCGAGCTTGGCCAGGCGTTGAGCCGTATGGGTGTGGCAGTCACGGGTATGGATATGCTGGAGACCATCGGCGGCATCACCGATCCGGTGGTGAACCAAACGGCCTTGGCGCTGATCGGCAAGGAATTTCCTCTATGGCTCGGCCACCCGGTAGAAGTACGCGGCGATGGGGATAAGTTGCTGGTCACGAGCAACGATCAAAGTGTTCGCGTCGACAAAATTCTCGCTTGCCTGGGACGGCACCCCAATCTGGAACGCCTGGGTTTGAAGCGGATAGGCATCGACACCGACGCGCGGGGTATGCCGCAACACAATCCCCATACGATGCAGATTCAGGATATGCCGATATTCATTGCCGGAGACGTCAATGCCGAACGTCAGATTCTGCACGAAGCCGCCGACGAAGGCCGAATCGCGGGGAGTAACGCCGTGGCCCCCAAGGTCGCCGGCTACCGGCGCCGAACCCCGTTGGCGGTCACTTTCACCGATCCCAACATTGCCCATGTCGGGTTGTCCTTTTCTGCACTCGAGCCGGAACAGGCGGTGGTCGGAGAGATCCGTTTTGGTCCTGTGGGCCGCGCGCTACTGATGGGTAAAAATAAAGGGGTGCTGCGTGTCTATGGGCATCGTCAACACGGGCAGTTGCTGGGCGCCTCGATGATCGCACCGAAAGGCGAACACTTGGCTCATCTACTGGCATGGTCCATTCAGCAGAACCAAAGCGTATTCGACCTGCTCAAGATGCCGTTCTACCACCCCGCCATCGAGGAAGGACTACAAGCGGCGCTGCGGGATTTAAAAAAGCAGGTGGTGCAACAATCCGCGGATGTCCTGGAACTTGCCCGGCTTAGCACATGACCACACATGTTTGGTCACGGTGTTGTTAAATTGTGCGGCCCGATCTGCCACTCGGTTTTGGTCACTGATATCAAGCCGCGAAACAATTCCGTGTCCCGGTAAGCAAGAAACGTCAGGTACAGTAACACCGTTAACAATACCACCGTGTATATCTTTCCGATGCGCTTCAGCTTTCGACTCGGTAACGGCTGATAGACACCCAGTTCGCGCGGGTTGAGCGCGTCTCGTTCGTGTAGTTCGATCACTTTGCGTGTATAGCGCCGCACCCATACCGGTATCTTTTGATTGAACATGTAGTTCGCGAAATGAGCTTCCGAAACCTGCGGCTTGGGTAAATGGCCAAACCATTCCTTGTAGGCCAATTTGAAGACGTCATATTCCTTGATCTCGAGCAACGATGAAGTTTGCAGCAGATCCCACAGGTCCGGATCAATGTCCTCGTCAAAATATTGGCGACGATCGTAGTTAAGACGCTGCAACCATTGCTGCAATCGGAAGATATTTGCTCTCATACCCAACACCGATGTGAGTAGGACGACGCCCGGGAGACGGTCGATCAGCAACGGCTACTCCGTGCAACGACGTGCATATGGGCCGCTGGCCCGGCTTTGCGATTCACCGTCCCGCTCGGAAATTGTCGGACACAAGTTGCCGAGAAGCAAGGCACAATAAGATAAACGGGCAGCCACCGATGAGATATATTTTCACTGACCGTAATTTCCTTGTATCTTTACCGCGGTTATGGTCCCCAAGCCCCCAAGCGCAACACTGTGCATGATTTAACTCCACCGATTTTGATCTTATTTGATTGGCACGCGACCCTGGCGGACACCATGGAGGCGATGTACGCGGCGATGGATGACATGTTAGCCGAACTGGATACCCTCGCACTGCGTGCACGGCTCACGCCGCCGGACAAGAGCAAAACCGAGGCCGATCGTCGATTGGTGACCTACGTCAACGAGCACCGACGACTGCATCCGAAACTCAAGTCAGAAAAGAAAGTCTCGCGCACCGATCTGTTAGAGGTGCTGTTCGGGCCGGACGAGGAGGCCAAACGGCTCGCCCACCAGGCGTTTAATCGACACTACCGTAACCACTATGGCGATGTCACACCTTTTGAACCCGGAATTCGCGAAGTGATTGAGGCGCTCAAGGCAATGGGCGTAAAGGTCGGCATCTTGACCAATCGAGCGCATGAGTTCTTGGCTCACGAATTGGAACAGATCGAGGCCGGGGGTTGGGACGACCTGTTCGAAATCATCGTCGCCGGTGACGACACCGAGCGGCTGAAACCATGGCCGGATCCGGTGCTCAAGGCGCTGCAAATGGCCGATCTGCGGCCTGATGCCGACATCTGGTATATCGGTGACAGCACCACGGACACCATGTCCGCGAAGGCCGCGGGGATCACCAATGTGTTTTACAACGGCGCTAAGTGGCAACCGGAGTGGATTAGCAAGATTTTTCCGGATACGCCGGATCATCCCCATCGGCCGGACCACGTGGTTAACGACTTCAACCAGCTGTTAGTGTTGGTAAGCCAGTGCTGGGATCAACGCAACGAGGGTGAAATTGAAAAGCTCGTCGCACCCACCGTTATTTTATTTGATTGGCACGCCACCCTCGTGGACACCCTGGACGCGATGTACCACGCCGTGGACGACATGCTGATGCAGTTGAAGCCGCTCGGTTTGGTGGAATGCCTGATCGATCCGCAGCAAAGCAAGAATGTGGATGACCGAAAACTGGTGGAGTACGTGAAGGAAAACTACGAATTGCATCCCAAGGTCAAAGCCGCGCGAAAGATTTCGCGTACCGACATTTTCGAGATATTGTTCGGCGAGAATTATGGGGCCAAGCAGACTGCCCATGAGGCATTCAACATCTGCTACCGTCTTCATTACGGCGCAGTGGAACCGCTCGAGGAAGAGATACCCAAGATGCTCCGGAGATTACGAACCCTCGGCATCAAGACCGGCGTTTTGAGCAATCGAGACCGTGAATTTCTTGAGCACGAACTGGGCGCCGTGGATGGCGTCGGATGGATCGATCTGTTTGACACCATCGTTGCCGGTGACGATCCGCGGCGGCGAAAACCGGAACCCGACCCGATTTTCAAGGCGCTCGAAAATCTCAATGTCGCCCCGGGCGAGGATTGTTGGTACGTGGGCGACAGCACCACCGATACCGTCGCCGCCAAAAACGCACGCGTCACGAGTATATTTTATAACGGCGCCAAGTGGGACAAGGCATGGCTAGCCAAGATCTTTCCCGGCACCAGTCGTCATCCCCATCAGCCAGACATTGTGGTCAACGACTTCCGCGAGTTCTTGCACGTCGTGGAGCAACTGAAAGCGCACGCCGGCCCCGCGCTGGATGCTGTGGCCGAACCGTGAACTTCGTGGTTACCGGCGTGTCATTATTATCGTGGCTCCCACCGTTACAGATCCTGCCAGATCCACCCGCCTACTGACCACAACGTTTCTGCTTGGCGTGCTCACCGGCGCCGCCTACCCGGTATGCGCACAACAAAACTCAACCATAATCGACGTGGGCGGTAGCCGCCTGCATGTGATTATCGAGAATTCGAAGTTCCGTTTACCGGAGCGAGACATCGTCGATTGGATACGGCGCAGTGCCGATACCGTGGTCAATTATTATGCACGATTCCCAACCAAACAGGCCTATATCGGGGTGCGCGCGGCTGCGGGCGCCGGCATCAAGCACGGACGCGCCCTGAGACACGGTCCCACGGTAAACATCACCATGGGCGTCGAATCCACGTCCAACGATTTGGAGGTGGACTGGATATTAATTCACGAATTGATCCACTTGGCATTCCCCAGGGTACCGGACCGTCATCATTGGATCGAGGAAGGGCTTGCGGTGTACGTGGAATCCATTGCGCGCGCAAACACAGGAACATTGACCCCGGAACAGGTGTGGCGCGGATTCGTACAAGGTATGCCCCACGGGCTGCCGCGCGCCGGCGACCGCGGCCTGGATTTCACGCCCACCTGGGGACGCACCTATTGGGGTGGCGCGCTGTTCTGCCTACTGGCCGACATCGATATCCGCAAGGCAAGTGGCGGGAAAATGACCCTGCGCGATGCGCTGCGTGGCATCGTCAATGCTGGATTTGACATGACCGACCAGGTCGACTCGCTATCGACCGTGTTCACGATCGCCGACGCGGCCACCGGAACCCTCGCGCTGACGGTACTGTACGACCGTATGAAGGACTCGCCCGAGGCCATCGATCTGTCCTCCCTGTGGGATCAACTCGGTATCGACACGCAACAGCAGGAAATACAATTCAATGAACGCGCACCCCTCGCGGCGCTCCGCGCCGCGATCACCGCCGGGGACCATACTCGAGCCGCCGAGCGGCATTACAAGGATTTCACATATTGAACTGCGGCCGCGCGTCGGTATCTAATTGCGTATTGAACACATCGGAAAAATCGACCATGAAACGACGCACCTTCTTGTTAAGCGTGCTGGGTGTTGGCACAACGGCACTTGGAACCGCTGGTATTCTCAGCGCCGGAACCAGAGATCAGGATCGCAAAGACATCGAGAAGATCCATAAGACCGACGCCGAGTGGAAGCAACAACTGACGCCCAGCCAGTATCGCGTACTGCGTGAAGAGGGTACTGAACGGCCGTTCACCAGTCCCCTGGATAAGGAATACGGTAAGGGCGTGTACGTATGCGCAGGTTGTGGGTTGGACTTGTTTTTATCCGAAACCAAGTACGACAGCAGAACCGGCTGGCCGAGTTTTTATGCGCCTATTGAAGGCCACCTGGAAACTAGGACTGATTTCAAACTCATTTTTCCACGTACCGAGTACCACTGCGCGCGTTGTGGCGGCCATCAAGGACATGTATTCAAGGATGGTCCTCCTCCTACGGGTCAGCGTTGGTGCAACAACGGCGTCGCTCTGCGATTCATCCCGAAAGAATCCAGCTCATAAGTCGCGAAGCGATTATTTGGTTTAGCTGGACAGGCGTTGCATCAATTTGCGCTTTGGCGTTTATTGTATTGTGGCGACCACAGCGTGATGCCATCACCGCAGGCACTCGGCTCTGCACAGGAAACGATCATTCCGGTTCCATGATGCTGACATCGCTAGCCCGCATATTGCACAAGTATCCGGGAAGCTGGCGCAGGACAGGGGCGGCTGAACGCCGGACTGGAGGGAAAGTCATAGCCGTAGCTATGGCTAGAGTGAAGTCCAAGTTCAGGCGTGCCTGGACCAGCCAGAGCCCGGATAGGACACCGGCCGTCTAACAAAACGTACCCAGGTCAAGAGTTGTAGATTCGATACATGCAAACGGCTTTTCAATCAGTTACGTCAAGGCCGGTGGCCGACTGGTGCAATATGCGGGCTAGTGAGCGACCAGCAACTGCGTGGCGAACACAACACTAAGTGGCGCCTATCGACGCAAAATCCTGGATAGCCCGTATATTGCACCAAGGCAACAAATAAAAGAGCTAATGTTGTCTGCAATAAGCAATTCGATTGATGCCCGGCATGACGCGTTGTGCCCGAGTATGCGCCTATCCCGGCGCTGGCTTGGCCTCGAACGCCTGCACTTGCGCTTCACCCAACAGAAAAATAGGGGTTGGAGTCACAGACTCCGACCTCTTGTTTCATCGCTCCAGCGCGGGGCTTGTCCCCGCCCAGCAGGGGGCTTGCCCCCGCACAGCAGGGGAACTACGCGCAGGACAAGTCCCCTTGCCATCATCCGCGATCCTCGGTGCACTCTACGCGCTAGTTTTGGTATGCAGATTACATCGTCATGAATTTGTTTACGGCATCAAACAAATTAGAAGATCTTTGATGACCGCCGACGTCAGCGCAAACAACAGTGGAGCCACCGCCCGCAGGCGTGTGTTGCCCTTGATCGGGTGCATACTTGCGTCGGTGTTCGCCACCCTCTGCGGGGCAGACACCACGCGCGCATCAGTCGACAACGAAGAGTTGGCTGCTCGTATTGACAGCATGAAGAATTCTCCCACCGGTCCGTTCGCGGGCCTGCGCTGGTTCTGCTTTGACCAGACCGTGCTCCCTCCCGAGGCGGGATCGTGCTCCCGCCACGAAGGGGGTGTGCAGCGTGGGGCGTGGAGCGTGGACACCCAGCGTATCCGCGACCAGGGTTTCCGCATCGCCAACGT